>NZ_JBFAQJ010000033.1:0-76648 GCF_040677225.1 Saccharopolyspora sp. NPDC049357 | reverse complement strand
GGCCCCGGACCGCACGGTCCGGGGCCCTTCGCGTGAGCGGAGGCTCAGCGCTTCTTCTTCTTGCTGTCGGCTCGGGCGGCCGCGCGGCGCTCGCGGCGGGTGCCGCTCCGGGTCTCCGGGTCGTCCTGCTCGGAGATCTTCTGCACCTCGCCGGTCTCGTCCGGGCCGGAGTAGCTCAGCCGCTGGTTGCCGGGGGCCTGCAGACCGCCGCCCCGCAGCGCGGGCGGGGTCTCGTCACCGTCGCCGGGGCCTCCGGCGAGCTGGCTCAGGGCCGGTCCCGCCGAAGCGGGCTTGGCCCGCCGGGAACGCGCGCCCTGGGGCTGAGCGCCCGCCTGCGGGACCTGCGGCGTCTGCGGGACCTCGGGGACACCGTTGCCCGCCTGGCTCACCGAGACCGGCACGGCCGGCTGCTCCGGTGCGGGCTCGGGCTCGGCGGCCTCGACCTGGACGTTGAACAGGAAGCCGACCGACTCCTCCTTCAACGCGTCCAGCATGCCGCCGAACATGTCGAAGCCCTCGCGGCGGTACTCGATCAGCGGGTCGCGCTGCGCCATGGCGCGCAGGCCGATGCCCTCCTTGAGGTAGTCCATCTCGTAGAGGTGCTCGCGCCACTTGCGGTCCAGGACGCTCAGCAGCACGCGCCGCTCCAGCTCCCGCATCGCACCGGGTCCGACCTTGCCGTCGACCTCGGCCTCGCGCTTGGCGTAGGCGTCCTTGGCGTCGGCGGTGATCAGCTCCAGCAGGTGTTCCTTGCTGAGGTCGTCGTCCTCCTCGACCAGCGTCTCCCAGCTCAGGCCGACCGGGTACAGCGAGCCCAGCGCCTTCCAGAGCTTCTCGAAGTCCCAGTCCTCGGCGTAGCCGGCGGAGGTCTCGGCGTCGACGTAGGCGGTGATGACGTCGGTGAGCATGTGCATGACCTGCTCCTGCAGGTCCTCACCGGCCAGGACCCGGCGGCGCTCGTCGTAGATGACGGTGCGCTGCTGGTTCATCACCTCGTCGTACTTGAGGACGTTCTTGCGGATCTCCATGTTCTGCTGCTCGACCTGCGTCTGAGCGCTGCGGATCGCGCGGGAGACCATCTTGTGCTCGATCGGGACGTCGTCGGGCACCTTCAGGCGCGTCATGACGGTCTCGACCATGGCGGAGTTGAACCGGCGCATGAGCTCGTCGCCCAGCGACAGGTAGAAGCGGGACTCGCCGGGGTCGCCCTGACGGCCGGAACGACCGCGCAGCTGGTTGTCGATGCGGCGGGACTCGTGCCGCTCGGTGCCCAGCACGTAGAGGCCGCCGGCCTCGCGGACCCGGTCGGCTTCGGCGTCGACCTGCGCCCTGATCTTCTCGACGACGGCGGGCCACTCGGCCTCGTACTGCTCGCGGTTCTGCACCGGGTCCAGGCCGCGCTCGCGCAGCTCGGCGTCGGCGAGGTGGTCGACGTTGCCGCCCAGCACGATGTCGGTACCGCGACCGGCCATGTTGGTGGCGACGGTGACGGCGCCGAGACGACCGGCCTCGGCGATGATCGCGGCCTCGCGCTGGTGGTTCTTCGCGTTGAGCACGTTGTGCGGGACGCCGCGCTTGGTCAGCAGCTTCGACAGGTACTCGGAGCGCTCGACGCTGGTGGTGCCGACCAGGACCGGCTGGCCCTTCTCGTGGCGCTCGGAGATGTCCTCGGCGACGGCCTCGAACTTGGCGGGCTCTCCCTTGTAGACCAGGTCGGGCTGGTCGATGCGGGCCATCGGCTCGTTGGTGGGGATGGGCACCACGCCGAGCTTGTAGGTGGCGTGGAACTCGGCCGCCTCGGTCTCGGCGGTACCGGTCATGCCGCCCAGCTTGTCGTAGAGGCGGAAGTAGTTCTGCAGCGTGATCGTGGCCAGCGTCTGGTTCTCGGCCTTGATCTCGACGCCTTCCTTGGCCTCGATCGCCTGGTGCATGCCCTCGTTGTAGCGGCGACCGGCCAGGATTCGGCCGGTGAACTCGTCGACGATGGACACCTCGCCGTCGCGGACGATGTAGTCCTTGTCGCGCTGGTAGAGCTCCTTGGCCTTGAGCGCGTTGTTGAGGTAGCCGACGAGCGGCGTGTTCGCGGCCTCGTAGAGGTTCTCGATGCCGAGCTGGTCCTCGATGATCGACACGCCCTCTTCGGTGACGCCGACCGTGCGCTTGCGCTCGTCGACCTCGTAGTGCGCGTCGCGCTTGAGGATGGGGGCGAGCCGGGCGAACTCCTGGTACCAGCGGGAGGACTGGTCGGCGGGGCCCGAGATGATCAGCGGGGTCCGGGCTTCGTCGATGAGGATGGAGTCGACCTCGTCGACCACGGCGAAGTGGTGGCCGCGCTGCACGCAGTCGGCGAGGCTCCAGGCCATGTTGTCGCGCAGGTAGTCGAAGCCGAACTCGTTGTTGGTGCCGTAGGTGATGTCGGCGGTGTAGGCATGGCGGCGCTGCTCCGGGGTCATCTCGGCGAGGATCGCGCCGACTTCCAGGCCGAGGAAGCGGTGCACGCGGCCCATCCACTCGGCGTCGCGCTTGGCGAGGTAGTCGTTGACGGTGACCACGTGCACGCCTTCGCCGGTGATGGCGTTGAGGTAGGCGGGCAGGACGCAGGTCAGGGTCTTGCCCTCACCGGTCTTCATCTCGGCGATGTTGCCCAGGTGCAGGGCGGCACCGCCCATCAGCTGCACGTCGAAGTGCCGCTGGCCGAGGGTGCGCTTGGCGCCTTCGCGGGCGACCGCGAAGGCTTCGGGCAGCAGCTCGTCGAGCGACTCCCCCTCGCTGTGGCGGCGCTTGAACTCGTCTGTCTTGCCCCGCAGCTCGGTATCGGACAAACCGGCGACGGTGTCTTCGAGCTCGTTGATGTGCGCTGCGATAGCACGCAGGCGCTTGAGCATCTTGCCCTCGCCGGCGCGGAGCAGTCGGGACAGGACCATCCGGTCGACCTCGCTAGCTGATCGTGACGCGTCCGTCACGGACGCTTTGTGGCCATCGTATTAGAGCTGGCTGTGGGGGTGTGCCGTAGTCCGATGCAGCGTTGGCGGAACGCAACACACGGCTGTCCCCCGCGAACCACCGTACGCGGGGGACAGCCGTGTGGGTCGGGCGTGGCGCAGACTCGCCCTCTGCCGTCAGGCGAGCGACGTCGGCCGCGTTCTGCTTCACGCTCTCGCAGCTCGCACCGCTGCGGGTTCCGGGGCGTCATCTGGGGAGGACGACCACTCCGCGTGGGTCGGGAGTGGTGCCCGCGGTCCAGACGGCGCCTCGGGTTCCGCCGGGCAAGCCGCCCAGATGGGTTTTCACGCGTCGGCGAGTCGGATCACGCCGTAGTCGAATCCCTTCCTGCGGTAGACGACGCTCGGACGCCCGCTGTCGGCGTCGGAGAAGAGGTAGAAGTCGTGCCCCACCAGTTCCATCTGGTAGAGGGCTTCGTCGACGGTCATCGGTTTGGCCGAGTGCTCCTTCTCGCGCACGACCTGGCCGGGGGCGTAGCCGTCCTCTTCGGTCATGCGCTGTCCCGGCACCTCGGCGGTGTGCGCGGGAGCTTCCTGGGGCGCTTCGAGCAGCGCGGTTCGGCCTTCGGCTCCACCGGAGCCGGACCCGATCGGGCCGGTCACCACTGGCCGGTCCGCCATCGCTGCGGTCGCCTCTGCCACGGAAGTCGGGTTGTGCTGTCCGTAGTGCACCTTTCTACGGTCGTGCATGCGCCGGAGCCTGCTCTCCAGCTTGGTCGTCGCGGCGTCGAGCGCGGCGTAGAAGTCGCCTGCACAAGCTTGGGCGCGAATAGGAGCGCCCTTGCCCTTCAGAGTGATCTCGACTCGCTGGCAGTTCTTGGCCTGGCGGGGATTCTTCTCGTGGAACAGTTCCACTTCCGCCCGAATGGCCTTCCGGTTGTACCGCTCAAGCCGGGTCATCTTGGTGTTGACGTGCTCCCGGTAGTGATCGGGAACCTGAACGTTACGACCATTGACGACGATATCCATTCACGACCTCCGTTCCTTGCAAGCTCCGTAGGCGAGGTGTGCACGAGGGCGCCTGGAAAGGAGATCAGCTCACTTCAGGCGCCAGGGACATGGGTTTTCGCTCCTTCCCTCCGCCTCGATTGGCTGGATTGGTTCGCCACGTTAGCTCGGTTTATCGATTTGTGACACCCCCTCAGACGGGCGAAGTCAAGCATCCACCGAGAGTGATGTTTGCTGCCGAAAGCAGCAGATCACGCTGCGTGCCAGGCGTGACCGGAGTGAGCCGCCGAACGGGTGGTTCACCCGTTCGGGTAGAAGGCGCAGTAGCTCTGCGCATGGTGGCGATTGGCGTTTTTTGCCAGCTCACACACGGAGAACGAACGCGAGCGCTGATCAGTTCCTGGGCCGATCAGGTCGGGCGAAATCACTCGACGAGATCAACCGGCGGTCGCGGTCAGGGCGAGCGCCACCGCGACCGGGCGTCCGGCCACGTCGAGGGCGGCCGCAGCGCCGGTCACCGTCGCTCCCGACGTCACGACGTCGTCGAGCAACGCGACCTGCGCCCCGCTCGGCGGCAGCCGGCCAAGGCGCACCAGCACCCGGCCGGAGAGGTTGTCGAGGCGTTGCTGCGGGGTGAGCCCCGCCGAATCCGCGGCGCCCGGACCGGTCAGCAGGCAGTCGGCGACGCGCGCCGGCATCCCCGCGGAGCTGAGCTCGACCGCCGCGAAGTGCGCGATCCGGGCCATGTGAGCGCCGCCGCGCCGCCGCGAGGCCATCGCGCGCGAGGGCGCGGGCACCAGCCACCACGCGGGTTCCAGCGATCGGTCGAGGGTGATCGAGCGCAGCCCCGTGGCCAGCTGCGCGCCCAGCGGAGCGGCGAGCGCGCGCTGACCGTCCTCCTTGTAGGCCAGCACCGCGCGCCGGGCGACGCCCCGGTATCGGCCGAGGGCGAACACCGGTGGCGAGTTCCCGAACAGCGGCCGGTCGACCCGGCGCAACCCGCCGAGTCCGCCCGCGCAACGCGGGCACCACGCGGTGCCCGCGACGTCGCAGCCGACGCAGTGCAGCGGCAGCAGCAGGTCGGCCAGACCGGAGAGCGCTTCGCGCAGGGAGGACAGCACCGGCCGATCATGACCCGATCGCCGATCCGACTCACCGACGCGCGTCGGCGATCAGCGAAGCCGGTCCCCCATCCACCGCCCTCGCCGCCGGGGTTCTGAACGGGGCTGGGGCGAGCGATCAGCCCGGGTAGAACGGGATGGACGCGCCCCCGATCGGAGCGTCTGTCAGGGACCAGACGTCGTCGGTGTCGCGGGACTGCCAGATGCCGTGGCGATCGGCGACCACCACCTGGCCTCCCGGGCCGACGGTGACCGCGGTCAGCGGCTGCCCGAGGTTCGCCGCCGTGTAGGGCTCCCAGCGGAAGCCGTCCACGGACAGGTCGTAGACCGGGTAGTTGTTGCTGTCGGTGATCGCGACGAGGGACTCGTCCTGCCGCCACTCCACCGACGTGACCTGCATGCCCTGCGGAGCGCGCAGCTCCACCGGCCGTTGCAGCACCGCGTGGCCGTCCTGCTCGGCGACCCCGGCGACCACCACGCTGCCGTCGATGACCGCCGCGATCCGGGTGCCGTCGCGGGACAACCGCAGGTCGGTGATGGGACGTCCGGGTGGCAGCGCGCGGGTGTCGACGGTCTGCGGGGTCCACTCGCCGCCGGTGTCGACCACGCGCACCACGCCGCGGCCGTCGACGACCGTCCACGCCTCTTCCTCGCCGCGCCACGTCGGCTTGCTCATGTAGTTGCCGACCGTGGGCAGCTCGGCCAGCTGCTCGCCGAAGTCGCCGACGCGCAGCGCCACGCCACCGGGACGGCGGGTGACCGCGGCGAGCTTGTCGCCGTGCGGCGACCGCCCCGCGCGCACCACGTCGTACTCGCCGGAACCGGCCGGTCCCGGGATCGGGCGCGCGTTCCGGTCGAGCACCAGGACGCGCTCGTCGACCACCGCCAGGCCCGGCAGGTCCGGGCGCTGCACGTTGTCGGCCTCGTACTGCTCCATGTCGGTGGGCCGCAGGTCCTTGCCGTCGGGCAGCAGCGGCACGCCCTCTTCCTTGATGCGCACGCGCGCGCTGCTCACGCCTTCGAGCGTGTAGACGACCTGCGCGGCGATCAGCTTGCGCGTCTCGGGCGAGACCTCGCCGAGCTCGCTGAGGTTGACCTCCATGGCGCCGTCCGCGGCTTCGGTGGTGTTGGTCTTGGGGTGCACTCCGGGCGGGATGGCGGTGCGCATCGCCTGCCGCATGCCCTCGGACGGCCCGGAGGTCAGCAGGTCGATGACCCGGCGCGGGAGCGTGGTGGCCGGTTGCGCCACCACGTAGCGCAGGTCGGAGGCGACGCCGGTGAGGTCGTGGTCGAGGAAGTAGATCGGCACCGGCCGGAAGATGGAGCTGAAGGACGTCTTGCTCGCGACCAGCTCGGGCGGCGGCGTGGTGATCCGCCACTGGCCGTTGCTCTGGCGCTCCACCCGCACGTCCACGGCGAACTCGCCGGTCTCCGGCACGAACGAGGAATCGGCGAGCAACCTGCCGATCCGATCGGCCCGCAGCGTCACCAGCTGGACCCCGTCGGGCAGCGGCTGCGGCGTGGCGACCGGGATGGTGTCGACGTTCTCCACGATCAGCATGCCCGGCGGTGGCGTCCAGTTGCGCTCCATCGACTCCGCGAGGTGCTTGCGGGCCGACTCGTGGTTGCTGGCGGGAGAGGCGGCCTTGTCGACGAAGCTGCGCACCAGGGCCAGCGGGTCGATGTCGTCCGGTGGTGGGTTGATCGGGATGGTCGTGTTGCTGCCGTCGACCTCCTTGACCGCCTTGGGCTCGGAGGTTTCCGGGATCGACGCGCATGCCGACACCGACAGCAGCAGGACCAGCAGTGCCGCCAGTCGGCGTGACCGGTGCGCGTCCATCACTTCTCCTCCCAGGACTCTTCGGTCAGGCGAGCGGGCCCCTTGTCGCGGACGTCCTGCTCACCGTCCCCTTCGGACGGCCGTTCCACACCGGTGGCCAGCAGCGCTTCGGGGGCGGCGATGCGGCGGGTGCTCGGCAGCGACAGCGGGCTGGTCTCGGGTTCCTTGCCGGGTTTGCGCGGCAGCGTCAGGCGGAAGCAGGAGCCTTCGCCGGGTTCGCCCCAGGCGTCGAGGTCGCCGCCGTGCAGGCGGGCGTCCTCCTGGCTGATCGACAAGCCGAGCCCGGTGCCGCCGCTGCGCCGGTTGCGGGAGGGGTCGGCGCGCCAGAAGCGGGTGAACACCAGCTCGGCCTCGCCGCTGCGCAGCCCCACGCCGTAGTCCCGGACGGTGACGGCGACGGCCTGCTCGTTGCCCCCGAAGCGCAGCTCGACCGGGCCGCCTTCGGCGTGGTCGATGGCGTTGGCCACGAGGTTGCGCATGATCCGTTCGACGCGGCGGGCGTCGGCGACGATGGTGAGGTCGGTGCCGTCGGCGGGTGCGAGCACGCGGAGTTCGACGCCGCTGGTGTCGGCGATGGCGCGCACGGATTCGGCGGCGCGCTCGGCGATCTCGTGCAGGTCGAGCCTCTCGGCGGCCAGGTCGGCGACGCCCGCGTCGAGGCGGGAGATCTCCAGCAGGTCGGCGAGCAGCAGCTCGAACCGGTCGAGCTCGTCGACCAGCAGCTCGGTGGAGCGCGACAGACCGGGCGGGAACTCCTCGCGGGAGGCGTGCAGGACGTCGGCGGCCATCCGGACCGTGGTCAGCGGGGTGCGCAGCTCGTGCGAGACGTCGGAGGTGAAGCGGCGCTGCAGCTGGCCGAACTCCTCCAGCTGCGTGATCTGCTGCTTGAGGCTGTCGGCCATCTCGTTGAACGACTCGGCGAGCCGGGCCATGTCGTCCTCGCCGATCACCCGCATCCGCTTGTCCAGGTCGCCTTCGGCGAGCTGCTCGGCGGTCTGCGCGGCCTGCCGCACCGGGCGCACGACCTGGCGGGTCACCAGGTTGGTGATCGCTCCCAGCAGCGCCAGCAGCACCACGGCACTGACCAGCAGGGTCCGCTGCAGGCCGGCGAGGGTCTGCTGCTCGGCGGTCAGCGGGAACAGCAGGTAGATCTGCAACGGGCGGGTCGCGCTGGACACCGGTGTCCCGACGATCACCATCGTGACCGGGCCGTTCTCCCGCTGCACCGTGTGGATCTTGGTGGCGAGCTGGCCGCGCTCGACGAACACGCGCAGGTCCTCGGGCACGTCCTCGATGGGACCGGCGGCGGGCTGCGCGTTGCGCGCGCCGGGCGCTCGACCGTCCACCAGCACGGCGGTGAACGCGCCGGCGACATCGCTGGTGGATTGGCCGGAGGACGAGGTCGTCAGCCGGTTCAGCGCGGCTTGCAGCTGCTCGGAGACGCTGTCGGAGTTGGGGTCGACGGCGGTGAGCTCGCGCTCCAGGATGGGCAGGCTCACCTCGGCCTGCGCGATCGCGCCCTGCTCCTTGGACTCCAGCAGCTGGGAGGTGATCTGCCACTGCAGCACCATGCCCAGCACGATCACCACGGCCAGCGACAGCGCGAGGGTGCTGACGACGACGCGCAGCTGCATCGACCGCCGCCACAGCGCCTCGAAGCGGTGCCAGCGAGCGCGCGTCTCCTCGCGGACACGACTGCTCAACAACCGCACCCAGCGGCTCTGGCGCGTCCACACGCTCACTGCGACCGTCCCTGTTCCAACACCACGGGCAAGCGGCGGAGCCGCTTTGTCTGTGCCCACTCTCGCAGCTGGCACCGCTGCGGGTTCTGAGACGTCGTCTGGCGAGTACGCCGCGACGCCGTGTATTGGACATACATCAGGAGTGGCGCACGGAGTCCAGGCGGCGTCTCAGGTTCCGCTACCGGCACCGACCAGCAAAGCAACCACTGAAACAGACCCTCAACAGACCCTCGTCACGGAGGGCCGGCTTTGTAGCCGACTCCTCGGACCGTGAGCACTACCTCTGGGCGTTCCGGGTCGCGTTCGACCTTGGAGCGGAGTCGCTGGACGTGCACGTTGACCAGGCGGGTGTCGGCCGCGTGCCGGTAGCCCCACACCTGCTCCAGCAGCACCTCGCGGGTGAAGACCTGGCGCGGCTTGCGGGCCAGGGCCACCAGCAGGTCGAACTCCAGCGGGGTCAGCGCGATCGGCTGGCCGTCGCGGGTGACCTCGTGCCCGGGAACGTCGATGATCACGTCGCCGATGGTGAGCACCTCAGCCGGCTCGGCGTCGGTGCGGCGCAGCCGGGCGCGCAGCCGGGCGACGAGCTCCTTCGGCTTGAAGGGCTTCACTATGTAGTCGTCGGCGCCGGACTCCAGGCCGAGGACCACGTCGACCGTGTCGCTCTTGGCGGTGAGCATGACGATGGGCACCACGGACTCGGTCCGGATCGCCTTGCATACGTCGATGCCGTTCATGCCGGGCAGCATCAGGTCCAGCAGGACCAGATCGGGTTTGAGCTCGCGCAAGGCGGGCATCGCCTTGGTGCCGTCGCTGACGACGGCGGTCTCGAACCCCTCTCCCCGGAGCACGATGGTCAGCATTTCGGCCAGGGCCGGATCATCGTCCACCACGAGCACGCGTGCCTTCATGCACCACATCGTTGCACTTGTCACTTGGAGTCCGTGCATCCACCCGCCGGGTGTCGTCGCAGGTAGCGAACTCGACGCCGGTTCAGCGCAACCGGTACCACCGAATGGAGCAGCTCTTGTGTGGTGTCAGCTTCAACCTTCAGGCCAGGACGTGCTTGTCGACGAGCACCGCGAAATCGACCTCGTTGGCGCCGTCGACGACGACCCACGGGGTCCACCAGTCGGCGTCGGCGAGCTCGGCGTAGACCTCGGCGCAGCGCTGCTGGAGCGGGGTGTCGGATTCGAAGCGATCGCGGCGGCGGTCGGATTCGGTGCGCTCGCGGTGCTCGGCGCGACCGGTGGCGACCTCGGCCGGCACCCGGAGCAGGATCTGCAGGTCCGGCTCGGGCAGCCCGAAGCGGGTGATCTCCAGGTCGCGGATCCAGGACACGACCTCGCCGTCGGCGTGCTGGTGCAGCCGCGCGGCGGCGTAGGCGGCGTTGGAGGCGACGTAGCGGTCGAGCAGGACGACGTCGTGGGAGTCGAGGTCGGCGCGCAGCGCGTCGGCCGCTCCCCTGCGGTCGAGGGCGTAGAGGACGGCCATGCCGTGCACGGAGGCTCCGAGGTCGCCGTGCTCACCCCGCAGCGCCTCGGCGACGAGTTCGGCGTGCACGTCCTCGGCGTAGCGCGGGAACGCCGCGCTCGCCACGCTGCACCCGCGCGCGTTCAGCTCGGCCGTGATCCCCCGGGCCAGGGTGCGCTTGCCCGCGCCGTCCAGCCCTTCGATGACGATGAGTCGTCCCACGTCGGAAACGGTAGCGGAACGGTGCCGACGGGGTGCCGGGCGGCGTCCTCCCTCGTCGGCGGCGCGGTGGCAAAACCTTCGAACCCATGACATCCCCTGCCGGGACGATCACAATCGTGATCGTAGAGGTCGCCAGGTCTGCATCCACGATGGAGAATCACCTCGGCGTTCGATGATCACGACCTGCTCGGGAGGACCCCTGTGCAAGTACCCGGGCCCGACACACGCGTCGTTGAGCTGCGCGTGCACGGAATTCTCGGCACCACCGGCGACGAGCTGACCGATTCGGTGGCGTCGGTGGACGTGGCCGGCGACGGGGTGGGTCGCATCATGCGGCCGGCCGACCGGCTGCGCCGACCCGTTCCGGGCCCGATGCTCAACGCCGGCGACCGCTCGGTGCCCCGGATCGTCGAGGGCTACGTGTGGGGCGCGATGACCTCGGGTGGTCTGGCGAAGGCGACCTGGGCTCTGCTGTTCCCGTTCGCGCTGGCCAACATGGCGCACTGGATGCTTCCGCCGACTCGGACCGCGAACCCGCTCAGCAGGATGCTGGGCTCGGTGTTGCGCGGGCTGCTGCGGCTGTCCGCGCTGCTGCTGACGATGCTGCTGGTCGCGCAGCTGACCGTGATCACCCTGGACCTGGTGGCGGCGCAGTGCCTGGCACCCGGCGCGCAGTGCATGGGTTTCGTGCCGGACGCGCTGCGCGGCGTCGACGTGCTGCGTTCGACCGCGCTGCTGGTGCCGGTGGCGCTGGTGGTGCTGCTCATGCACCGGCTGTCCACTGTGTCCTGGCGGGTGTCCGCGCCCAAGAAGGACAGCCCGCAGCACTCCGCGCTGGCGCCGATGCTGCCCGGCGAGAACGTGGTGTCCGATCCGGACACCCCGGCGCTGCGGGCGCTGCACGTGGCGGCCGCTCTGTCCACTGTGGCGCTGGTGGCGCTGGGCGGGCCGCTGTCGCCGAGTTTCGATCCGCGCTGGCTGGTCGCCGCCGCGCTGCTGGTCGTCTCCGTCGTCGGCACCGCCGGGCTGGACGATCCGGCCGGGATGCGGGAGACGAGCGAGGTCTTCCGGGTGCTGCTCGGGCGGCGGGCGCGGCAGGTGCTGATGTCGGTCGGCGGTGTGCTGGTCGCTTCCGTCGCGCTGCTTCCGGGTGAGCTGAGGGGTCCGCTGCCCGGTTCGGGTTCGACGATCGACACGATCACCGCGCTGCTGGTGCTGACCTGCGTTGCGGTCGCCGTGCTGCTGGTCCCGGCGTCGCTGCTGGCGCGGCCCGAGTGGAAGTCCTCGCCGAGGCAGCTGCGGCCGTGGGCGGGCGGCTGGATGAGCGCGCCGGTGCTGATGCTGGCGGCGATGCTCGGCAACGGGTTCGGCGCGGGCCTGGCGCTCAGCGTCCGGGAGACGCTGAGCGTGCCGCGGTCGCCGGGCGCTGCTCCGCTGCTGCTGCCCGCCGCGTTCGACGACGTGACGTTCTTCTGGGGCAGCGCCGTGGTGCTGCTGGCCGCGTCGCTGCTGCTGGCGCTGCCGTGGCTGCTGTTCCGCCGGTTCCGGCGCAGCGAGGACGGCGACCCGATCCCGGACGAGGTCGCGCTGCTGCACGCCGGCCGCAAGGAGGACCAGCGCAAGGCCGCGAGCGCCTGGAAGTTCGCCGATCTGCAGCGCCGGTACTCGCACCAGCTGTTCCTGGTGATCGCCGGGGTGTTGACGGTCAGCACCGCGGCGAGCGTGGCGGCCCGGTTCGCCGGGATGGCCAGCGTCGGCTGGTTGAGCGCGATCGGCGTGGTGACGCTGGCGGGTCTGGCGGTCGGGTTGCTGCGCACGGTGTTCCTGGCGGCGACGAAGCGGGACACCGCGCGGGTGCTGGGCGTGCTGGGCGACCTGGCGCTGTTCTGGCCGCGCGAGGCGCACCCGGTGGTGCCGCCGTGCTACGCGCTGAAGGTGATCCCCGAGCTGGCCGACCGAGCCGCCGAGCACCTGTCCGATCCGAACACGCGCGTGGTGCTGGTCGGGCACAGCCAGGGCAGCCTGCTGGCCGCCGTCGCGGCCGCGCGGCTGCTGGAGAAGCTGCCGGAGCAGGACCGCGAGCGGGTCGGCCTGGTGACGGCCGGGTCGCAGTTGCAGTGGGCGTATCCGCGCGCTTTCCCGGGTGTGGTGCCGCATTCGGCGTTGCGGGACCTTGCGGGGTCGATGGGCGACCGGTGGCGGTCGCTGTGCCGCGGTACCGACCCGCTGGGCGGGGCCGTGACCACCTGGAACCGGCAGGTCTACAACGGGATGCTGATCGGCGTCGGCCTTCGCGGCGACGGCACCGAAGGTCCCTTGCCCGCGGCGACGCGCGGGCCGACCGGTGCGCTGGTGCTCGGTGGCGATCACTGGTTGCCGGACCCGCAGCGGGGCCCGTTCTCCTGCCGCCGCTGGGTTCCCGGTGTGCTGGGGCATTCCGACTACAGCGGTGATCCGGAGTGGGATCGCGCCGTGGCGATGGCGGCGGGCCTGGAGCGGCCGGTGCGCGGTGCCGCGCTGCCGCTGTCGACGCCGGAGGCTCCGCAGATCCCGTCCGCGCCGGAGCCGCACGGGTTCGGCGCGCCGCTGGCTCCGCAGGGCGACGACGGCGGGTCGATCACCGATCCGGTCGAGGACCTGCCCCGCCGCACCCCGGGTGAGACGGCGGAGGCCGCCAGGACCAAGCGCTCGAAGCCGGTCATCCCGTTCCGCAAGGGAGGGGCGGAGGCCGAGGTGCCGGAGCAGCAGTCGCACGAGGAACCGGCCGCGGAGCCCGCCGAGGACGCCCCGGCGCTGCCCGCGCAGCAGAGCTCCGAGGCCCGCTCGGAACCCTCGGTGCTGCCGGAGATCACCGAGCCCAGGGGCCGCATCGCCCCCTGGGAGCGCGGCGCCTCCCTCCGCTCCACCGACAGCTGACACCCCGGGCGCCACGCCCGAAGGCGTGGCCCCGTCCACCGTGGACCCAGGGCCGCTCCAGCGGTGAACCGCGGCTTCGGCGTTCCTGGGCCGGCGGCGGTTTCGGTCCGAACCGTCCGTCCATGATCCACATCCGTTTGGCCCGGACAGTTCGGACCACAACCGCCCGCTGCCGCGGAGACCGATGGGCCGGGAACGCGAACAGCGGCGCCATCCCGGAGGACGGCGCCGCTGTCGGGTGTTGCTCGGGCTAGCTGGTGACGGAGCCGCCGTTGGCGACGTCGCCCTCCTTGCCCAGGCGCGAGTGCGACCGGCCGTAGAGGAAGTAGATCACCACACCGGCGATCATCCACACCAGGAACCGGACCCAGGTCAGGGCGGTCAGGTTCAGCATCAGCCACAGGCAGGCCAGGATCGCCAGGATCGGCACGAGCGGCACCAGCGGGGCGCGGAAGCCGCGCGGCAGGTCCGGACGGGTCCGCCGCAGCACGATCACACCCAGCGAGACCAGGATGAACGCGAACAGCGTGCCGACGTTGACCATCTCCTCCAGCTTGTCCGCCGGGAAGAAGGCCGCCGCCAGGACGACCACGACACCGACCAGGACCGTCGCGCGCATCGGGGTTCCGGCGCTGGAGGTCTTGGCCAGGCTCTTCGGCATCAGACCGTCACGAGACATCGCGAACAGCACGCGGGTCTGACCCAGCAGCAGCACCATGACCACCGTGGTCAGACCGGCCAGCGCGCCGACGGAGATGATCGCCGCCGCCCAGGTCACGCCGTGCAGCGCGAACGCGGTGGCCAAGGTGGACCGGGTGCCGTCCTCAGTGGTCGCCAGGTCGGTGTAGGGCACCATGCCGGTGACGACCAGCGCGACCGCGACGTAGAGGACCGTGACGATCGCGAGGCTTCCCAGGATGCCGCGCGGGGCGTTCTTCTGGGGGTTCTTGGTCTCCTCCGCGGTGGTCGCGACGATGTCGAAACCGATGAACGCGAAGAACACCAGGGAGGCACCGGCCAGCAGGCCGAACATGCCGTAGGTGCTGGTCTCGCCGCCGAGGATCAGCGACAGCAGGGACTGCTCGATCGCCGGGCTGTCCTCAGTGGCCTGCTGCCCCGGCGGGATGAACGGCGTGTAGTTGTCGGCGTTGATGTAGGCGAGGCCGACCACGATCACCAGCAGCACGACGGCCACCTTGATGATGGTGATGACCAGCGACACCCGCGCGGAGAGCTTCGTCCCGATCGCCAGCAGCGTGGACAGCACGACGACCAGCAGCAGCGCGCCCCAGTCGAACTGGAGCGGCCCGAGCGGCAGCGAGGTGGGCACGCTGAGCCCGATGAGCTCCAGGACCTCTTCGAGGTACACCGACCAGCCCTTGGAGACGGCCGCGGCGGCGACCGCGAACTCCAGGATCAGGTCCCAGCCGATGATCCAGGCGATGAACTCGCCGAAGGTCGCGTAGGAGTACGTGTAGGCGCTGCCGGCGACCGGCACCGTCGAGGCGAACTCGGCGTAGCACAGCGCGGCGAGCCCGCAGGCGATCGCGGAGAGCACGAAGGCCAGCGACACCGAAGGGCCGGAGACGTCACCCGCCGTACGTGCCGCGAGCGTGAAGATGCCGGCACCGATCACGACCGATACGCCGAAGACGATCAAGTCCCAGGTGCCCAGATTTTTGCGTAGTTTTGTGTCCGGCTCGTCGGTGTCGAGAATGGATTGCTCTACCGACTTGGTTCGCCACAGCCCAGTGCCTGGCACTGTCGCCTCCTCATCAAGTCCCAAGTGTCGCGGGGTGAACGCACCCTAACCTGCTCGTGTCGCTCCAGGTAACGGCCGACTAGTGTTCGCCATAGTTTTCGTTAACCCGTTGTGATGACAGGACGATGTCTTGTGTCAGGCCGTGGTCGTTCGGCCACGGTCGAGATCCGGTTCCAGGTAGATCAGACGAGCCGCCGGAACGTTCGCTCGGATCCGCTTTTCAGCACCATCGATCTCGGCGGCCACTTCCGCAACCGAGAGCGACTCGGTGAAGCAGATCTTCGCGGCGATCAGCAGCTCGTCGGGCCCGAGGTACTGGGTGCGGATGTGGATGACGCGCTCCACCCGCTCGGACTCCACCTGGCCGATGATCTCGTCGAGCACGGCGCGGCTCGCGCCCTCGCCGATGAGCAGGCTCTTGGTCTCCACGATCAGCACCACCGCGATCACACCGAGCAGCACACCGATGCACACGGTGCCGATGCCGTCGAAGATCGCGTTGCCGGTCAGCACCGTCAGCCCGACGCCGCCGAGCGCCAGCACCAGGCCGACCAGCGCGCCGAGGTCCTCCAGCAGCACCACCGGGAGCTCGGGGGTCTTGGACTGGCGGATGAACTGCCACCAGCTCAACTCGCCCTTGATCGCGCGCGATTCCTTGATGGCGGTCCGGAAGCTGTAGGTCTCCAGGCCGATCGCGATCACCAGGATGAGCACCGCGACCCACGCCGACTCCAACGGCTCCGGGTGCTCGATCTTGTGGATGCCCTCGTAGAGCGCGAACACCGAGCCCAGGGTGAACAGCATCAACGCGACGACGAACGAGTAGAAGTACCGGTCCCGGCCGTAGCCGAACGGGTGATCCTCGGAGGCCTTGCGCTGCGAGGTCTTCTGACCGAGCAGCAGCAGCCCCTGGTTCGAGGTGTCGGCGAGCGAGTGCACCGACTCCGCCAGCATCGACGACGAACCGGTGAACAGGAATCCACCGAACTTGGCCACCGCGATTCCCGCGTTGGCGGCCAATGCGGCGAGGATGGCCTTGGTCCCGCCCCCTGCTGACACGTTCTCCTCCTGGCGATCCGGCTGCGATGTCGGGAGGAATCTACCGGTTGACCGGCTCTATCAGGTGCGGAGTGAACCTAACCGTTGTGCGAGATCGATCTCGTGAAGGACCCGGCCGCGGCTCGGAAGACCTGGGCCTGTCCGTCCGGATCCAGTTCGGCCGGGCGGACTTCCACCGCCGGGTCGCTGGCGGCGAGCCACACCGAGTGCCCGCGGTGCAGGACCAGCTCGCGCGGCAGCGAGCCGTTGCCCGGGTGACCGCTGGTCAGGCGGACGCTTCCCTTGGTGCACAGCAGTATCTGCGGACCGGGCGAGTCCAGGTGGACGATTCCGGACTCGGCCGGTGTCCAGTCCAACCGGGACAGCTCGAACTCGTCGGCCTGGGTGCGGTAGGCCGTCAGGTTGGCGTCCAGCGACTCGCCCTTGAGGACCCGCATGTCGCCGCACGAGAAGTCCAGGACCTTCAGCAGTTCCGGCACGTCCACGTGCTTGGGCGTCAGGCCGCAGCGCAGGATGTTGTCCGAGTTGGCGAGGATCTCGATGCCGGTGCCGTGCAGGTAGGCGTGCAGGTTGCCCGCGGGCAGGAAGATCGCCTCGCCCGGCTGCAGCACGATCCGGTTCAGCAGCAGGCTCGCCAGAACTCCCGCGTCGTGCGGGTACGCCTCGCCCAGCTCCAGCACCGTGCGGCACTCCAGGGCGAACTCGCCGCGCTCCTTGACGTGCGCGACGCAGGCGTCCAGCAGCTCCGGCAGCACGTCGCGCAGGTAGTGCTCGGGCAGCGTGATCCAGGTCGTGAACAGCGCGCGCAGACCGCTGGCGTCCGGTTGCGCTGCCAGCAGCTCGCGGTGCGCGCGCAGGCTGGGCACGTCCAGCGCGTCGAGCAACCGGACGGTGCGCTGCGCCTCGCGGAACCCGGCGAGCGCGTGGAACTCGGTGAGCGCGCAGATCAGCTCGGGCTTGGCCGTCGGGTCCGGGTAGTTGCGGTTGGGCGCGTTGCGCGCGATCCCGGCCCGCTCCTCCCGGGAGAAGCCCTCGGCGGCCTGTTCGGCGGAGGGGTGGGCCTGCAGGCTCAGCGGCTCGTCGGCGGCGAGGACCTTCATCAGGAACGGCAGCCTGCCGCCCCAGCGGCGCACGCACTCGTCGCCCAGGTGGTGCGCGGGTTCGGAGTCCAGCAGCGACAGCAGCGACACCTCGTCCCCGCCGGGTCGCAGCACCCGGGACGGGTCACCGGGGTGAGCGCCCATCCACAGCTCGGCTTCCGGGTGCGGGGTGGGGACGGGCCGACCGAGCAGATCCGCAATAGCGGTGCGCGAGCCCCAGGCGTAGGGGCGCACCGCGTTTCGCAGTAGCTCCACAGTCGTTCTCGCTTCCTCGTTCTCGCGCTTGCTCGTCCGGCCAAGCACACCTCGCCGGGCGGGCGTGCGGCATCGGGGAGATCCCGGGTTCTCGGTGCGGCTCGCCTCAGCTCATGGCCAGGGCCGGCCAGCCCGGACCGCTGAGGGTGCCCGCGGCCAGGCCCAGGTACACGGCGGCCAGGTCGAACCGGGCGGCCAGGACCGCCGCGCGCAGCAGCGGGTCGGCGCGCACCGTGTCCCCCGGTACGACCACGTCGGCACCGGGCAGGTCCCGTGCAGCGGACCGTTCGAACACCTCCCCCTGGTCGTTGTGGCGCGTGCTGATCAGGAATGCCCTCAGCTGCGCCCCTGGCTCGTCTTCGGGATCCGCGAAGATGTCGGCCTCGGAGCCGGCGGAAGTGGCGGCGCTGTGCAGCGCGCGCTGCACGACCGCGTGCGGGTACTCGGCGACGTGGGCGGGAACGCCCGCGTGCGCGCCGAGCGCGAACGCACCGTGACCGGCCACGGCGGCGGCGATGGGGCCCAGCCCCCACAGCAGCGGGGTGCGGTCGGCCATCCGCAGCGCCAGCGACTTGGCCGGGTTGCTCACTGACTCGTGATTGGGGTGGGCGCGCTCGGCTTCCCGGTCGAGCTCCTCGGCGAGCTCGTCGGTGTCGAAGTCCAGCAGGCCCAGGGCGCGGAAGGTGCTGATCCCGGCGGCGAAGACGTAGGCGAACGCGAGGGCGGGCGGCACCGGCACGCGCGGCACCAGGATCTTCGCGCGGCCCGCGCCGGCAGCGGCGACGGGACCTTCGGAGGGCACCGCGAGAACGACGCTGGCGGTGCGGCGGCAGGCGGTGGCCACGGATTCGGCGAGCGCGACGTCACCGACGTCGTCCGTGTGGGCGAACACGACGTCCAGCGGCCCCACCCAGGACGGCAGCTCGTCGGAGATCACCACCGGGACCGGGCAGCGGGCGCCGGTGAGCGCGACCAGCAGGTTCGCCACGCTCGTGGACACGCCGGGCCTGGTCAGCAGCACGACCGCGCGCGGGCGGCCGTCGACCAGGTCGTCGAGGCCGGCTTCGGCCGCGACTTCGGCGGTGGCGCGCACCTGCGCGCCGGAGAGCGCGGCCAGCCTCAGCAGGCCGCCGGAATCGACGTCGGCCAGCCTGGCCGGGTCGTCGAGCAGACTGTCGTCCAGCACCGGCGCTTCACCCCTCCCCGGCGCCGCCGGGAGATCCGCCCCCGACGGCTTCTTCCAGCAACAGCACCGGAATGCCGTCCCGCACCGGGAAACCGCGGCCGCAGGAAGCGCAGGTCAGGTAGTCGGCCTGCGCGTCGTCGGCCAAGCCGGGCCGCAGCGCGCCGTGCTGCTCGCACGGGCAGGCCAGGATCTCCAGCAACTGCGCTTCCAGGTCAACGGCCACGTTTTCCTCCCAAACTCGCGCGCTTCGGCGAGTGTCGCTCATCAGGGTCGACGCCGGTTCATCCGCGGATGACCGCGAGCACCTCGTCGCGCAGCGCGGCCATGGCCTCAGTGTCCCTTGCCTCGACGTTGAGCCGGAGCAGCGGTTCGGTGTTGGACGGGCGCAGGTTGAACCACGATCCGTCCGACAGCTCCACGGTAAGCCCGTCGAGCTCGTCGACAGAAGCGCCATTCCGGTCACCGAAGGTGTCGGCGACGGCGCGCATGCGGGCCTGCTGGTCGTCGACCGTGGAGTTGATCTCGCCGCTGGCCTCGTAGCGGGAGTAGTCGGCCATGAGTTCCGACAGCGGCGCGTCCTGGCCCCCGAGGGCGGCCAGCACGTGCAGCGCGGCCAGCATCCCGGAGTCGGCGCGCCAGAAGTCGCGGAAGTAGTAGTGCGCGGAGTGCTCGCCGCCGAAGATCGCCCCGGTCTCGGCCATCGTCTGCTTGATGAACGAGTGGCCGACGCGGGTGCGCACCGGCTTGCCGCCGAGCTCGGAGACGATCTCCGGCACGACCTTGGAGGTGATCAGGTTGTGGATGATCGTCCCGCCGGGCTCCTTGGCCAGCTCGCGGGCGGCGACCAGCGCGGTGATCGCGCTCGGGGTGACCGGTTCGGCGCGCTCGTCGACCACGAAGCAGCGGTCGGCGTCGCCGTCGAAGGCCAGGCCGGCGTCCGCTCCGACCTCGCGGACCTTGGCCTGCAAATCGACGATGTTGGCCGGGTCCAGCGGGTTGGCCTCGTGATTCGGGAAGGAGCCGTCGAGCTCGAAGTACATCGGCACCAGGTCGACCGGCAGGTCGGCGAACACGGTGGGCACGGTGTGCCCGCCCATGCCGTTGCCGGCGTCGACGACGATCTTGAGCGGGCGGATGTCGCGCAGCTTCACCAGGTCGAGCAGGTAGGCCGAGTACTCGGCGACCATGTCGCGCTCGCTGGTCGACCCCTTGGCGCCGAGGAACTCCGGCACGCCGTGACCGACCAGTTCGCGGATCTCGGACAGGCCGCTGTCCTGGCCGACGGGCGCTGCGCCCGCGCGGCAGAGCTTGATGCCGTTGTACTGGGCGGGATTGTGGCTGGCGGTGAACATCGCGCCCGGCAGCTCCAGCTTGCCGGAGGCGAAGTAGAGCATGTCGGTGCTGGCGAGCCCGATGTTGATGACGTCGACGCCCTGGCCGGTGACACCTTCGGCGAACGCCTGCGCCAACCCGGGCGAGGAGTCGCGCATGTCATGACCGATCACCACGGCCGGTCCGCCGACCAGTCTGGTGAACGCCGCTCCGATCTCCCGCACGACGTCGGCATCGATGCCTTCGCCGACCACTCCGCGGATGTCGTAAGCCTTGACGATCCCCGACAGGTCCCGCACGCTGCACCCTCCCCGGTTCCCAACCAACGTGGTTGGCAGCCTACCGGCGATCGGCATGTCGTTGGCGGCATCCGGTTTGACCAGAGCTGTTCGTCACGATCTGTTCACTCGTCCACGGGGTCGGGCAGCGCCCGCAGGTGTGCGCGGCGACCGGCTCCCGGGGCGCTGACCTGCGATTCCACCGGCCTGTCCGGTCTGCCCGCTTCGCGCACGGCCTCGGCCAGCGCGGTCAGGTCGTCATCTGACGGGGTGGGTGGCGCGAACTCGCCTTCGTGCCGGACGACCTCCCAGCCGTTGGGAACGGTGAGCCGCAGCGCGTGCGCCTCGCACAGGTCGTAGCTGTGCGGTTCGGCATAGGTGGCCAGCGGTCCGACGACCGCGGTCGAGTCCGCATAGGCATAAGTGAGCGTGGCGACGGCCGGGTTGACACACCCGGTCCGCGAGCACCGCCTCACGCTCCGCACGCCACGCACGATAGCGCCTCCTGTCCACCTCGCGGCGCAGGCACGCGGAATCTCTTTCACGAGCCACGCCGAACACCAGTTTCCACCCTGCCTCGCACCGAGTTGATGGGGTGTCTGCTTTCGGCGAACAGGCGGTCGCGATCACCACCGGAAATCCCGGTGCCGGTTGTCCCGGCCCGGGTTGCGGAGGGCGTACCCTCAGCCCGTGGTGACCGCACGTGGATCTCGGCGTCGAACCCGCTACCGGCGGGATCGGCGCGGCCGTGGCCTGCGCGGACCGCTGTACCCCTCCTCGGTCCCGGTCTCGCGCAGCCGTTCGCAGCGCTTCGACGCGCTGGTGCTGGAGGCGCTGGAACCCATCGAGCAGCGCTGGCACGCCGAACTGACCCAGCTCGATGTGGCCGTCGACGAGGTACCGGAGATCAACAACACCGCTCCGGAGAAGGTGACCTGGGACGACGACGTGGTCGTCGACGCCAACGTCCCGCTCGCCCGGCTCGTCCCGGCCGGCGTGGACAAGCGCGGCCTGCCCACGCGCGCCCGCATCGTGCTCTACCGCAGACCGCTGGAAGCCCGCGCCCGCGACGGCACGGACATGGCCGACCTGCTGCACGACGTCCTCGTCGAGCAGGTCGCGACCTACCTGGGACTGGATCCGGACGTCATCGAGGGGCAGTGACGCCCCGGCGTCGCCGCCCGGGGATCGCCGCGATCACCGTGAACAGCACCACCGCCGCCTGCACCACCAGCAGCGTGGTGCGCGGGAGCTCGGTGTAGCCGACCTGGACCTCGGCGGCCTGCTGCGGCAGCGGCACGGCGACCTGATGACCCCACGCCGTGGCCAGCGGGACGCGCTTGCCGTTGACGGTGGCGTACCAGCCGGGCTCGTTCTCGGCGCCGAGCACCAGCGCGCGCCCGGTCCCGCCCTCGGAGATCCGCACCGTGAACGACGGCAGCTCGGCGCCCACCGGCAGCGGGCGCGCTTCCGGGGCCGGGCCGGGCTCGGTCTGGGCCTGCCTGGACAGGTCGGGGCCGACGAGCTTCACCGGCGTCGCGGGCAGCAGCAGCCGCAGCTCGCGGGCCGGGCCGGTGAGGCGGCCGTCGTCGACGACCATGTCGTGGGCGAGTTCGGGGACCCGCGAGTTCGCCGGGACGACGACGTGGTCGGCGCCGCGGGCGGCGACCGCGGCCAGCGCTCGGCGGACCCGTGCGCTGTCGTCGCTCCGCAGGTCCTCGTCGATCCGGCGCAGCCAGTCGGCGGCGGTTCCTGCCGGGGCGAGGTCGTCGTCGCCGAAGCGCGGACCGCTGCCGGTGATCAGCCGGGCGGGTTGTGGTCCCGGGTCGAGCACCAGACGGGTGCCGGTCGCGGGAACGGCCTGGTGGACCTGCAGCGGGCCCGAAGCGCTGCCGATCGCCGACGCACCGCCGAGCGCGAGCAGACCCGCCGCCAGCACCGGCGCGGTGATCTTCCAGCTCAGCGCGGGCATCTTCGCGATCAGCACGATCCAGGCGCATCCGGCGGCGACCAGCACCAGCGGGCCGCCCGTCCAGCCGGGGCTCGCGACGCCGCCGATGAGCGATTCGGTGGACACCGTGCCGATGACGACGGCCGCCAGCCAGCCGAGCAGGGCGACTCCGGCACCGGCCAGCATCCGGGCGTCCCAGCAGATCGCCAGCGCCAGGATCGCGGTCAGCACCAGCAGCACGCCGAGCGCGCCCACCGCGGAGCCGTCCGGGCTGAGCGTGGCCAGCAGCACCGACGCGGGCTGCTCGACGACGCGGGCGCCGAGCCCGTGCACCAGCACCTCGGGGTGGCTGAGCAGCTGTCCCGGCCACGGCAGCAGGCAGGCCACCGACAGCAGCACGAGCGCGACGAGCCCGGCGGCACGTCGGCGTCCGCGCAGGCCGTTGCCGGGAACGAGCACGTGGGCGAGCAGCGCCAGCACGACCAGCGACAGGTGCACGGCCGGCGCGAAGGCACCGAGCACGGCCAGTCCGAACGCGGTGAGGCAGGCGGTGCCGAGCCATTGGCCGTCGGAACGGCGGATGACGGCGGCGATCCCGGCCAGCAGCGGCGGAACCAGCACGTGCGCGACGACGACGTCGAGCCGTCCCTGCCCGGCAGAGATCGCGGCCACCGGCAGCAGCGCGTAGGCACCGGCGACCAGGGCGCGGCGCAGCGGGGAGGCGTCGATCGCGCGAGTGGCGAGGTAGGCGCTCAGCCCGGCCAGCGGGACGCCGAAGAGCATCAGCGCGGCGACCACGACCGACGGTCCACCTAGGACGGAGCCGAGCAGCGCCAGCACGACCAGCGAGGGCGACGCGGGCGATCCGGTGCCACCGCCGACGGCGTGCCACGCGTTGAGGTAGTCGCTCCAGGTGGTGGCCAGATCAGCGGTCGGCAACAGCCGGCCGCCAGCCAGCGTTCCGCCGAACCGATTCGTGATCAGCGCGTTGACGAGCGCGAAAACGACCAGTGCGGCGGTCATCGCGGTTCCGGGCGACCGCAGGGCCGACAGCGCCCGCTCGCGCGGTGAGCGGCGAACCGGCTCCTGGGTTTCCGCGGTGGTCGGGGCGTCCGAGGCCTCGCGTGGTGACGGCGTCGGCTGCTCGGTCTGGTCGCTTCGCTCAAAGACGAAGCGGCGCAACGACTTCACGACCTGCAACCGCGACTTCGACGGCTCGTCCACCCGCGCTGGTCCTCCCGCTCGTCCGAACCACTACGGCCCGAACGGTAATGCACGCGGAACGTCCAGCGGACTGGGTGTGACGACCTCTCGTGCCGTTGCGGACCGGACGCGACGGGCGTGAAGACGACCTTCGCAGCTCGCACCGCTGCGGGACGAGCGCGGAAAGCAGCCGATCAGACCGCGCGGCGCTTGAGCTTGCGGCGCTCGCGTTCCGACAGGCCACCCCAGATGCCGAAGCGCTCGTCGTGCTGCAGCGCGTATTCCAGGCATTCGGAGCGGACCTCGCAGCCTGCGCAGATGCGCTTGGCCTCACGAGTGGATCCGCCCTTCTCCGGGAAGAACGCTTCTGGATCGGTTTGCGCGCACAGCGCGCGCTCCTGCCACTCCTGCTCTTCTTCCATCTCGAAGAGCTCGGCGAGCGCGTCGAACTCCGCGACCGTGGCGGTGGCGGTGGCGTCCCCGCGCTCCGCGAGACGGCTATCTCCTGATTCCCACATGACTCCCCCGATTTCTCCCCGTTATCCCGCCGGTCCTCCCCAGGACCGGAACAGGACGCACTCCTGCTCGCAGGTTTCCGGTCCCGCGGACGGGACCGGAACGCATCGACGGCGATGCCGTCGCCGACCGCTCACATCGCCGCCCTCTCACTGCCGGCGACGTGCCGATCGACCTCGTGTCCGGCCGGGTTCTCCCGCTCCCGGCCAACCGCCGAAACGACCACCTCGCCGCGGCGAGGGGTTCGGTTTCAACAGCGAATGACACTGCTGTGATTACACCCGTGTAGCTCCTTGCGGTCAAGCCGGGACCATCCGTAGGGGGACATCCGGATCTGCGGATCCCCAGGTCCGGCCGCCCCAACCAGACCCGCGCGTTCAGCACAGGGCCAGTGGTCCGTACGGCGCATCGCGCTGCGCCAAGATCATTAATACCACCCCTCCGCGATCACCGCTGTCCGAATCCGATCAACACGCGCACGGCGAGTCGTGGAGACTTGGAGCGTGACTACCTCCGTCGCGCGGGTCAGCCCGCTGTTCCTCGGCATCGTCGCCGTCACCGCGCTCGGCGGTGTGCTGACGACGTTCACCGACACCACCGCTCTGACCAGCGGCGTGATCCTGCTGGTGCTGGGCGGCTGGGCGGTTTCGCTGTGCCTGCACGAGTTCGGGCACGCGGTCACCGCCTACCGCGGTGGCGACTGGTCGGTGCGCTCGAAGGGCTACCTGACGCTGGACCCGCGCCGCTACACCGATCCAGTGCTGAGCATCATCCTGCCGTTGATCTTCGTGGCCATCGGCGGCATCCCGCTCCCCGGCGGCGCGGTGTGGATCAACCACGGCGCTCTGCGGGGTCGCAGGGTCGAGTCGATGGTCTCGCTGGCGGGACCATTGACGAACCTCGTGCTGGGTCTGATCCTGACGACGATCATCGCCTTGGTCCCGATGCCGATCGGCCTGACGGCCGGACTGTCCTACCTGGCCTTCCTGCAGGTGATCGCCTTCGTGCTCAACATCCTGCCGGTTCCCGGCCTCGACGGGTACGGCGCGATCGAGCCGTGGCTGTCCGCGCCGGCGCGGCGGTTCGGCGAGAAGGCCCGGCCGTGGGCTCCGCTGGTGCTGTTCCTGCTGCTGATCGGTGTTCCGCTGGTGGGCAGCTGGTTCTTCGAGCTCGCCTACTTCGTGTTCGACCTGGTCGGCGGGGACTCCGCGATGACCTCGCTGGGGCAGACCTTCTTCCGGAGCATCTTCGGCGGCCTCTGAGTCCACTGACCGGGAGCGTCCGGGTTCACAGACCTCGCCGGGGACGGGCGTGCGAGGATCGGTGGTGTGAAGGTCGTAGTTCTGGTCGGCGGCGTCGGTGGCGCCCGTTTCCTGCTCGGAGTCAAGGCGGCGCTCGGGCTGCCCGCCATCGGCGAGGCGGAGAGTTCCGAACACGAGATCACCGCGGTGGTCAACGTGGGCGACGACGTGTGGATGCACGGGCTGCGGGTCTGCCCCGACCTCGACACCTGCATGTACACGCTCGCCGACGGCATCGACACCGCCAAGGGCTGGGGCCGGGTCGACGAGACCTGGTCGGTCAAGGAGGAGCTCGCCGCCTACGGCGCGGAACCGACCTGGTTCGGCCTCGGCGACCGCGACATCGCCACCCACCTCGTGCGGTCCCGGATGCTGCGCGCGGGCTACTCGCTGACGGCGGTGACCGAGGCGCTGTGCGACCGCTGGCGCCCGGGGGTCCGGCTGCTGCCGGTCACCGACGACAGGGTCGAGACCCACGTGGCGATCGACGACCCTGACACCGGCGAGAGCCGGGCGGTGCACTTCCAGGAGTGGTGGGTGCGCTACCGCTCGGAGCCGGAGGCGCGCGCGATCGTGCCGGTCGGCGCCGACGAGGCCAAGCCGACCCCCGAGGTGCTGGACGCGATCGCGCAGGCCGACGTGGTGCTGCTGGCCCCGTCGAACCCGGTGGTGAGCATCGGAACGCTGCTGGCGGTGCCCGGTTTCCGCAACGCGCTGCGCGAGACGGAGGCCGCCGTGGTGGGCCTGTCGCCGATCATCGGCGGCAAGCCGCTGCGCGGGATGGCCGACGCCTGCCTGAGCGCGATCGGCGTGGAGACCTCGGCGGAGGCCGTCGGCCGCCACTACGGCGCGCGCGGCGATGCCGAGGGAATCCTGGACGGCTGGCTGGTGCACAGCGACGACACCGCCGACGTGCCCGGTGTGAAGGTGCGCTCGGTGCCGCTGCTGATGTCCGATGTGGACGCCACCGCGGCGATGGCGCGGGCGGCGTTCGACCTGGCTTCGGAGAAGGCATGACACCCAGGGATCACGCGGCGACCGGGGGCTTGCAGCTGTTCGCGGTGACGGGGCTGCCGGAGTTCGTCGAGGGGGACGATCTGGCGGCGTCGATCTCGGCGACCGCTCCCTGGTTGAGCGACGGTGACGTCCTCGTCGTCACCAGCAAGATCGTGTCGAAGGTCGAAGGCCGGATGGTCACCGCGCCCGACGATCCCGAGGAGCGCGACGCGCTGCGGCGCGAGCTGGTGCTCTCGGAAGCCCGGTCGGTGCTGGCCCGCAAGGGCCGGACGCTGATCACGCAGAACAAGCTCGGCATCGTGCAGGCCGCGTCCGGCGTGGATGCCTCGAACGTGGCGCAGGACCAGATCGCGCTGCTCCCGGAGGACCCGGACGCCTCCGCACGGCGGTTGCGGGACGGGATCGCCGCGCGGCTGGGCGTGCGGGTCGCCGTGGTGGTGACCGACACGATGGGCCGGGCCTGGCGGGTCGGGCAGACCGACGCGGCCATCGGCTCCGCCGGGCTGGCCGTGCTGCACCGCTACGCGGGCAGCACGGACGCGCAGGGCAACGAGCTGGCCGTCACCGAGGTCGCGATCGCCGATGAGATCGCCGGTGCGGCGGACCTGGTCAAGGGCAAGCTCGGCGGCATCCCCGTCGCCGTGGTGCGCGGACTGACCACTGTGGACGACGGTTCGGCGGCGCGGGACCTCGCCCGGCCGGTCGAGGAGGACCTGTTCCACCTGGGAACGGCCGAGGCGATCGCGCGGGGACGACGGGAAGCGGTGCTGGTGCGCCGCTCGGTGCGCGAGTTCGCCGACACCCCGGTGGAGGAGGAATCGCTGCGGCGCGCGGTCGGCGCGGCGCTGACCGCTCCCGCTCCGCACCACACGCGCCCGGTGCGGTTCGTGTGGCTGCGCGATCGCCCGCTGCGGGTCAAGCTGCTCGACGCGATGCGCACCGCGTGGCTGGAGGACCTGCGCGGCGACGGCTTGTCCGAGCAGGCCGCCCAGCGCCGCGTCAACCGCGGGAACCTGCTCTACGCGGCGCCGGAAGTGGTGCTGCCGTTCCTGGTGCGCGATGGTGCGCACACCTACCCGGACGAGGCGCGCTCGGATGCCGAGCGGCAGATGTTCACCGTCGCGGGCGGTGCCGCGGTGCAGGGACTCCTGGTGTCGCTCGCCGCCGAGGAACTCGGCTCGTGCTGGGTCTCGTCGACGATGTTCTGCGCCGACGTGGTCCGCAAGGCACTGGACCTGCCGGACACCTGGGAGCCTCTCGGTGCGGTCGCGGTCGGCCACCCGGCGACGCCCGCCGAGGGCCCGCGACCGCCGCGCGACCTCGACGACGGATTGGTGGAGCTGTGACCGGACCGCACGCGGACACGACTCGGGTGCTGGGTGACTGGCGCCCGGTCGACCCGCAGCAAGAAGCCCTGCGCCAGGCGTTCCTCACGCTGCTCGACGCCCGGGAGGACGCCTGCCTGCGCGCCTGCGAACCGGGCCACGTCACGGCCTCGGCGGTGCTGCTGGACTCGGCGGGTGACAACGTGCTGCTCACCCTGCACCCGCGCGTGGGCCGGTGGCTGCAGCTGGGCGGGCATTGCGAGCCGGAGGACGACACCCTCGCCGGTGCGGCGCTGCGCGAGGCCACCGAGGAGTCCGGGATGACCGGCCTGGTGGTCGATCCGGAGCCGGTGCACCTCGACGTCCACCCGATCACATGCTCGCTCGGCAAGCCGACGCGCCACTTCGACGTCCGCTACGTGGTCCGCGCCCCGGCCGGCGCCGAACCCACCCGCAGCGATGAATCCCTCGACCTGCGCTGGTGGCCCCTGGCGACCCCGCCGGAGAACACCGATCTCGGCCCGCTGCTCACCGCGGCGATGGCAGGCTGACTCCCCTTCGAACGCTTGCGAGGCCAAGGCCGACTCACTGCACCAACCGGAGTTCGCATCGAATCCCCGGGGCAGCGGCCAGCCGCTTGTCACCCGTGACGAGGGGCAGTTCGTTCAGCTCCGCGACGGCAACGTACGCAGCGTCGTAGGAGGAAAGGTTGTGGCGGAGTTCCCAGATCCTTCCTCTGACCGCGGCGGTGAACGGGAGTTCCTGGATGAACGTCGCCGCCCACCTGCCGAGAACGTCTTCGGCGTGCATCGCAGAAATCTTTCCGCCCGCGACCAGCCCTCGTAGCACGCTGAGCATCTCAACTGGTTGATGCGGAGGCGCTGCCCAGCTGGTGTGCGTCCCGAGGAGTTTCCGGACCTGGGGACCACTGTGGTTCGCTCCCAGGAAGAACGAGACCAAGGTGGAAGTGTCGACGACGATCACGCAACACCCGCCCGACCATCGCCCCCTGGAGCCTCACCACGGGCAGCGCGGACCGCATCAACGATCTCGTCCATGCTCAACAACCCGCCACCCACAGGCTCCATGTCCGCCAGTTCAGCATTGCGCGAGAACCGCGCCTCACGCTCCAGCACAGCCAGCAGGTAAGCCTGCAAGGACTGACCGCTCCGCTTTGCGGCCCGGGTGAGCAACTCTCTTACCTCTTCGGGAACGTTGCGAATCGTCAGAACAGCCATGACTTCATTATAGAGTCATAATGCAGTCATGGCTAGAACGCCCGGTAATCGCGCACGGGGAAGCGCGGGGCGTAGCGGGGCGGTTGACCCCTGCCGCGGCGGACCGCTCTGTGGCGGTGGCCTTCGTAGGGGCTGAGCGGCTCAGGCCGATTCGTTGAAGACGGCGTCTTCCAGGCGCCGCAGCCGCGCTTCGACGCCGTTCGGCTCGGAGCGCACCAGTGCGGACTCGATCAGCCTCCTGATCCACGCCGTCGTCTTCACGTCCTCTGCTGCGGCTCGTTCGCGAACCTGATCCAGCAGTGATTTCGGCAGGCGCAGTGACGTGGTGATCATCGGGTCAGGCTCTGCGGGCTCGTCCTCCCAGTGCCCCGACTCCATGATCTCCGACATGTCATGGCTTCCGCAGTACTCGGCGAGCTTGTCCAGCTTCGTCATGTCACTCACCTTCTCTTACGCCGGAAGGTTCGGCGCTCTCTGACGCACGACCAGATTAGAACGACGCATTGCGTTGCAATACGTCTCACGATCCAATTCGCCCGGCGGAATGTTCGCATTCGCCACCCACGCGAATTCGATCACTCTCCGTAGCCTCCGGGAGGGAGGTCGCGCCGAGAAGGTGCGGCTCAGAACGCCCGGTAATCGCGCACGGGGAAGCGCGGGGCGTAGCGGGGGCGGTTGACCCCTGCCGCGGCGAGGTAGCGGACCGCTCTGTGGCGGTGGCCTTCGTAGGGGCTGAGCGCGCTGAGCATCCCCTCGTCGTCGAGGGGGCGGCCGACCAGGGCGGTGCCGACGATCGCGGGCAGGTGGAAGTCACCGACGCTCACCGCGTCGGGGTCGCCCCAGGCGCGCTGCGCGACCTCGGCCGCCGTCCAGGGACCGATGCCGGGGATCTTCTGCAGCAGGTTCCGGCCCGCCTCACCGCGGAGGACCACGGCCTTCTCCAGGCTGCGCGCCGACGAGGCCGCGGCGAGCAGGGTGCGGCGACGGGCTCCGTCGATGCCCGCGCGGTGCCACTCCCAGTCCCGGATCTCGCGGACCTGCCGCGGATCGGGCGCCGTCCACAGCTTCTCCACCGGCCCGGGGGCGGGATGGCCGAAGCGGCGGCACAGCTCCCGCCACGAGCGCCACGCCTCCCGGTTGGTGACCTTCTGCTCCAGGATCGCGGCGACGAGGACGTCCCACACCCGGCCCGACGAGCACAGCCGCATCCCCGACGCCGCCCGCACCCCTCGCGTGACGACGTCGTGGGCGGGCGCGAAACCGCTGTCGTCGTCGGAGGCGCCGAGCAGGTCCGGGACGCCCTCCAGCACCGCTTCGGCTCCCGGGCCCCACGCGGATGCGCGAATGGTTCCCTTGCTCGCACGGCGCAGGCGCAGCGTCGCGGGGCCGCCGGCGGTGGTGCTGGCCCACCACAGCTCGCCCGGCTCGACGCGGGTCGTCGGATCACCGTTGCCGCGCCGCAGCGGCGACAGGACGCGGACCAGGTCCAGCGGGTAGTCGTGGTGCCAGTCACGGGTGAGGGGTTCGTTCATATCGTTCAATCCGCCGAGAACCGTACTCCGTTCGGCGGAAGCTCGACGCCCGGCCAGACCCGGATCCCGGCGAGCAGCTCGCAGTCGGCACCGATCGTCGCGCCGTCACCGATCACCACGTCGCGCAGCACGGCCCCGGCACCGATGCGAGCACCGGCTCCCACCACGCAGCGCTCCACGACCGCGCCGGCCTCGACCGTCACGCCCTCGAAGAGCACCGAAGCGCTGACGTGGGCATGGGAACCAATCTCGCAGTTCTCCCCCAAGGTGCTGCCCGCGTCGACGACCGCGTCTTCGGCGACCCTCGCACCGGCGAGCACCAGCGCCGGCCCGGTCGGGCCGGGCAGCGCGTCGGACGGGGCGTTGCCCAGGACGAGGTCCGCGCTGCCGCGCACGAACGCGGCCGGGGTTCCCATGTCCAGCCAGTACGACGCGTCGACGTAGCCCTGCACGCGGGCTCCGGAGGCGAGCAGCTCGGGGAAGGTCTCGCGCTCGACCGACACCGGTCTGCCGGTGGGGATGCTTTCGATCACCTCTCTCCGGAAGACGTAGCAACCCGCGTTGATCTGGTCGACCGGCGGGTTCTCGGTCTTCTCCAGGAAGTCGGTGACCCGCCCGTCCGCGTTGGTGGGCACGCAGCCGAAGCGGCGCGGATCGTCGACCTTCACCAGGTGCAGGGTGACGTCGGCCGCCGCGTCGCGGTGGGTGTCGAGCAGCTCGGCGAGGTCGACGCCGGAGAGGATGTCGCCGTTGAACACCAGCACGTCGTCGGCGGTGAGGCGGTCGGCGACGTTGCGGATGGCGCCCGCGGTGTCCAGCGGTTCGGACTCCACCACGTACTCGATGTGCAGGCCGAGGTCCGATCCGTCACCGAAGTGCTCCTCGAAGACCTCCGCCTTGTAGGAGGTGCCGAGGACCACGTGCTCGATGCCGATCGCGCTGATCCGGGACAGCAGGTGGCGCAGGAACGGCACGCCGGCGGTCGGCAACATCGGCTTCGGTGCGGACAGGGTCAAAGGCCGGAGCCGAACCCCCCGACCGCCCACCAGCACGACCGCTTCCGCCTTCGGGCGCGGTTCGGCCGGGGTCTGCGCATCCGCGGACATCGGCGTCGTCCTCCTCTACCTGACCTAGATCAATGACGAAAACCCATTGGGGGGAATACTCTGGCAGTGGCAACGGCATAATGACACCGGGCCCGTGCCCGATGGCCGTGCCCGGTTCAACGCCACACCTGGTTTTTTGCCAGGTTCGGCACCACCGACTGCGAACGACTGAGAGGGCATCCACATGGACCCGCGCCTCCGAGCCGACGAAGCACTTGCTCGCGCGCGGGCACGCGGCGCGTTCGTCGTCACACCGGACAACGCCACGTCGCCGATGGACGCGGCGAACACCGTGCGGATCCCGCGCGACATCGTCAACAGCGCGGGCGCGGACACCGACACGAACATGCTGCCCGCCGCAGGTCAGCAGATGCAGGCGCAGCAGCAGCCGCAGTTCCCGACCGTCGACCCGCACACCGGGTGGCCGACCGAGGACTACGGGCAGCCGCAGCACGGCATGCCGCCCAACCCGTACCAGTCGCAGCGCGGCCCGCACGAGTTCGGACCGCTCGGGTCTCAGCCCACCCAGCAGTACCCGCAGCAGTACTAGACGATCAGCGCGCCTGGATCTTGGCGCGCGCGGTCAGGCCGAGCTTCAGCGCGAGGCGCAGCGGCGCCCACTTCAGGCCCGGGTACCGGTCGGCGAGGTAGCGGTAGGCGGAGCGGTGGTGCTCGGTGAGCATCCGCTTGGACACCTGGGAGGTCGAGGCGCCGCCGATGTGCATGATCTCGGCGTCCGGCACGTAGACGTTGAGCCAGCCGGCCTTGCCCAGCCGGTCGCCGAGGTCGACGTCCTCGAAGTACATGAAGTAGCGCGGGTCGAACCCGTCGATGGAGTCGAACGCCTCGCGCCGCATCAGCAGGCAGGATCCCGACAGCCATCCGGCGGTGCGTTCACCGCTCCCCGAATCCGACTGGCGGTAGGCGCGCGACCAGGGGTTGCCGGGCCAGATCTTGACGAACAGCGCGTGCCCGACACCGCGCCCGATCGAGGGCAGCAGCCGAGCGGAGGGGTAGACCTCGCCGGTGGGTTCGGTGATCAGCGGGCCGAAAGCGCCACCGCGCGGCCAGCGCCCGGCCGCCGCGATCAGCTCGTCGAGGGAGCCCGCGCCCCACTCCAGGTCGGGGTTGGCGATGACCACCCAGCCGTACTCCGGGCCGAGCGCGGCGACTCCGCGGTTGGCTCCCCCGCCGTATCCGAGGTTGCCGCCGGTCGGCACGAATTCGACGTTCGCGTGCTGCTGCGCGGCCTGCTGCGGCGCGCCGTCCTGCGAACCGTTGTCGGCGAGGATCACGCGGACCGGGCGCTCGGTGGCCTTGTCCAGGGTGTCGATGAAGCGCTGCAACGTTTCGCCGGGCGAGTAGGTCACGGTGACGACGGCGAGTTCGTCGCCGTAGGTGCGCGCGTTGGTCACGCCGTCACATTCTGCTGCAACGCGGTCGCCACCGGGTCAGCGGGTGCGGGCGTGGTGGGCGCGCGCGTAGGCCTCGCGGTGCTGGGTCGCGCAGGCTCCCCAGGTGAACTCCTTGGCGCGCAGCTGCGCGGCAGTTGCCAGGGCCGAGCGGCGGGCCGGGTCGTCGAGGAGTTCGCGCAGGCCGGCGGCGATGTCGGTGGGCCGGACGCCGCAGTAGACGACGGCGTCACCGCCCACCTCCGGCAGGCTCAGCCTGCGCGTGGTCAGCACCGGCGCACCGCAGGCCATCGCTTCCAGGACCGGCAGTCCGAAGCCCTCACCGAGGCTCGGGTAGGCGACCAGCCGCGCACCGCCGAGGAATCCGGCGAGCTCGTCGAACGGCAGGTACCCGGCCCTGATCACCCGGATCCGGTGCGGAACCGATTCCAGCGCCCGCTCGACCTTGGTGTCCCAACCCGGCTGCCCGGCGAGCACCAGCGCGGGGGCCTCGTCGCGGCGCCCCTGGCAGGCCTGGGTGAAGGCCCGGATGAGCGCGGGGACGTTCTTGCGCGGTTCGAGGGCACCGAGGAACGCGACGTAGGGCTGGTCGAAGAGGTTCAGGCGGTCGCGGACGACCTCGATCTCCTCCGGGGTCGGCGGGTGGAACCGGTCCGGGTCGACGCCGTGGTAGCTCACCGCCATGCGGTTGCGGTCCGCCCCGATGGTGCGCGCGAGCTCGGCCGCGGTGGCCTGGCTGGGCACCACGCAGATCTCGGCGCGGCGCAGTGCGGCCCGCGTCCACGCGCGGAAGAAGCGGGCCTTGACCGGCGAGTGGACGCGGCGGTTGGTGAAGAACGTGGCGTCGTGCAGGGTCACCACCGACGCGGCGGGGTTGGCCAGCGGCGTCGTGTAGTGCGGCGAGTGCAGCACGTCGACGCCGAGCTTGTTGACCAGCACCGGCAGCGTCGTCTGCTCCCACGTCAACCGCGCGGTCCGGGTCGCGACCGCCTCGGCGGCCGGAACGATCCGCGAGTTCCGCGCGAGGGTCGCGTAGACGGCCGCGTCGCGCGGCTGGCACACCACGGTGACCCGCGCGCCGTCCGAATCCAGGGCGGCGAGCAGGGAATCGACGTACCGTCCGACGCCGCCTCGGTCCGCGGGGACCGCGGTGGCGTCGATCAGAATGTGCGGTTCACCTCTGTGCACCAGGAAAGAGTACGGCGAAGGTTCACGGCTTCGTGCCCAGTACGTGAAAAACGTGGGAGCGAGGAGCAGCCTTTGTGAGCAAGGGAACCTTTCGGTCACCGTTCGCCAGCTCGCAACCTGATCGTCGGTCTCGGGGTCAGGAGGGGAACCTTTCAGTCACCGACGAGATCGCGGTGCAGTTCCCAGATGTCGAGGGCCGCTCTTTCCCAGGTGAACTCGGCCGCCCTGCGCCGCCCGGCTGCGGCGAGGTGGGTTCTGCGCTGCGGGTCGTCGACGATGCGGCGCAACGCGACCGCCAGCGCGGGCGGATCGGCTCGGGGGACTTCGACTCCCGCACCGCCGGCGACCTCCGACAGGGCTGGGGCGTCGGAGTGGACGACCGGGAGGCCGAGTGACATCGCCTCGATCAGCGGCAGGCCGAAGCCCTCGGCGAGGCTCGGCGCGACCAGCGCCGTGGCGCCGCGCAGCAACGCGGAGAGCTCGGCGTCGGTGATGTCGTTGAGCACCCGCAGGCGGCCGTACCCGGTGTCGGCCGCGAGGGCGGGCAGGTCGAGGTCTCCCCAGCCGGGGCGGCCGACGATCAGCAGCGGGATGTCGGGGGCGTTCGGTTCGGCGAGGGCGCGGATGAGGTGCTGGTAGCCCTTGCGCGGCTCGATGGTGCCGATCGCCAGCAGGTAGTCCGGCGGCGGATCGAGACGGGTGGCGGGTGCTGGTTCGGCCAGCAGAGCGGGGCTCACGCCTTCGGGGACCACCCGGGGTTCGGAGGTGAGCGGAACTCGACCGGCCAGGTCTTCGGCGACTGCGCGGGTGGGCACCACCAGGGCGTCCGCGTGGCCTGCGGCTCTGGTGATCATGCGCCGGTGCCAGGCGACTCCGCGCGGGGTGAGGGTTTCCGGATGGGTCCAGGGGACGGTGTCGTGCACGGTGACGACCAGGCCGCGTCCGCGTCGGCGAGGCGGGGCGAGCGGCGTCATCGCGTGCACGGTGTCGCCGCCCGGCCACAGCGGCAGGCCGCGCTCCCACGCGGCGATCAGCGCGCGTCGCGGCAGCGGCAGCACGCGGGGTCCCGCGACGCCGGCGACGCGGGCCTTCTCGGGATCGCCGCTGCGGCTGATCGCGCTGGTCACCGTCCATCCGTCGGGTGCGGTGGCGGCGAGGGAGCGCAGCAGTTCCCGGGTGTAGCGGCCGGTGCCGCCGGGGACCGGGGCCAGCAGCTGCTCGGCGATGGCTACCAGCTCGGGCACCTGCTCAGCTTCGCACGCGCTGGAAGCCCGCCGATGCGTGACGCTAGGTTTCCCGGGTGACATCAGACGGGGTGCGCACCACGGTCATCGTGATCACGTGGCGCGGCCGGGCCCACATCGACGCCTGCCTGGAGGCGCTGGCCGCGCAGTCACGTCCGCACCGGACGCTGGTGGTGGACAACGCCTCCGACGACGGCACGGCCGAACTGCTCACCGCCCATCCCGAGATCGAGGTGCTGCGACTGCCTCGCAACGTCGGCTACGCGGGCGGCCTGGCAGCCGCACTGCCCGAGGTGGACACGCCCTTCGTCGCCTGGCTCAACGACGACGCCGCCCCGTCCGCGGACTGGCTGGAGGTGGTGGAGGGGAACCTTTCTGCCACCGCGACCGCGGCGGCGGCCACGTCCGTGCTGCTGGCGCCGGACGGCGGTGTGCAGTCGACGGGGGTGCGGCTGACCGCTGACGGGCACGGCGCGGATGCCACGGCGACCGGCGCGGTCTTCGGGTTCTGCGGTGGCGCGGCGTTGCTGCGCACCGACGTGCTGCGCGAAGTGGGAGGGGTTCCGGCCCACTTCTTCTGCTACTACGAGGACACCGACACCGCGTGGCGGCTGCGGCTGGCGGGTTTCGACGTGGTGGGCACGGAGGCGACCGCCACGCATCTGCACGGGGCCAGCACCCGGCCCGGTTCGGCGCTGTTCCACCGCTGGAACGAGGGGAACCGTCTGCTCACCCTGCTGCGCTGCGCGCCCGCCGGGGTGGCGGTTCGCGAGCTGGCGAGGTTCGCGGCCATCACGCTGCTCCTGCCGTGGCGCGATGTGCCCCATCGCCCGCCGAACCTGCGGGCCGGTCTGCGGCTGCGGGTGTTGGTGAAGGTCTCCTCGCTGCTGCCCGCGACGCTGCGCGCCCGTCGCAGGATCGGCCGGATGGCGCGGGTTTCCCGCCGCGAGGTGTGGGAGACCTGGGCGGGCCGGTGAGCGGACGTCAGTGCTGTGCAAGTCGGTTGTAAGCGGCCTGCGCACACTTCGGGGGCATGACTACGACTGGAGTTCACCAGCGTTCGATCGCCATCGTGGGGATGTCCTGCCGGCTTCCCGGGGCGACCGATCCCGACCGGCTGTGGGAACTTTTGTGCGGCGGTGTCGACGCGACCGCGCACACCCCCGCTGAGCGCTACGACGCGGCGGCGCTGCGTTCCTCGGGGCCCGGCGGTCTCGCCGGTTGCCGGGCCGGGTTCGTCGACGGAATCGCGGATTTCGACGCCGATTTCTTCGACATGTCCGCGGCCGAGGCCACCGCGCTCGATCCTCAGCAGCGGCTGCTTCTGATGTGCGCGTGGGAGGCGTTCGAGGACGCCGGAGTCGTCCCGGAGCAGTGGCGCGGATCCCGAACCGGCGTGTTCGTGGGCAACTCCCGGGCCGATTTCCTCGAATCCGCCCTCCAGCAGGGCCTTTCCTCCGCCACGGCGACGCAGCTGGGAAACGTTCGCTCACTGCTGCCCGCGAGGCTGTCGCACCACTTCGACCTGCGCGGTCCGAGCGTCGTGATCGACACTGCGTGCTCGTCGGCGTTGACGGCGGTGCACCAGGCGGTGCAGAGCCTGCGGTCCGGGGAGACCCCGGCGGCGGTGGTCGCCGGGGTGAACCTGCCGCTGCGGCCCGACGAGGCCGTGATGATGTCGCACGCCGGGGCCATGTCGGCGGACGGCCGCAGCCGTTTCGGCAGCGCGGACGCCGATGGTCACGCGCCTTCCGACGCGGTCGCGGTGGTGGTGCTCAAGCCGATGGAAGCGGCGCTGGCCGACGGGGATCGGGTGCGCGCGGTGATCGCCGGCAGCGCTGTGGGCAACGACGGACGCAGCAGCGACTCGGTGCTCAACCCGTCGCTGGAGGGGCAGCTGGACGTGCTGCGCTGGGCCTACCGGGACGCGCGCGTGGAGCCCTCGGCGGTGGACTTCGTGGAGGCACATGGGTCGGGTTCGCCGCTGCTGGACCCGTTGGAGCTGACCGCGCTGGGCCGGTTCATGGGAACCTCCCGATCACCGGACCGGCCGCTGCTGGTCGGCTCGGTGAAGTCCAACCTCGGGCACGCCGAGGCCGCCGGTGGCCTGGTCGGGCTGATCAAGGCCGCGTTGTGCCTGGAGAACGGCAAGGTTCCTGCGAGCCTGCACGCCGGGCTCCCGCGCACCGACGTGGACTGGTCGGGTCTGTCGATCCCGCGGGCGCTCACCGACATCCCCTCGCGGGCGATCGCCGGGGTGTCCGCGCAGGGGTCGTCGGCGCTCAACGCGCACGTGGTGCTGCGCAGCGCCGAGCACGAGCCGCGCACACCGGACGACGGGACGCGCTGGCCGCTGGTGCTGTCGGCGCGCACTCCGGAAGCGCTCGCGGACCTGACCCGCGCCTACGTCGAGCATCTTTCGGGTTCGGGTGCGGACTTCCCGGTGCGCGACCTGTGCCGCAGCGCGGCGCTGCGCCGCACCCGCTTCGAGCACCGCGCGGTGGCGATCGGTGCGACGCACCGGGAGCTCGTCGAGTCGCTGACCACCGACAGCACGCCGGAGCTGGACCGGTTCCTCGGTTCCGAGTCGGTGGACCGGGACGGGCTGTTCGGGCCCGGACGGCACGTGCCGCTGCCGACGTACCCGTGGCAGACGCGCCGCTACTGGCCGGGCGAGGAGCCGGCGGGTGATGATCCGGCGGAGTGGTTGCTGGGCAAGCACGCGCGCACCGCGTTCGACCAGGATTCCGCGCTCGCCGACATCGGCATCGATTCGCTGGCGAAGCTGCAACTGCTGGTGGAGGTGCAGCAGCGCACCGGGCGCGAGGTCGATCCGGAGGAGCTGGCGGCGTTGCGCACCGTGCGGGACCTGTGCCGCTGGGCGCGAGAGCTGGCGGAGGTTCGGCGATGAACGTTCTCACGTGGTTCGAACGGGCCGCCGCCCAGTTCCCCGACGAGCCGGCTCTGGAGGTCGACGGTGCCGCCTTGACCTACGCGGAGCTGCGCGAACTGGTCGAGCGGTTGGCGGCGCGGCTGCAGGCGGCGGGCCCCCCGCGACGGGTCGGGCTGCTGGCGAACCGCTCGGTGCTCGCGTGCGCCGGATACCTGGCGGTGCTGCGCGCCGGTGCGACGGTGGTTCCCTTGAACCCGCAGCACCCGCCGGAGCGCATCCGCGAACTGGTGGCCAAGACCGGTGTCGAACTGCTGCTCACCGAGCAGTCCGGGGCTCGGGGTGAGTGGAAGGTTCCCGTGCTGCGCGCCGGGACGGACGAGCCCTTCGGACGGGTGCGGGAGGTGCCCGTCGGGCCGGACGACATCGCCTACGTCATCTGCACGTCGGGATCGACGGGAACGCCGAAGGCGGTGCCGGTCTCGCACGGCAACGTCGACGCGTATCTGACGGAGGTCGCCGCGCGGTACGGGATCGGGCCGGGAAGCCGGGTTTCGGGGAACTTCGAGCTGACCTTCGACGGTTCGGTGCACGACATGTTCGTCACCCTCGGCCAGGGCGGCACGCTCGTGGTGCCGCGCGCGGGAGCGTTGCTGTCACCGGTGCGCACGGTCAACGCGCTGCGGTTGACGCACTGGTTCTCGGTGCCGTCGCTGATCTCCTTCGCGGAGCGGCTCGGCACGCTGCGACCGGGGGCGATGCCGACGTTGCGGTGCAGCATCTTCGGCGGTGAGGCGGTGCCGTTGGAGGCGCTGCGGAGTTGGAAGCGGGCGGCGCCGAACAGCGATGTCGAGGTGCTCTACGGGCCGACTGAGCTGACGATCGCCTGCACCGGCTACCGGTTGCCGCGCGAGGTGTCGGGGTGGCCGAGCACGCCGAACGGGGTCGCTCCGATCGGCGAGTGCTTCCCCTCGTTGGAGTTCCGGGTGCTGGACCCCTCCGGCAGGCCGGCGACGCGCGGCGAGTTGTGCGTGCGCGGGCCGCAGCGGTTCGCCGGTTACCTCGATCCCGCTGACGACGCGGGACGTTTCGCGCCGGGCGGCTGGTACCGGACCGGGGATCTGGTGACCGTCGAGGACGGTGTGCTGCTGCACCTGGGCCGCACCGATCAGCAGGTGAAGGTGCGCGGGCATCGCATCGAGCTCGGTGAGGTCGAGGCCGCGTTGCGCGCGCTGCCGAGCGTGCGGGACGCGATCGTGCTGGCGGTGCCGACCGAGGGCGAACCGGAGTTGGCGGCGGCCGTCGGGGGCGACTGCGATCCCGACGCGCTGCAGGCGGGTCTGCGCGACCGGCTGCCGCCGTACATGCTGCCGCGCCGGATCACGGTGCTGGACCGACTTCCGCTCAACGCCAACGGCAAGCTCGACCGCCGGGCGCTGCGCACCGAACTCGAACTGTGAGGCGATGATGTTCGACGCGATCGTCGTGGGTGCCCGCTGCGCGGGTTCGCCCACCGCAATGCTGCTGGCCCGTGCGGGTCACCGGGTGCTGCTGCTGGAGCGCGGGACGTTCCCCTCAGACACCGTTTCCACCCACGTCATCCACCAGCCCGGGGTGGCCGCGCTGGCGCGGTGGGGGTTGTTGGACGAGTTGCGCGCCACCGGTTGCCCGCCGCTGCGGCACGCCCGCTACCAGGTCGCCGATGCGCGGCTGGCCGGGTGCGGGCGCGGCGTCGCCGGGCAGCGCGCGGGGTACGCGCCGCGCCGCTTCGTGCTGGACGAGCTTCTGGCGCGGGCGGCTGTGGCGGCAGGCGCGGAGTTGCGGGAGAAGTGCCGGGTCACCGGGTTGTTGCGGGACGACGGCGGCCGGGTGGTGGGGGTGCGCGGCGAGCACCGGGGGGTGGAGTTCACCGAGCGCGCGCCGCTGGTGATCGGCGCGGACGGGATGCGCTCGTCGGTGGCCGCGCACGCCGGTGCCGGGTTCACGACCTGGGACGAGCGGTTGACCTGCGCCTACTACTCGTACTGGACGGGTGTGCCCGCCGATCTGGAGATCTACGAGTCGCCGGGCAGCTGGGTGGCGGCCACGCCCACGCACGGGCACGCGACGCTGGTGCTGACCTACTTCCCGCAGTCGCGGTTCCGCTCGGTGCGCGCGGACGCCCAGCGCGCCCACCTCGATCGCGTTCGGGAAACCGCACCTGAGCTGCACGAGCGCTTGCAGGGAGGGGAGCAGGTGGAGCGGTTGCGGGGGTCCGGTGATCAGCAGAACTTCTTCCGCGAGGCGGCGGGTCCGGGTTGGGTGCTGGTGGGCGATGCCGGCCACCACAAGGACTCGATCACCGCTCGCGGGATCAGCGACGCGTTCACCCAGGCAGAGGCGCTGGCCAGGCACATCAGCGGGTTCCTCGACTCGCCGGGGAGGCTGGACGCGGCGTTGCGGGGCTTCGCGGCCGAGCGCGACCGCACCTCGGCCTCGGGGTACGAGGCGACGCTGTCCGTGGCGCGGATGACGCCGCCGAACGAGCAGCGCCTGGCTCTGCTGCGCGCGATCCAGCAGGACGAGGAGTTGACGTCGATCTACTTCGACGCCTTCGCCGGGGCCGCCGACATCACGGCCCTCTACACGCCGAGGCTCCGGGAGCTGCTCAGCCAGGGCCCGAGGTGAGGGCAGCGGGCGGTTTTGGGGCCGAACCGTCCACGATCGATGTCCGATTCGCCCGGACAGTTCGGACCAGAACCGCCCCCTGACGAGGCCCGAACCGCCGCCGAGGCCGGTCACGGCGACCGAATTGACCGAACACCCGGGCGGCCCGGACTCGCGATGGTGCAGGCTTGGGGCGTGGTCGAAGCGAATCTTCCCGTCGTCTCCGTGATCGTCGTGAACTACCGCGGCGCGGACGACACCATCACCTGCCTGCGCGCGGTGCGCGATGAGCTGGACTACCCGGCCGACAAGCTGGAGGTGCTGTGCGTCGACAACGCCTCCGGTGACGGCTCCGCGCAGCGCATCCGGGATGCCGTGCCCGAGGCGCGGTTGATCGAGTCGGCGAGCAACACCGGTTTCGCCGGTGGCTGCAACCTGGCCGCGCGCGAGGCGTCCGGGCAGGTGCTGGCGTTCCTCAACAACGACGCCCGGCCGGACCGCAGCTGGGCGCGGGCGGCCGCGGAGGTGCTGCGGGCGGAACCGGCCGTGGGCGCAGTGGCCAGCAAGGTGCTGGACTGGGACGGCGAGCGCGTCGACTTCGTCGACGGCGGCCTCACCTGGTTCGGCATGGGCTACAAGCGGCACGCCGGTGAGCTCGACGACGGTTCGCACGACGCGCCCCGCGACGTGCTCTTCGGAACCGGGTCGGCGCTGTTCGTGCGGGCCGAGCTGTTCGCGGCGCTGGACGGTTTCGACGAGCGCTTCTTCATGTTCTACGAGGACGTGGACCTGGGCTGGCGGCTCAACCTGCGCGGCTGGCGGGTCCGCTACGAGCCGAGGTCGCTGATCTTCCACCGCCACCACGCGTCGATGGCCGAGGTGTCCTCCTCCCGCGAGCACTACCTGCTGGAGCGCAACGCGCTGGCCGCGCTGTACAAGAACGTCTCCGACGAGACGCTCGCCAAGGCGCTGCCCGCGGCGATGGCGCTGGCGGTGCGGCGGGCCACGGCGCGCGGCGAGATCGACCCGACGCAGCTGGAGATCACCCGGCGCGGCGAGGCCGAGGACGATTCCCCGGTGCCGATCGACCGCTCTGCGCTGGCGGGGATGCTGGCCATCGACCAGTTCGTGGAGCTGCTGCCGTCGCTGAAGCTCTCCCGCGAGCAGGAGCAGCGGGAGCGGGTGCGCACCGATGCCGATCTGCTGCCGCTGATGCGCAAGGCGATGGAACCCGCCTACCCGCTTCCCCGCTACCTGGCCGCGCACGACGCGCTGGTGGAGGCGTTCGAGCTGGACGAGGTGTTCGGCAGGCCGCGCAAGATCGTGGTGATCACCGGCGACGCGGTCACCGAGCGGATGGCCGGTCCGGCGATCCGCGCCTGGCACATGGCCGAGGTGCTGGCCGCCGAGCACCGGGTCCGGCTGGTCAGCGTCAACGCCCGGGTGGATCCGCCGGAGTCGGAGTTCGAGGTGCTGGCCGCCAAGCCGCGAGAGCTGGCCGAGCACGTCGAGTGGGCCGACATCGTCGTGCTGCAGGGGCACGTCCTGGAGATGGTGCCCGCGCTCAAGCGCGTGGACTCCACCAAGATCGTGGTCTGCGACGTCTACGACCCGATGCACCTGGAACTGCTGGAGCAGGGCCGGGATTCCGACGACGAGCGCCGCGCGAAGGACCTCGCCGGTGTCACCGAGGTGCTCAACACCCAGCTGGAGCGCGGTGACTTCTTCCTGTGCGCCTCGGAGCGCCAGCGGCACTTCTGGCTCGGGCACCTCGCGTCGCTGGGACGGTTGACGCCGGGGCTCTACGACAACGATCCGACGGTGCGGTCCCTGCTGTCGGTGGTTCCGTTCGGGTTGCCTTCGGTGGCTCCGCGCCGCACCGCGCCCGCGATCAAGGGCACCAGGCCGGGGATCTCGGCCGACGACAAGGTCGTGCTGTGGGCGGGTGGCGTCTACAGCTGGTTCGACCCGCTGACCCTGCTGCGCGCGATCGACCGGCTGGCGCAGCGGCGAAGCGATGTGCGGTTGTTCTTCTTGGGCATGAAGCACCCGAACCCGGACGTGCCGGAGATGGGCATGGCCGGGCAGACCCGGGCGCTGGCGCAGCGGCTCGGCCTGACCGACAAGTTCGTGTTCTTCAACGAGACCTGGGTGCCCTACCAGGAGCGGCAGAACTTCCTGCTGGACGCCGACTGCGGTGTCACCACGCACTTCGAGCACGTGGAGACGACCTTCGCGTTCCGCACGAGGGTGCTGGACTACCTGTGGTCGGGGCTGCCCGTGATCACCACCGACGGTGATTCGTTCGCCGACCTGGTGCGCAGCGAGGGCATCGGCGTCGTGGTGCCCGCCGAGGATCCCGAGCCTCTCGCCGACGCGCTGGAGAAGGTCCTCTACGACGCGGAGTTCGCCGCCGAGTGCCGCCGCCGGATCGAGCCGGTGCGCGAGCGCTTCACCTGGGAGGCGGTGCTCTCGCCGCTGACCTCGTTCTGCCGCGATCCGCGTCCGGCGGCCGACCGGCTCACCGCCGCCGCCCCGCTGGTGCGCAGCGCGCAGCCGGGACGGGTGGAGGCGGTGCGCCGGGATCTGTCGCTGCTGCGGGAGTACCTCGACGCCGGTGGTCCGGCCGAGGTCGCCAAGCGCGCGACCGGCCGGTTGCGGCGCATCGCCGGGGAACGGCTCCGTGGCCGCTGACCTGCGGGTTCTGCTCGACGCCACACCGCTGCTGGGGCCGCGCACCGGCATCGGCCGCTACACGGCGTCGCTGGTGGCGGCGCTGGCGTCCGAGGTGGACGTCCGGTTGATCGGCTTCAGCGCCCGGGGGTGGCGCCGGTTGCGCACCGAGGCGCCGGCCGGAACTCACGTGGTGGGGCCGCCGATCCCGGCTCGTGCGTTGCGGATGTTGTGGCGGGGCGGGCGTTTCCCGCCGGTCGAGCTGCTGTCCGGGACCGTCGACGTGGTGCACGGGACGAACTTCGTGCTGCCCCCGTCGGTGCGCGCGGCGGGTGTGGTGACGGTGCACGACCTGGCGTTCCTGGACGATCCTTCGCTGGCCGACGAGGATCTGCCCGCGCTGGTGCGGCTTTCGGCGCAGCGGGCGCGCGTGGTGTGCGCGCCGACGGCGGCGGTGGCCGACCAGGTCGCCGAGCGCCTGGACGTCTCGCCGGAGAAGCTCGCGGTCACGCCCTTGGGGGTCGATCCCGCATGGTTCTCGGCGGCACCGGCCTCAGACGATCGGATTCCGCCCGAGTACCTGCTGTTCGTGGGTGCGGAGAGCCCGCGCAAGGGGCTCGACGTGCTGCGGTCGGCTCTCGCTCCGGATCTCCCGCCGCTGGTCATCGCGGGCCCGGGACCGGTGGGCGAGGTCGACGGGGTGATCCGCACCGGTTATCTCACCGACGAGGAGTTGCGCGGCCTGGTGGCCGGGGCGAGCGCGCTGGTGCTGCCGTCCCGCGACGAGGGCTTCGGGTTGCCGGTGCTGGAGGCGCTGGCGTGCGGGGTGCCGGTGGTGTGCTCGGACCTCCCCGCGCTGCGGGAGGTCGCCGGTGCGCACGCGGTCTTCGCACCGGCCGAGGACCCGGCGGCGCTGCGCGAGGCGTTGCGCCGCGCGCTGGCCGCGCCCCCGGAGGCCGAGGCCGGTCGCGCGCACGCGAAGAGCTTCAGCTGGGAGCACTGCGCGAGCCGGACCCATGCCGCCTACCTGCGCGCCGTGGCGTAGGGGAACCTTCCGCTCATCCGCGGTGGCGGAAAGCTTCCCCGCTGGTGGTGAAGGCCTCCTTCAGCGCGTCCTGCCAAGGCCGCAGCGGTGTCAGACCCGCGTCCCTCCAGGCGTTCTCGGACAGCACCGAGTAGGCCGGGCGCGGGGTTCTGGTCGGGTAGTCGGCGCTGGTGCAGGGGTTCACCCGGTGCGGGTCGAGGCCCAGTTCGGCGAAGATGGCGCGGGCGAACTCGAACCAGCTGGTGGATCCGGTGTTGGTGCAGTGCAGCACCCGCTGCTGCGGGCCGGTGCCTGCGGCGACCGGCTCGGCGAGTTCCAGCAGGCCGCGAGCCAGGTCCGCGGCCCAGGTGGGCGAGCCGATCTGGTCGTTCACGACGGACAGTTCGTCGCGCTGGGCCGCCAGCCGAGCCATGGTCTTGACGAAGTTGCCGCCGTGCGCGCCGTAGACCCAGGCTGTGCGCACGATCCAGGCGCTCGCACCCGATTCCAGCACCGCCCGCTCCCCTTCGAGCTTGGTGCGGCCGTAGACGGTGCGCGGCCCGGTCTCGTCGCCCGGCTCGTAGGGGCGGTCGGCGTCGCCGGGGAAGACGTAGTCGGTGGACACGTGCAGCAGCGGCAGTCCGCCGTCCCGGCACGCCTCGGCGAGCGCGGCAGGGCCCGCGACGTTGACCCGGTGCGCCCCTTCGGGATCGGACTCGGCGGCGTCCACGGCGGTGTAGGCGGCGGTGTTGATCACGACCGGGCGGAGTTCGGCGTCGCGGGCGGCCTGGGCGAACGCTTCGACGGCGTCGCGCACGGATTCGGTGTCGGTGATGTCGAGCTTTGACGATCCCGGTGCGTGCACCAGGCTCCCGCGCCGGGCGTCGAGGATCGCCGACAACTCGGAGCCGACCTGTCCCTTGCCGCCCGGGACGAGCACCGCCAGGCGGGTCATCGGGCCACCGCCGCGCGCTCCTTCAGCGGTTCCCACCACGACCGGTGGTCCCGGTACCAGGCGATGGTGTCGCGCAGCCCGGTCTCGAAGTCGATCTGCGGGGCGTAGCCGAGCTCGGCGATCTTGGCGTGGTCGACCGAGTAGCGGCGGTCGTGGCCCTTGCGGTCCTCGACGGGTTCGACCATCGAGTGGTCCAGTCCGAACTCGGCGAGCAGCCGTTCGGTCAGCTCCCGGTTGGTCAGCTCGGTGCCGCCGCCGATGTTGTAGATCTCACCCGGAGTCCCGGACTCGGCGACGAGCTGGATGCCTCGGCAGTGATCGCCGACGTGCAGCCAGTCGCGCACGTTCATGCCGTCGCCGTAGAGGGGAACCTTGCGCCCGTCCATCAGGTTCGTGATGAACAGCGGCAGCACCTTCTCCGGGAACTGGTACGGGCCGTAGTTGTTCGAGCACCGCGTGATGCACACCGGAAGCCCGTGCGTGCGGTGGTAGGCGCGCGCCAGCAGGTCGGAGCCCGCTTTGGCCGCCGAGTAAGGCGAATTGGGCTCGAGAAGATGATCTTCTGGCCACGAACCGGTCTCGATCGAGCCGTAGACCTCGTCGGTGGAGACGTGGACGAACTTGCCCACACCGGCTTCCAGCGCGGCCTGCAGCAGCGCGTTGGTCCCCACCACGTTGGTCACCACGAAGGCGTCGGAACCGGTGATGGAGCGGTCCACGTGGGTCTCCGCGGCGAAGTGCACCACCACGTCGACGCTGGTCATGACCTCGCCGAGCAGGTCGCGGTCGCAGATGTCGCCGCGCACGAACCGCAGCCGGGGGTCGTCGGCCACCTCCGCCAGGTTCGCCTCGTTGCCCGCGTAGGTCAGCTTGTCCAGCACGATCACTTCGGCGCCGCTGAAGGCCGGATAAGCCCCGCTGAGCAGCTGCCTGACGTAGTGCGAGCCGATGAAGCCGGCCCCACCGGTGACCAGAATCCGCATTCCGCCTCTTCCTCGTCCTGCGCGGGCAGTAGGCGCACGGCCCGCGATGGGCAGTCTGACATGCGCCGATGCTCGACCCCATCGACTCCCGAGTTACGTACCGTCACAGACGTGGTTCACCCTTATGAGTGAGATCACCAGTTCTCGAGGGACCCGTCATGGTTCGAGTGGATCACCGTTAGCCTTCTCCGAGAAGTCGGGCAAAATCACTCGTGTAGGTGTAACGCTCGCCCCCGCAGCCCCCAAGGAGGAATCGCGTGGACGACCGGCCGAGGCGGCCCGGGAGCCCTGATGGGCGACCCGGAAGAGGTGTTCCGCCACGTGGCCCCGGAGGCGGGCCGGCCCGCTCCGGCGCTCCTGCCGGCCGACCGCAGGGTGCTCGTCGCACCGGTGCGGCAGGCGCTGCGAAGACCGGCGCCGCGAGTGCCGCGAGGAGCAGCTCAGCGACTGCTCAGAGTAAGGCTGCGGCCAGGGAATCTGCTCGAAGCGGTGATGCCGACCTGCATCCCGACGACGTCTGGAGCCGAGGCGGCTTCTGGCAGCGGAAGACCACCCGCAACGGCGCCCGCACCCTCACCGCCCTGCTGTCGGTGATCGTCCTGTGCATCACCGGCTTCGCCTGGGCGATGTTCCGGCCGGGCGCGGGCGGCACCGGCACCGCCGACGTCATCGGCAGCGGGTTCAGCGCCCCCGACGGCGCCACCGACATCCTGCTGATCGGCAACGACAGCCGCACCGACGCGCAGGGCAACCCGCTGCCCAAGCAGATCCTGCAGGAGCTGCACACCACGCAGGAGGGCGGCGACCTCACCGACGCCATGATCCTGGTGCGCATCCCCAACGGCGGTCACAGCGCCAGCGCCATGTCCTTCCCCCGGGACACCATGGTCAACAGCAGTGTCGGCGAGGAGAAGCACAAGCTCACCGAGACCATGAACCGCGGCAAGGACGCCGAACGCGCCAAGCTGCAGGAAGAAGGCGTCACCGACCCCAAGGAGCTCGACGAGAAGTCGCGGCTGGCCGGCAAGCAGGCGCTGCTGGAGACCATGGAGAAGCTCACCGGCGTGAGCATCGACCACTACGCCGAGGTCAACCTGCTCGGGTTCTACGAGATCACCAAGGCCGTCGGCGGCGTCGAGGTCTGCCTCAACGACGCCACCAAGGACAGCTACTCCGGCGCCAACTTCAAGAAGGGCGTGCAGACGATCCAGGGCGCCGACGCGCTCGCCTTCGTCCGGCAGCGCCACGGCCTGCTCAACGAGCTCTCCCGCGGCAAGCGCCAGCAGGTGTTCATGTCCGCGCTCGCGCACCGGATCCTGTCCTCCGGCACCCTGGCCAACCCGGCGAAGCTCAGCGCGCTGATCGACGCGATCAACAAGTCGGTGACCCTCGACCCGGCACTGGCCAGCGACATCCTCGGCTTCGCCGAGCAGATGCAGGGCATCGCCGGCGGCAACGTGCAGTTCTACAGCGCCCCGGTGCACCTGGTCGGCGAGTCCGGCCAGGAGGACGTCACGCTCAACATCGCCGAGAGCAAGCAGTTCGCGGCCGACCTTCTTCTGCCCCCGCAGCAGCGCGCGCAGAAGCTGGCGACCCTGAAGTCCCCGACCAAGGTCACCACCAGCGTCTACAACGCCTCCGGCATCAGCGGGCTGGCCGCCAACGTGCTGGAGGAGCTGACCAGTCAGGGCTTCCAGGAAGGCAGCAGCTCCAACTCCGAGACCCGAGCCTCCTCGGTCGTCTACTACGCCAACGGCGAGCAGGACGTCGGCAAGTTGGTCGCCGAGTCCCTCGGAGGCCTGCCCACCGAGATCAGCCCCAACCTCGCCCCGGGCAGCGTCGAGGTCTACATCGGCAAGGACTACAAGGGCCCCGGCAAGTCGAACTTCGCCGGCGCCCCCACCCTCCGCCTCGACGGCCTGAACACGGCCGCACCGCTGCGCACGCAGGCGGACACCGGGAACAACCCCATCACCGCGGACGGGGTCCCCTGCATCGACTGAGGTGCATGGGAACTTCCCTGTCACCGTCGGAGCCGCCAGGCAGCATGGGAGCTTTCCTGTCACCAGCAGTTGACAGGAAAGCTCCCATGCGCCTGCTGTGAGGGGCTCGATCCACCGACCGCGCCCGGGGACGCGCTTGTCCCGCGCGGTCGGTCCCGCGCAGGGCCAGACCCTGAATCGCAATTTCTCCTGATTCCGCGACGCCCGCCTGATACACGACGATCCGGAATCGCGCACGTCGATCCCGGATATATGGGGGACAACCCCCAAGGGATTCCCCCGATACCGCGCGGAAATTGACCCAAAACTTCCCGAGGTCAACGAACGCGCAGGTGAGAGACTTGCTCAAATTCTTTTCCAACGCGGAGCAACCGAGCCGGGGGCGGCACGTCTTACGAATCAAAAGCGGGTGAGAGAGACCCGATAGCACCCTGGGGGAAGGACCCAATCATGCTGAAGCGAATTCGTACCGCCGGTGCCGCGACCGCCCTCCTCGGCGGAACTCTGCTGATCGCCGGATGCAGCGGCCAGGCCGCGACGAACTCGCCGGCCGGGCTGCCCCAATCCGGTTCGCAGGCCGTCAACGCCGTCGGCGTCGGCACCCCGCAGGGCGATGACGTCTCCGCGTCAAACTGCTCGGCGACGGACTTCCAGATCAAGCTGCAGGCCCAGTCCAACCCGAACCAGTACCTGCTGACCATGACCAACACCTCGGACAAGGCCTGCGAGCTCGGCGGCTGGGTGAACCTGACGCCCACCGACATGGCGAACGAGCCGATCGAGGAAGTTCCCAGCGAGAACGTCGAGATCCCGGGCGGGCCGCAGGACATCACCCTCGAGCCGGGCCGGACCGCTTTCGCCGGCGTCCACGCCGAACTGGGCGACAAGGGCGACTCGAACACCTACGTCACCAGCGGTTTCGTCGCCAGCCCCGCCGACATGAGCGGCTCGGTCAACGCCCCGGTCAACAGCCTGAACAACGAGCCGGTCACCGAGATCCCGCTGAAGAGCCTGCAGGTCGGCACCCTCCAGCCCTCGGCCCAGGGCGTCCTGTTCTGACCGACGCGACTCCCGCCCGAAGCCCGCGCCGCACCGGCGCGGGCTTCGCCGCGTTCAGGGCTCCCTTCGCGAAGTGAGCCAAAGGTTCCCAGCCCGGTGACCCAAGGTCTCCCCTCGCGACGTGAGCGGAAGGTTCCCTTCCTCGCGACCCAGGGGCTCCCTTCACGACATGAGCGGAAAGTTCCCCTCCTCGCGACCCAAGGGTTCCCTTCACAACGTGAGCGAAAGGTTCCCCTCCTCCGGCTTTTGAGCATGATCCTCGGCGGTTTACTGTGAATCATCGACACAAACCCAGGGGGAGGGCTCGGTGGACGAACCGGATCAGGGGCGTGAGCTCCCCGAGCCGGACGGCCCCGAAGTCGTTTCGTCCGGCCGGTCCCGCTCAGCGGCGCGGATCGCAGGACGAAGCGTGGTGGCATTCGCGTCGGTCGTCGTGCTGGGGCTCAGCGCCGTCGGCTGGTTCGTCATCGACCGGCTCAGCGAGGTCAGCTCCGCGAAGGTGCTCGCCGAGGTGCCGCACGCTCCCCCACCCGACGACGGGGCCACCGATGTGCTGCTGGTCGGCAGCGACAGCCGCACGGACGCGCAGGGCAATCCGCTGCCGCTGAAGGTCCTCAAGCAGTTGCGCACCGAGGCGACCGGTGGGCTCAACACCGACAGCCTGGTGCTCATCCGCGTCCCGCACAGCGGCGCGGCTCCGACCGCGGTGTCCATCCCGCGCGACACCTACACCGAGACGCCCTCCGGTGGCCCCGACAAGATCAACGCGGTGTACGGGCTCACCAAGAAGGCCGCTGCCGATGAGCTGGAAGGCCAGCACCTGCCTGCCGTCGAGGTCGAGCACCGCTCGAAGGTCGCCGGGCAGCGCGCGCTGGTGCAGACCGTGCAGACGCTCACCGGCATGCGCATCGATCACTACGCCGAGATCAACCTGCTCGGGTTCTTCGAGCTCACCGACGCGGTCGGCGGTGTCGAGGTCTGCCTCAACAACGCGACCAGCGACAAGGATTCCGGGGCCGACTTCAGCGCCGGGCGGCACACCGTCACCGGCGGCGACGCGCTGTCGTTCGTCCGCCAGCGGCACGGCCTACCGCGCGGCGACCTGGATCGCATCGTGCGTCAGCAGGTGTTCATGGCGGCGTTGGCGAACAAGGTGCTCTCGACGGGCACGCTCACCGATCCCGCGATGGTCAACGACCTGACCGCGGCCACCCAGCGCACGGTCGAGCTCGACGAGGACTGGGACGCGCTGGGTTTCGTGCAGCAGATGCAGCAGATCGCCGCGGGGCGGGTCAACTTCGTGACGATGCCGGTGCTCAGCGCGGGCGCGCGCGACGAGCGGGGGCAGAGCATCGTCTCCATCGACCGCGCGGCCGTGCAGCAGTTCTTCGCGGGCCTGTCCGCGAACGCGCCCGGCCTGGCCCCGAAACCGGGCCTGCGGCTGGACGGGACCGCCCGGCAGCAACCGATCACCTCCGACGGCGACGTTCCCTGCGTGAACTAGCCGGTTAGGCTGCGCGCATGAGCGTCACCCAGGCACTTCTCGGTCCGCTGCTGGCGAGCGGCGCACCCAAACCGCTGATCACGCACTACGACGACGCCACCGGTGCTCGCATCGAGCTCTCCCGAGCCACCACCGCGAACTGGGCGGCCAAGACGGCGAACTGGCTGGTGGACGAGATCGACCTGGAGCCGGAGACACCGGTCTCGGTGTCGCTGCCCGCGCACTGGCAGACGGTCGGCGTGCTGCTGGGTGCCTGGTGGGCGGGCGCGCACGTGACCGATGAACCGGCAGGTGCCGAGGTCGCGTTCGTACCGGCCGCCGACCTCGCGCGCGGTGAGGGCGCGCACGTGGTCGCCGCCGTCGGCCTGGACCCGCTGGGGGCGCCGGCTCGCGGCCTGCCCACCGGCACCGCGGACTACGTCTCGGACATCCGCGTGCACGGCGACGACTTCAGCCCGATCACGCCCGTCGCCGGGGATTCGCCCGCGCTGCTGGGCAAGTCCGTGGACGAGGTGCTGGAGCTGGCGAGGCTCCGCGCGGGTGAACTGGGAATCGGCCGCGACGACCGAGTCCTGTCCACCTTGGACTGGACGTTGCCCGGAGGCGTCGTGGACGGACTGCTCGCGGTGCTCGCCGCGGAGGCCGCGCTCGTGCACTGCACCCACCCGGACCCCGCCAAGCTCGACAAGCGACGCGCCGACGAGCGCACGACCGTCGAACTCGGGCTCTGAGAGACCCCTCACACAACGCCCCCATCACTTACCTACTCGTGGGTAACATCGATGGATGCGTGATGCGCAGTCACTCTTCCGCACCGAGGGCGAGTTCCTCGTGCCGAACGAGGCGTCCGGGAACCCCTGGGGCGAGCTGACCGGGGGCGGCCCGGTCGCGGGTCTGATCGCCCGCGCCGTCGAAGCGGCCAACGACGACCCGGACCTGTTCGTCGCCCGGCTCACCGTGGACCTGATGCGCCCGGTGCCGCGTGTTCCGCTGTCGATCGAGGTGCGGCCGCTGCGCACCGGCAAGCGGCTCAAGGTGGTTCAGGCCGGACTGCACGTCGACGGCCGGCTGCACACCAACGCCACCGCTCACCTGCTGCGACGCTCCGACCTCGACGGTCCCGCACCCGATTCCGCGGTGCCGTTCGACGGTCCCGACGGTCTGGAGGACCGCACGCTGCTTCCGCCCGAGCTGGGACTTCGCTGGGGAGTGCACGACGTGATGCAGGTGCGGTGGCTGGCCGACCAGTCGGCGATCGGCACCAGCCGCGCGTGGATGCGGATGCCGCTCCCCTTGCTGCCGGGTGAACCCCTGAGCCCGCTGTCGCACGTGGCGATCCTCGCCGACGCGATCAGCGCCGCCAGCCCGATCGGCGAACTGTTCGGTCCCTGGATCAACACCGACGTCTCGATCTACCTGCACCGCGAGATGCGGGGCGAGTGGCTCGGCATGGAGATGCGACGAGACGTCCAACTCACCGGGATCGGCACCGCTCACGCCCGCCTCTACGACACCGAGGGCCCCATCGGCACGGCCCAAGAAGCAGTCATGGTCAACCAGCTGGGCTGACCCCGACCCGCAGCACGCGAACAACGTCCCCCCACACGAGACGCACCGGGGGCGACCCGATTACCGCCGTAATCCGGACCCGGAAAACCGCAGTAATCGGGTGGCTGAATACCGCCGCAGTCCGGTTGGCCCGGGTGGGGTTTTTGCGGCTGGTGGGGGTCAGGGCTGGTTGGTCTTGGCCTGGAGGGCTGCGTGCTTCTCGTGGACCATGGTTTCGAGGGCTGCTTGGAAGTCCGCCATCTGGTGGCGGAGGCGGGTGCCGAGGTCGCCGGAGTCGGTGGCGAGGGTGCGGACCGCGAGGAGGCCCGCGTTGCGGGCTCCGCCGACCGAGACCGTGGCGACCGGAACTCCCGCGGGCATCTGGACGATGGAGAGCAGCGAGTCCATGCCGTCCAGGTGCTTCAGGGGAACCGGGACGCCGATCACCGGCAGAACCGTGGCCGACGCGACCATGCCCGGCAGGTGCGCGGCGCCGCCCGCGCCGGCGATGATCACGCGAATCCCGCGGTCGGCGGCCTCGTGCGCGTAGTCGAGCATCCGCTGCGGCGTGCGGTGCGCGGAGTAGACGCCGACCTCGAAGGGGACGTCGAACTCGGTGAGCGCGTCACCGGCCGCCTGCATCACCGGCCAGTCGGAGTCGCTGCCCATGATCACGCCAACGAGCGGCTGCTCACTCACGCGGACCTCCTGGAATGTCGAGAGCTGCTGGACGTCAGTGGATTTCGTGGCCGTCGAGCCACTCGCCCGCGGAGAGCCAGTGCGCCGCCAGCCGTGCCTGCTCGCGGACCTCGGCCATGTCGTCGCCGAGAACCGTGATGTGGCCCAGCTTGCGGCCGGGGCGCTCGCTCTTGCCGTAGAGGTGCACCTTGGCGTGCGGGTAGCGGGCGAACAGGTGGTGCAGCCGCTCGTCGACGCTCATCGTCGGCTCGACCTCGGCGCCCAGCAGGTTCGCCATCACCACGGCGGGCGCGGTCTGCTCGGTGCTGCCCAGCGGGTAGTCGAGGACCGATCGCAGGTGCTGCTCGAACTGCGAGGTGCGGGAACCCTCGATGGTCCAGTGACCGGAGTTGTGCGGGCGCATCGCCAGCTCGTTGATCACCAGGCCGTCGGTGGTCTCGAACAGCTCCACCGCCAGCACGCCGGTGACGCCCAGCGACTCGGCGACGTTGAGGGCGATGTCCTGGGCCCGCTCGATCAGCTCCGGCGAGGCGTCCGGGGCCGGGGCCAGCACCTGCACGCAGATGCCGTCCTCCTGCACGGTCTCCACCAGCGGCCACACCGCGCCCTGCCCGAACGGCGAGCGCGCGACCAGCGCGGCCAGTTCGCGGCGCAGCGGCACCCGCTGCTCGGCCAGCAGCGGCGCGCCGCCGTCGAGCAGCTCGGAGACGACGCGCTCGGCGTCCTCAGCGGAGTCGAGCAACCACACGCCGCGACCGTCGTAGCCACCGCGCGCGGTCTTGAGCACGCACGGGAAGCCGTGCTCGGCACCGAACTTCAGCACGTCGTCGACCGAGGTGATCTCGGCGAACGGCGGAACCGGCAGCCCCAGTTCGGCGAGCTTGCGGCGCATCACCAGCTTGTCCTGGGCGTGCAGCAGCGCGTCGGGGCGCGGCTGCACCGACACGCCGGCGGCCTCCAGCGCGCGGAGGTGGTCGCCGGGCACGTGCTCGTGGTCGAAGGTGACCACGTCGCAGCCCTGCGCGAAGGTCTTCAGCGCCTCCAGGTCGGTGTGGTGGCCGAACTCGACGTTCGAGGCCACCAGCGCAGCGGACTCGTCCGCGGAGTTCGCCAGCACCTTCAGCGACTGCCCGAGCGGAATCGCCGCCTGGTGCGTCATCCGGGCGAGCTGGCCACCGCCGATCATGCCGACAACTGGGGTTCCGGTGCGCTGGTCCACCCGTCCAGCCTAAGGCTGCGCACCGCTCACACCTGCACCGGGACGGTCTAGCGCGACCTGGTTCACAGCCATCACAGCGCGGCGAGCAACCGGCACACCTCCGCGTGATCGGCCGGCAGGGTCTCCTCTCGGAACCGGATCTGGCCGCAGTCGCGCAGCGCCGGGTCCGCGGCCAGCCGGTGCTCGATCATCCATTGCGCCTGCTGGCAGCGGCTGCGCAGCTGCGGCGTGCGGGGGGCGAGTATCGCCGCCGTGGCCGCCCGCAGCAGCGCCGTGGTCTCACCCGCGTCGAAGACCGCGCGCAGCACGTCGGCGATGAGCACCATCGCGACCATCCGCGGGTAGCCGTCGGCGGACACGCCCAGCATCACGGTGATGAGCGCGTAGTCCTCGTCGGCGGTGGAGTCCCGCGAGCTCGACTCCCGGTAGATCTCGTGGAGCCGGGTGCGCAGGTAGGTGGCGGTGTTGAGCCCGGTCAGCGGGTCCTCGACCTCGCGGCCGATCGACATGCCGCTGACCGCGTCCGCCCAGCCCAGCGCCGTGATCCGGATCAGCGGTGCGGGCACCGCGTCCGGGTCGGCAGAGACCAGCCCGTCGGAGTCCTCGCTCGTCACGGCGTGCAGGGCGGCGAGGTCCTGCAGCGTTCCGGACAGTCCCACGCCCGATTCCGCGCGTGACGCGCCCAGTTCCGCCAGCGGATCGGACAGGTCGTCGCCCGCCACGACGGCCGCGCACACGGCGTCGACGGCCGAAACCTCCCAATCGCTGGGAAACGGCCACCCCGCTGCTAGGCTCGCCGTCCGCCAGCGCGAGCGCACCGCTCGCTCCAGCGTCCGCACTGCCGACGCGTCACACCTCAGTGGCCAGTCCCGCATGCTCAACGTCCCTCCCCATAGGGCCTACTCGTGAGCGAGACGGAGCAGACGGTCGCCCATGACGGTGGACTCGCTGGCTTTGCCCATACGATTCGGATCACAATGATCGGCGAATTCCACACCAGGTGGTTTTCGCCAACCGAGCTCCCAGGTAGGACTGACGAGGACATGCCCCCTGCGGGGAGGAAGGTGCGGCGTGGCGACTGTTCCAGCGGAAATCGAAGGCTCCAGCGACGGTGAGCTTCTGGAAGAGGTGCGCGGCGGTTCGTCGCAGGCCTACGGCGAGCTCTACGAGCGGCACGTGGCGGCGGCCTACAACATGGCCCGCCAGGTCGCCAAGTCGCCGGCCGAGGCCGACGATCTCGTCTCCGAGGCGTTCGCCAAGGTCCTCGACACGCTGCGCGAAGGCCGCGGTCCCACCACGGCGTTCCGCGCCTACCTGCTGACCGCGCTGCGGCACAGCGCCTACGACCGGACCCGGCGCGAGCGCAAGGTGCAGCTGGCCGACGACGTCGCCGAGGTCTCCGGGGCCGACGTCAGCGTGCCGTTCACCGACACCGCCGTCGACGGGTTAGAGCGCACGCTCGCCGCGCAGGCGTTCTCCCGGCTGCCGGAGCGCTGGCAGACCGTGCTCTGGCACGTCGAGATCGAAGGGCAGTCGCCCGCCGAGGTCGCCCCGCTGCTCGGGCTGACGTCCAACGGCGTGTCCGCGCTGGCCTACCGCGCCAGGGAAGGGCTCCGGCAGGCCTACCTGCAGGTCCACCTGGGACAGCTGGAAGCGTCCGGCTCCGGTGTCGAGCAGTGCCGGGCCGCCGTCGACAAGCTGGGCGCGTGGACCAGAGGGGGTCTGTCCAAGCGCGAGACCGCGCAGGTGGAGACCCACCTGGACACCTGCGACCGGTGCCGGGCGCTGGCGGCCGAGCTCGCCGACGTCAACGGTGCGCTGCGGGTCATCATCGCGCCGCTGGTCCTGGGCGCCACCGCCACCGGCTACCTCGCCACGGCTTCCTCCGGCGGTACCGCTGCCGGGGCGCTCGTCGCCGGCGGCTCCGCCGGTGGTGCCGGTGCGGCCGCCGGGGACGCGGCCAGCTCGGGTCCTCGCCAGGCGGTGACCGCCGGTGTCGCATCCGCCGTGCTGGCGGCCGCGATCGCGGTGGCCATGACCTCGGGAGCCGACCAGTCCATCCCGGTCGCGCAGGCGCCTGCCCCTCCGCCCGCCGCGGAACCGCCCGCGCCGGCACCGGCTCCCCCTGCCGCGCCACCGGCACCACCCGCACCGCCTGCGGCGCCCGCTCCGCCGCCGCCTCCTCCCGCGGCGCCGCCCGCTGCTCCCGCGCCCGCCCCGGCGCCCGCTCCGCCGCCCCCTCCGGCTGTGACGCCTTCGCTCAACGCGACCGGCCCCTCGCAGCCGTTGCAGCTGGTCGCCGGGGGTGCACCCGTGTCGGTGCCGATCCGGGTGACCAACAGCGGCACCGGCCCCTCGGTGCCGCTCACCTCGACGATGGCGCTGCCGCCGGGCGTGACCGCGCAGCTCCCGGCGGCCGTGTCCGGCCCGGCGAGCACCGCTCCCCAGGCAGCGTCGACCACGCCCGCGAGCACGTCGCCGCAGAGCGCCTCGGTGCGGACGCAGGCGGCCGGTGCTCCTGCGGTGCGCTGCAACGGTCAGACCGGCACCATCACCTGCACCACCGACCGGGGCCTGCAGCCCGGTGAGTCGATGGTCTTCGACCACCTGGTGCGGGCCGACGAGACGGCGACCGGCGGCGAGATCACCGTGTCCATCACCGCCGGTGGCCAGATCGACCTGCGGCTGCCCGCGGTTCCGGTGATCGTGCAGCCCGCACCCGAACCCGAACCGCCGGCCCCGCCGAAGCCCGTCGACCGGGTCGATCTCCACGCCTGGGCGTGGGACCAGCCGTGGATGGACATCAGCCGGGTCGCGATCGGGGTGCGCAACACCGGCACCAGCACCGGTCGCGCGGAAGTGGTGGCCGAGCTGCCCGAAGGCGTCGAGGCCGACGTCGTGCCGACCGGCTGCACCTCCGTCGGACGCCTCGTGACCTGCGCCGAAGACGGTCTCGCTCCGCGCGAGGGCTTCTACCGGGAGCTGTGGGTCTCCAGCGACCGCGAGCACCCGGGCCACCCGTGGTGGCCGCTGCACGGTCAGGACGCGGTGGCCGTCGACGGCCGTCACCGGTACGACGTCTGGCTGCCGATCACCGCGACGCTGGGCGAAGCGACCGATCGGCAGGCCGTGGCGCTGCACCTGTGGTCTCCCTGGTGGCCGCCGAAGCCGCCGGAACCGACCCCGCCACCGACCACCACCGGCACGACCACGTCGACGACGACCAGCACCGGGCCGGACTGCCCGCCGTGGTGGCCGCCGGGCCACACCGGTGAGCCGCCGTGGACGCCCGGGAACGGGCACGGCAACGGTCACGACCGTCCGTGGGAGCACGGGCCCTGCAGCCCGCCGTCGCACGAGCGCCCGCTTCCACCGCCGCAGCCGTCACCGACCGCGGTGCCGCCCACGACGACAGCACCGCCGCCGACCACGACGACGCCGAGCCCGGCTCCGAGCTCGTCGCCGCCTCCGTCGACGACGACCGCACCGCCGTCCTCGTCCACCACGACCCGACCCACCACGTCGAGCACCACGACGTCGAGCACCCCCACCTCGGGTTCCTGACCTGGTCAGTCGCTCGTCCCGGCCTCGATCCGCGGTCTGATCGAGGCCGGGACGAGCGACTGGAAGTGAGGTGGCGTACTCCGGTCCTGGCCCAGGGACGCGCGGCGCCTCCGTAGACTTGAGGGGTGTCCGTTGCAGATTCGGTGCTGGCGCGGGTCCCGCAGCCGTACCGGGCTTTCGCGTTTCGGTACCGCGAGCTGCTCAAGTTCGGTGTCGTCGGCGCGATCACCTTCTTCATCGACACGGGCATCTTCTACGCGCTGAAGCTGACGATCCTCTCGCCGAAACCCGTGACCTCGAAGGTCATCGCGGTGCTGGTGGCGACGCTGGTGTCCTACGTGCTCAACCGCGACTGGTCGTTCCGCACGCGCGGCGGTCATCGCAGGCACCACGAAGCGACGCTGTACTTCATCATCAGCGGCATCGGAGTCGGCCTGTACTCCGCGCCGCTGTGGGTCTCCCGCTACGTGCTCCACCTGCAAACGCCCTACACGAGCAGGCTGATCGAGGAGATCGCCGACTTCACCGCCGGGCAGATCGTCGGGTTGCTGCTGGGCATGGCGTTCCGCTGGTGGGCCTTCCGCAAGTGGGTCTTCCCCACCGATCACGAAGAGGACGCCCCGGAGAACGACCGAGCGCTGGCCCGCTGAGGCTCAGCGCGGGGTGGGTTCCGGCTTCCACAGCAGGCCCAGCACGTCGTCGGCGCGGGCGACCCTGAGGAACACCTCGAACATCGCCGGCCGGGCCTGGCTGAGCTCCAGGCGACCGCCGTCGGCCTCCACCAGCGCCCTGGCCAGCGCCAAACCGACGCCCGTGGAGCCGTGCCCGGAGAAACCGCGCTCGAAGACGTGCGGGACCAGCGCGTCCGGCACGCCCGACCCGGCGTCGGAGACCTCGATGAGCACCGTGCCACCGCCGTGCCTGGCGGTGAGCGTGACCGGGCCTTCGCCGTGCCGCAGCGCGTTGTCCAGCAGCACGCCGATCGCTTCCCGCAGCCGGGCCGGGGTGGCGCGCGCCAGCAGCTCGTCACCGATCTTGAGCCGCAAGGTGCGGCCGTGGTTGCGCAGCGGTTCGCGCCACTCGTCGGCGACCTGGTTGAGCAGGCTCGTCACGTCGAGCGGTTCGGCGTCGCGGGCGCGCGCCGCGGTCGCGGCCGCCAGCAGGTCGTCGAGCACCGCGGAGAGCCGCTCGGCCTGCTCCAGCGCGGCGCCCGCCTCCTCCGAGACGTCGGCGTCGTCGACCGCCGCCAGCGCCTCCAACCTCAGGTGCAGCGCGGTCAGGCGGCTGCGCAGCTGGTGCGAGACGTCGCCGACGAGCTCGCGTTCCCGCTGCACCAGCTGGGACAGCGCCGCGCCGGAGGCGTCCAGCGCGTCGGCGACCCGGTCGAGCTCGGGCACCTCGTGCCGCTGCGGATCGGGCCGGAAGTCACCCGCGCCGAGCCGCGCGGCCCTCGACGCGACGTGGCGGAGGGGATCGGCGAGGCGTCGCGCCGTCACCGAGGCGACGATCATGCCGGTGCCCGCGGAGAGGACCACGAGCATCAGCACCAGCCCGGCGACCTGGAGCTGCTGGGTGCGCACCGGAGCGCTGGGCGCGGCGATGGTCACCGTGCCGCTCTGCACCATCGGCACGCTCTGGACGAGCGGGTCCTCACCGGGATCGGGCCCGTAGACGTAGTCGTGCGCCTGGGTCCGCACCACCAGGCGGGCTCCCCCGGGAACCGCCAGCCGCACGGCGTTGAGGTCGATCGGGCGCTGGTTGGCGACCTGCTCGTCGAGCAGCGTCGCGATCTGCTGCGCCCGCGTCGACAGGTCGGCACCGGTGAGGTCCTGGACGAGCTTGAGCGCGCTGAAGCCCAGCGGGAGCCCCAGCACGACCGTGGTGACGGCCACTGCGAGCAGGGTGGCCTGCAAGATCCGGCGACGCATCTAAATCCTGTTGATGGGGTTGCTGTGCTTAGCGGTGCAGGTGGCAGAACCTGAGCGGCTCCGTGGACTCCGTGCGCCGCTCCTGATGTACGCGAATACACGGCGTCCCGGCGTGCTCGCCACGAAACCGCTCAGAACCCGCAGCGGTGCGGGCTGAGTCCCACACCTGAAACAGCGGCTTCGCCGCATTCCTCAGCCGCTCCTAGTCCGAGTTGAAGCGGAACCCGACGCCGCGCACGGTGGCGATGCGGGTCTCGTCCAGCCGGCCGTTGCTGTCGCTGAGCTTCCGGCGCAGCCAGGAGATGTGCATGTCGAGGGTTTTGCTGCCCTTGCGGTCGGACTCCGGCCAGACCTCTTCGAGGATCTCCTCGCGGGTCACGACCTGGCCCGCGTGCTGCATCAGCACCCGCAGCAGCTCGTACTCCTTGTTCGCCAGCTGCACCTCGTGCTCGTCGACCAGGACCCGGCGGGCGGTCAGGTCCAGGCGCACCCCGGAGGCCTCGACCGTTTCCGGCGCGCCCCGGCGCAGCAGCGCGCGGATGCGGGCCATCAGCTCGGCGAGGCGGAACGGCTTGGCCACGTAGTCGTCGGCACCGGCGTCCAGGCCGACCACGAAGTCGACCTCGTCGGTGCGCGCGGTGAGCATCAGGACGGGGAGTCCGCGGCCCTGCGCGCGCAGTCTGCGGCACACTTCCAGGCCGTCCATGTCCGGCAGTCCCAGATCGAGAACCAGCAGGTCAACGCCACCCTCGGCGGCGGTGTGCAGCGTCGACGGACCGTCGGCGATCACCTTCACCGCGTAGCCCTCGCGTTGCAGCGCCCGGGACAGCGGCACCGCGATGGCCGGATCATCTTCTGCCAGCAACACCACGCTCACGCATCCCAGACTAGAGCCTGCGCGGAAGTTCCTTCGCCCAGCGGTGCGGCTGGCAGGACCTGAAAGGCCCCGCGGATCACCGCCCTCGCCAGGTCGCCGGTGGCGACGGACTAGGGTCTGGGGATGTGACCAGCGATCTCGATCTCGCCCAGCAGCTGGCCGATGTTGCCGACTCGATCACCACGGCGCGCTTCCGCGCCCGCGATCTCGGCGTCGACCGCAAACCCGACCGCACCCCGGTGACCGACGCCGACCTGGCCGTCGAGGACGCCGTGCGCGAGGTGCTCGCCGAGCACCGTCCCGGTGACGTCGTCGCCGGTGAGGAGCGCGGCGGCACGACGGGCGACGGGCGCGCCTGGGTGCTGGACCCGATCGACGGCACCAAGAACTTCCTGCGCGGCGTGCCCGCCTGGGCCACCCTGATCGCGCTGGTCGACCACCAGCGCCCGATCGTGGGCATGATCAGCGCCCCGGCCCTGGGCAAGCGCTGGTGGGCCGCCGCGGGCGAAGGTGCCTGGTGCCGGACCGGCCAGGGCGAGCCCGAGCGGATCTCGGTGTCCGGGGTGCGCGACACCGCCGACGCCTACGTGTCCACGACCCACCTGGGCACCTGGGTGGAGCACCACTCGCGGGAGTCCTACCTGCGGTTGATCGACGCCTGCTGGGAGAACAGGGCGTTCGGCGACTTCTGGCACCACTGCCTGGTCGCCGAGGGCGTCATCGACATCGCCGCGGAACCGATCGTGAACCCGTGGGACGTGGCGGCGGCGCAGATCCTCGTGGAGGAGGCCGGTGGCAGGTTCACCGACCTCGCAGGCGTCGCCCGCTACGACGGCGGCAACGGCTTGTCCACCAACGGGCACCTCCACGACGAAGCCCTGCGCCTGCTGGAGCGTTGAAAACTGTTGGGGAATCACCTTGCTCGCCGGTGCGGGTAGCGGAACCTGAGGCGGCCCTCCTGCTCCGGGCGCGCCGACTCATGTATGCCAATACACCACGTCGACACGTCCTCACAGGAGAACCGCCTCAGAACCCGCGGCGGTGCGAGCTGAGTCCCGCACCTGAAACAGCGGCTACCGCCGCTCTCCTCAACAGACCTAGATCGATGGTTCTGCTTGGCGGGTGAGGAGTCTGGCGTAGCCGACGCCCGCGGTGAGCAGGATCAGTCCTGCGCACAGGAACGCGATCACGCGGGCGAAGCCGTCGAGCGTGGCCAGGTCGAACAGCAGCAGCTTCGCCAGCGACACGGCCGTGAGCACCAGGCCGCCGATGCGCAGGTGCCGCACCTGAACTCCGCGCAGCAGCAGGGCGATCGCGAACACCACCCAGCACAGGGTGATCAGGATGTGGCCGGTCAGGAACGCTCCGCGCGACTCGCTGACCAGCAGGCACGCGGCCATCGTGGCGCTGGCCGTGCCGTAGAGCAGTGCCAGCGCGGCCGAGGCCCACAGCGGCAGCGAGGCCGGCAGGCTGGCGACCTTCCCGATCCGCACCCCTGCGGTGGGCAGGGCGACCGCCACCACGGCGATCAGCAGGCCCGCGACCAGACCGGCCACGCCGGTTCCTTCGTCGGTGAACAGCAGTGCGCTGATCGGCACCTCGTTGGCCAGGGCCAGGAAGAACCCGAACACCGCGTAGCAGGCGGCGCCCAGCAGGATTCCGCCGCGCCGCAGCAGGTGCCCGGCGGCGGTCAGCAGCAGCGCCTCGCACAGCAGGCCGGTGGCCCAGCTGGACGCGTCCAGCGCGGTGATCGTCGCCTGTCCGGTGGCCACGACGGCCATCGCGCCGACGGCGGCCAGGAAGCGGCCGGGCAGCCAGTCGGCGAAGGCGGGCAGGTAGCGGCCGACGGCCCAGATCGCGGCGAGCAGCAGCGCCATGCCCGCGCCGGTCGCGGTGGCCTCGGCTCGTTCCAGCAGCAACGGGCCGGCCAGGAACGACGGGGTCGGTGCGGCGACGAGCAGGCCTATCGCGGTGCGTTCGGCGGCGGGCCGGAAACCGGCCATCACGGCGGCGACGACCACGCCCAGCACGGCGGCGACCAGGATCGCGGGCACCAGCACGGGGTTCGGGAAGGCCAGCCCCCAGAAGGCGCCGACCAGCGCGGCCAGCACGGTCGGGATGCCCGCGGCGAGCGCGAGTCCGCCCCAGCCGCGTCGCACCTGGACCGGGGCGGCGGCGACCTGCAGCAGCACCACGAAGCCGATCAGCAGCGCGTCGGCGCCCTGGGTGATCATCGGTGCGCAGATCGCGGAGCCGAGCACGACGCCGATCGCCAACGGCTGCGCCTGCCAGCGGTCCGCGAGGACGAGTCCGCCGATCGCGACGAGCAGGCCGGTGCCCAGCCCCGCCGGGGCCGGGAGGTAGCCGTAGAGCGCGGTCGCGGCGACGACGTCGAGGAACATGGCCGCGAAACCCGTGGTGGCCAGGGAGATCGAAGCGATGCGCTGCTCGGCGGCCTTGTGGTGCACCCACCAACCGGCGGCGATCAGCAGCGCGGCGAGCGCGGCTCCACCGGTGATGCGCGCGGCCGGGCCGAGCCAGTCCTGCTGGACGGCGAGGACCAGCAGGAACACCACGCCGAGCAGGGTGACGCCGCCACCGACCCAGGCCAGCACGCGGCTCGGTTCGAGGTCCGGCCTGATCCGGCGTCGAGGCTCGGCCACGGCCTGCGCGGGGGGCGCGGGAAGCGGTTCCGCGGGCGGCTGCTGCGGAGCGGCCGGTTGCGCGGAGGTGTCCTGGGGGCGGGTCGCCGCCTCGGTCTGCAGCACGCTGCCCAGGTACGACAGGCGCTGCCCGATCGCGGCGAGCTCACCCGCGACCAATTGGAGGGTGTCCCCCTGGTGCGGTTGCGACATGCCGACATGCTCCAGCCAACAAACCCCCCGAACATCCGTAGCACTACTCAGATACCCAACACCCACTACCCAGAAGCCCAGAAGCCCAGAAGCCCTACCACCGTCAGGCAACCGGCGAAGCCGGTTTCTCACTACCCCCACAAAGCAACCGGCACCGCCGCGGGTTCTGAGCGGCTCTCTGGTGAGGACAGCCGTAGCGCCGTGTATTGGACATACACAAGTCTCGGATCCCGGAGCCAGAGAGCCGCTCAGGTTCCGCTTCTAGCACCGCCAAGCAAAGGAACCACTGAGTAGTGGCAGTAAAAATCCCAACCCCCGGAGCCCAAACGTTGCTCAGATTCCGGCCACCAGAAGGACTCACCGAACAACAGGAGTCCCCTGGGGTGGAGTGTTGGTGACATCCACCGGCCCCACGACACCGCGCAAAGCCTGAGTCCAGGTGAGCCGCCCGAAGAGGTAGAAGCAGGCGACCTGCTCGTTGCTGAAGCTGGCCCAGTCGTAGCGGTTGCCCTGCTCGCGCCAGAAGACCTCCCAGCCCGGTCCGCTCTCGGACTCGGTGCGCAGCAGGCACCAGGCGTCGTCGGCTTCGGCGCCGATGGAGACCAGTTCCTCCGGCACTCCCATCGCGATCAGCCAGCCGAGTACCGATTCGCTGTTCATCGCGGGCTCTCCTGTTGCCGATCGTGCTCGTCCGGGGGTGGTTCGCCGTCGGTGGTGCCGGTGAGCACCAGGCGCAGCGTGGAGGCTTCCGACAGCTCCCTGGACTTGGTCAGTTCCACCAGGTATCCGAGTCCGACGAGGTCGGCGGCAGGATAGGTGGTGCGGTAGCGGACTCCGCGGCCCGGTTGCTCGAACCACGGCGCGGCCACCGACCGCCACACCGGGAGCGGCCGCAAGAGCCGGTAGCGCCGGTAGTCCCGCTCGGCGTGGTCGGGAGGCAGCGAGCGGTGCGCGAAAGGAGTTGCGGCGGCGCAGAAGAGCCGTCCGTCGCCGGTGCCGAGCAGGTCGATCACCGCGTCCGGTTCCAGCACCGCGGCCTCGCCCGGTTCGAACCCGCCTTCCGGGAACTCCTCGGCCTGCGGCCAGCGGTGCCGGGTGTTCTCGCCGTCGCGGATCTCGTAGCGGCGTTCCCAGTCGAGTTCGCTGAGCTCGCCGAGCGGTTCGTGCGTGGCGAGCAGTTCTTGCGGGGGTGTGGGGCGTTCGGCGGGTTCGGAGCGGTTGCGGCGCGCGTCTTCGTACAGCGCGGTGTTCTGGGCGCGGCGCAGGGCGTCGGTGTCGTCGACCAGGTCGGAGCGGGGGTGGTCCTGCGGCGGGAAGTTCAAGCCCTCGCGGTTCTCGGGCGCGTCGTGCACCGGGAGCTGGCGGCTGGCCTGGTCGGCGGCGACCGGCATGTAGCCGATCGGGAACTGGTGCAGCACGAAGGCGACGACGTCGGCGTTGCGCGGGCCGTGGCGCAGCGGCCGTTGCTGCGGTTCCGGGGCGACCGGGGCCTGCGGCGGCTGGGCTTGCGGCGGCAGCGGGCGCAGTGCTCCGCGCTGCACCTGCTGGTGGGACGCGGGCTGGTTCTGGACGTGCTGGGGCTGGCCGCTCGGCGGCTGCGGTGCGGGTCCGGCCTGCCCGAAGGCCATCGGTCCTCGGTTGACCGGGGGTGGCTGCGGTGGGCGCGCGGCGGCCGCGCCCGGCTGGGGTGGCGGGGCCGCGGGGCCTCCGGCGACGGCGTAACCGCCCTGCTGCTGCGGCGGCGGGGGTGGGGGCGGGTTGAAACCTGCTGCCGGTGCGGGTGCCGGCGGCTGCTGGCCGGGCTGCGGTGCCCAGGCCGCGTGCGAGGCCTGGGGTGCGGTGCTGGGCGCCTCGTCGGGCCGCCCACCGGCGTGGCCGCCGGAGCCGATCACCGGGATCGGTCCGGTTCCGGCTTCCGCCATTCCCGGCTGCCAGCCCGGAGCGGCGGGAGCGCCGAACCCACCTTCCGGAACCGCTTCGCGGACGGTGTCATGGGCACCTCCGACTGCTTCCGCCACGCCACGTTCCGCTTCTTCGATCACATCACCGACATCACCGGCTTCCGCACCGCCCACTGCGGATTCCGGTTCCAGCGTATGGCCTGCGGCCGCGCCGGCTTCCGCCAGAGCACCAGAGGCCCGTTCCGCCGCTGCCGGGACGCCGGAGTCGAGCGCGGTGGACAACGTCTCGTGGACGCGGGCGACGTTGGCGGCCGCGCCGCTGAGCGCCGTGTCGAGACCGGCCAGGGCCTGCGGGTTTCCGGTCGCGGCGGCTTGTTCGGCGGCGTCGGTCTGCTTGGCCAGCGAGACGAGTTCGCGCACGAGCTCGACCTTGGCGGTGCTGATCTGCTCGGCCGCGTGGTCGAGTCGATCGGCGTTGGCCTGGCACTGCTTCGCGGTGGCGTGCAGCGGCCCGTCCTCGGCGATGAAGCCGTTCCACTCCCGGCCGGCGGCCTCGGCCGCCTCGCCGTCGACGGAGTTCAGCGCGTCTCGCGCGACGCCGTCGGCGTGTCGGGTGAGCGCGTCGAGGGACGTCGCCGCTTCGCGCCAGGCGTGGGCGGAGTCGCGCATCAGGTCCTCGTCCGCGGCCGGCCAGCGGGCTCCGGCTCGGGCGGCGACGTCGCGGAGTTCCGGCGGGAGTTCGATGCCCACGCCGCTCACCCCTCTCCGGTGAGCCGGCGGAGTGCGTCGGCGTTGTCGGAGTCGGTTCGGCGCGAGGTCTCGGCGGTCTCGGCGAACTTCTGGCCCAGCGCGCGCAGTTCGCCCGGTAACGCGCCCGCCGCGGCGAGCGCGTCGTCGGCGCGGGGTCCGTGGGCGGCGGCGAAGCGCTCGCCGAACTCGTCGTCACCCCAGCAGGCGCCCGCGGACTCCACGGCCTGCCGCACGGTGTCGGCGATGCGTTGCGCCTGACCGGCCAGGTCCTGGAACTCACCTGCCCGTCGCGTCAACCGCTCGGTGTCGCTGCGGAAACCGCCCATGGTCACGTCCGTCCCGTCGGGCCCTGCTGCAACCAGCTGGCGTCCGAGAAGTCCTCGTCGTCGGCATCATCGTCGATCCGGCGTGAATCGTTGCGCGACACCGGTTCCGGGGGTGGTCCGAGCAGCAGTTCCGGGTCGGTTCCGGCGGGCAGCACGTCGGCGAGCACGTGCGCGGCGCGTTCGGCGGCGGCGCGGGCGGCGTCGGTGCTGAGTCGGACGATCGTGGCCGCGAGGTCGGCCGGTCGCATCCGCTGGGCTGCGTCGTCGGCGATCTCGAGTTCGCGCAGCGCTCCCTGCGGGCCGACGACGACCCGCACTCGGCCGTCGTCGCTGCTCGCGGTGGCGGTGACGGCGGCGAGGTCGCGCCGGGTGTCGGACAGCCGCTCCCGGCTCCGCCGGTAGTCGGCCATCAGCTCTTCCACTTGAGATCTGTGGTCGGTCGGCACTGCCGCTGCCCTCCCCTGCCGCGTGCGGTCGGCGCCCCTCCTGGTGGGACGCGCGGACGGTTCGATGGTTCCACGCGCGAGGGCGCTTTTCACCACCTCCGGCTCTCGTCGCCACCGAAATCGCCGGTCGCGGATGCGGCTTGTGAGGACCCTCTCAACACCGTCCGCGCCTGATAGCTGCGAAGATGGCGTCATGGCCACCATCGCGTACGAGGACCTGGCGCCGGGGCGGACGTTCGATCTGGGCAAGGCCGAGATCGACCGCGAGGAGATGCTGGAGTTCAACGCCCGCTTCGACCCGCAGCCGTTCCACCTCGACGAGGAGGCGGGCCGCAACTCGGTGCTGGGCGGCTTGTGCGCCTCGGGCTGGTTCACCGCGTCGCTGTGGATGCGCGCCTACGTCGATCACGTGCTCGCCGATTCGACCTCGCAGGGTTCGCCCGGCGGCAACGAGCTGACCTGGCTGGCCCCGGTGTTCCCGGGTGACGTGCTCCAGTTCGGCATGGAGGTCACCGGCCAGCGCCGTTCCCGCAGCAAGCCGAACCTGGGACTGGTGGAGATCACCGGCACCGCCGATCGCGGCGAGGACCGGGTGCTGCGCTTCAGCTTCGTGGGGATGTTCGGGACCCGCGAGCAGGACTGACCTCAGGACGGGTCGTGGCGCGCGTGCTCGACGCGCAGCCCGGCCGTCACCGCTGCGTGGACCGCGCGGGCCAGGGCTGCTCCGACGCGGGAGCGGGGGCCGCCGTAGGGCTCGGGGTCGCCGTCGGCCGGGCAGAGGACGGCGGTGGCGTCGGTGACCGTTCCGGTGCCCGCGACTCCGGATTCCAGCAGCGCTTGGGTTTTGGCCTCCGCGACGGTCGCCACCGCGTTCACCAGCGCCGCTTCGCTCAGGCGCACCGGTGACCAGCAGACCGCGTTGATCGTGCCCGGTGCCCACGCCTGCTCGTCGACGGGCGCCGCGGCCCAGACGGGCGCGTTGGCGCCGGTGGTCACGCTAACGCGGACGCCGCCGTCGGTCGCGGTGACCTCGTGCCGCACGTCCACCGCGGTGAGCAGGCCGATTCCCGCACCGGTCAGGCCGAGTCCGGCCGCCATCTCGTCGACGTGCGCCGAGGGGTCGGGGTGGTCGTAGTCGGTGACCACGGTCGCGTTGAACACCCAGTCGCGCAGGCCGATGCCGCCGCCGCTGGGCGCCGAGGAGATCGCCAGCCACTTGCGGGTGCAGCGCCAGACCAGCACCGGCCGGTCCTGCACGGCGTGCAGGACCGGACTCGGCGCGATCACGAGCTCAGTGCCTTGACCACCCGCGAGGGGCTCGGACGGCCCAGCCGCTCGGCCATCCAGACGCTGGTGTCGACCAGCTTGCCGAGGTCGACCCCGTGCTGGATGCCGAGACCGTCGAGCATCCAGATCAGGTCCTCGGTGGCGAGGTTGCCGGTCGCGGACTTGGCGTAGGGGCAGCCGCCCAGGCCACCCGCCGAGGAGTCCACAGTGGACACCCCGCGACGGAGGGCGGTGGCGGTGTTGGCCAGCGCCTGACCGTAGGTGTCGTGGAAGTGCACCGCGATCTCGTCCACCCCGACACCGGCCGCGACGAATGCGCGGAGCAGGGCCTCCACGTGTCCCGGGGTGGCCACGCCGATGGTGTCGCCGAGCGAGAGCTGGTGGCAGCCCATCTCCAGCAGCCGCTTGCCCGTCGCCACGACCTGCTCGACCGGGACCGGGCCTTCCCACGGATCGCCGAAGCACATCGACAGGTAGCCGCGCACGGCGATCCCCTCGCCGACGGCGCGCCCCACCACCGGCTCGAACATGGCGAACTGCTCGCCGAGCCCGCTGTTGAGGTTGCGCTGCGCGAACGTCTCGGACGCCGCGGCGAAGATCGCGATGTCGCGGACCTTCGCGTCGAGCGCGCGATCCAGACCGCGCTCGTTGGGCACCAGCACCGGGAACCGCACGCCGGGGGCCTGGTCGAGCCCGTCGATCAGCTCGGCGGCGTCCGCCAGCTGCGGAACCCACTTCGGGTGCACGAAGCTGGTCGCCTCCAGGACGGCCAGCCCGGCATCGGCCAGCCGCCGCAGGAACTCCAGCTTCACGTCGAGCGGGACCGTCTCCTTCTCGTTCTGCAGGCCGTCGCGCGCGCCTACCTCCCAGATCGTCACCTCGGCAGGCAGTCCCGCCGGATCCGGTGAGGCGACCGGCATCGGCAAGCCCAGCTCACGTGGTCCCATTCAGCCCTCCTGCGCCCGATGTTCAACACCATCGCCAACCTCGCGGTAGAGCAGCGTCTGCACCAGCTCGACCTGCGGGATGTCATCGAATTCCAGCGGCTCGTCCGACGCCGACTCGACCACCAACGTGCCGCAGCCGAAGAGGCGGTCCACCAGACCGCGCCGGGAGCGCACCGAGTTGATCCGCCACATCGGGATGTCGATCCCGGATCGGGTGAACACGCCCTCGCGGACCATCAGCCGGTGCGTGGTGATCACGAAGTGCGTGGTCCGCCAGCGGGCCAGCGGGGCGAGCGTGGACCAGACGATCAGCACCAGACCCACCACGCCGAGCGCGATCCACACCGGCAGTCGCCACGGGGTGGTCGCCACCAGCGCCGCCAGGTAGGAGGCGCCACCGACCACCACGAACAGCACGAGCACCGGGCCGAGCAGCATCTTCCAGTGCGGATGCTTGTGCACGACCACGTTCTCGTCGTCGTGGAGCAGGCCGTCCGGGTAGGCCACGGTTCCCCTTCCTCAGCCCTGAAAGCCGGTCTGCGAATCACGTTACCGGGCGCGCCCGAACGTGGAGAACGCTCTCAGCTCCGGCGGACGTGCACCACGTCGCCCGCCGAGACGGACGTGGTCCGACCGGCCTCGGTGCGCACCACGAGCCTGCCGGTGTCGTCGATGTCGACGGCCTCCCCGTGCAGGTCGCCGTCCCCCAGCTCCACCCGCACGCGCTGGCCGAGGGTCCGGCACCGCTCGCGGTAGCGGGCGAGCAACCCGGTGGACACCACGTCACCACCGGCGTCGCGCCACAGCCCCTCGACCTCGGCGAGCGCACCGAGCAGGTCCGCCGCGAACGCCTCCCGGTCCACGTCGGCACCCTCGGCCGCCAGCGAGGTGGCCGGCAGGCCGCCCGCGCCGGTGGGCAGCTCGTCGCGCCGCTGCCGGACGTTGACCCCCATGCCCAGGACCAGCGCGATCCCGTCCGGTCCCGCGACCGCCTCGGAGAGGATCCCGGCGCCCTTGTGCCAGTCCTCGCCCGAGCCGAGCAGGAGGTCGTTGGGCCACTTCAGGACGGCGGGAACACCGGTGGTCCGCTCGACGGTCTCGGCGAGGGCGACGCCGGCGATCAACGGCATCCACCCCACCGCCGACGGCGGAACGCCGGGACGCAGCAGCACGCTCACGAACAGCCCGGCGCCGCGCGGCGAGATCCACTGCCGCTGCAGCCGCCCGCGCCCGGCGTTCTGTTCCTCGGCGATCAGCACCGTCCGGTCGGCGGCCCCGCGAGCTGCGGCGGCGGCCAGGTCCGAGTTGGTGGAGCCGGTCACGGCCACCACGTCCAGCGCGGAATACGGCCCCTCGTCGACCAGTCGTCGGCGCAGCCGGTCTCCATCAAGCAGAACTTCAGCACTCACCCGCTCAGCCTATGCGGATCCGCTTCCCGGCTCGCCGCACCACGTCCGCCGGTGTGGGACCAGGCACTAGCATCGGGCGCGTGCGCTTCGTTCTCGCCTCCGCCTCGCCCGCCCGCCTCTCCGTGCTCCGCTCCGCCGGGATCGAACCGCTCGTGCAGGTCTCGGGCGTCGACGAGGACGCGGTGGCCGCGTCGCTGACCGATCCGGCTCCGGCCGAGCTGGTCACCGCGCTGGCGAAGGCCAAGGCCGAGGCGGTCGCCGGCGAGTGCGCGGAGCCCGACGCGGTGATCGTCGGGTGCGACTCGATGCTGCTGCTGGCCGACGGTGAGATCGTCGGCAAGCCCGGCACTCCGGAGGTCGCCGCCAAGCGCTGGGCCCAGAACTCCGGCGGCAGCGCCGAGCTCCTGACCGGGCACGCGATCATCCGGGTGCGCGACGGGCAGATCACCGAGCGCACCTCCGGCCACCTGGGCACGACGGTCCGCTTCGGAACCCCCTCCGAAGACGAGATCAACGCCTACATCGCCACCGGCGAACCCCTCAACGTCGCGGGCGGTTTCACCCTGGAGGGGTTCGGCGGCTGGTTCATCGAGGGCGTCGACGGAGACCCGTCCAGCGTCCTGGGCATCAGCCTCCCCCTCACCCGCAGGCTCCTCGCCGACCTCGGCCTCAGCATCACCGACCTCTGGACCACCCCCACCTCCTGACCCGAGGTCCCTCCCGCCCCCAGAACACCTCGTGATCCGGGCTCCGTCAGAACCGTGATGACCCCGAACACCGGGGTATTCGGTCGCCTCGGGCCGCCATCGGGGTGAACGTGGGCACATTTCCCCCACCTTCGGGACTTAATCGCTCGATCGGGTGGTTAATTGAGGTCGCTATGTCTGTTCTGCGACCGTGGCTGTTGACCTCGCGCCTGCACGTCGATCTTCGACGGCAGGCCAGCTGCGTCTGTCGCTGATCTCCTCCGGCCCGAGCTGAAGCCCTCGCTCGGGCACTCACCCACGCGGCGCTCCGCCGCGCTCCGGCGCTGACCCGCGCCCTTCGCCGCATCAACCCTTCACGACTTCAGGAGATCCCTGTGTCCGAAACCGCCGGGCGGTCCCGCCTGCGCTTCAACCCGAAGTTGTTCGCCGTCGCAGTGCTCGCCTCGCTGGTGCTCGGCGCCCTGCTCGGCTGGGTCGCCAAGCAGACCGGCGCCGAATGGCTGGTCACCGCGCTGGACACCATCGGCAGCACGTTCACCAAGCTGCTCAGCTTCACCGTGCTGCCGCTGATCTTCACGGCGATCGTGGTGGGCATCAACAGCCTCCGCTCGCTCGGCGGCGGCCGGACCGCGGCCCGGCTGGGCGGCAAGACAGCGCTGTGGTTCGCCATCACGTCGTTGATCGCCGTGGTGATCGGCCTGGTGGTCGGCCGGCTGTTCCAGCCCGGTCGCGGCCTGGTCATCGAGCCGGATCCGGCGAAGCTGCAGGCGATCGGCGAGAAGACGCAGGGCTCCTGGCTGGACCTGCTCAACGGCCTGGTGCCCGACAACCTGATCAGCGCCTTCGCCGAGGGCGAGACCCTGCAGGTCGTGTTCGTGTCGCTGATCATCGGCGCGGCCACCTACAGCCTCGGCGACAAGGCCGCGCCGTTCGTGAACTTCAACAAGGCGGCCTTCGAGGTCATCCAGCGCGTGCTGGGCTGGATCATCCGGCTGGCCCCGCTGGGCACCCTCGGCCTGATCGGCAACGCTGTGGCCACCTACGGCAACGAGTTCTTCCTGCCGCTGGTCAAGCTCATCGGCTCCACCTACGTGGCGTGCCTGCTGGTGCTGTTCGCCGTGTACCCGCTGCTGCTGGGGCTGGTGGCCAAGGTCAGCCCGGCCCGCTTCTTCGCCAAGTCGTGGACGGTCCTGCAGTTCGCCTTCGCCTCCCGCTCCTCCGGCGCGAGCCTCCCGATGACCCGCCAGGCCGCGGAGAACCTCGGCGTTCCGCCCTCCTACGCGAGCTTCGCGGTCCCGCTGGCCAGCACCACCAAGATGGACGGTTGCGCGGCGATCTACCCGGCGATCGGTTCGCTGTTCATCGCCAACCTCTTCGGCATCCAGCTGGGCTGGGTGCAGTACCTGACGATCATCGCGGTCGCGGTGTTCGGTTCGATCGCCACCGCGGGCGTGACCGGGTGGTTCACGATGCTGACGCTGACCGTCGGCGCGCTGGGCTTCCCGCCCGAGGTCGTGGCCACCGGCATCGCCATCGCCTACGCGGTCGACCCGATCATGGACATGATGCGCACCGCCACCAACGTCGCCGGCCAGATCGCCGTGCCGGTGATCGTGGCCCGCAGCGAGAACGTCCTCGACGACGAGGTGCTGGACACCCCCAGCACGCCGCCGCTGATCGGCGACCGGGAACCTGCCACGGCGTGAGCGGACCGGCCCGGTGCGCGTGATCGCGCGCACCGGGCGGGGAAACCCGCGTCGGCACTTCGTTCGGGTGATGGCCCATCCGTAGGATGGGCCGCGTGGACAGCGGCCGGCGGGGAAAAGACCTGCGCATCGGTGACCCCGAGCGCGAGCGGGCCATCCGGCTGCTCGGCGAGCACTTCTCCGCCGGGCGCCTGGAGCTCGCCGAGTACGACGAGCGCAGCAAGCTGGCGGCCGGAGCGCGGTTCGGCTCCGAGCTCGACGTGCTCTTCGACGACCTGCCCGGACCCCGCCCGTTCGGCGAGCTGGCACCCGCCACGACACGCCCCGCGCCCTCGGTGGGAAACATCGCTCTGGCCGTCGGCGCGGTGGCGCTGCTGCTCGCGCTCGTGGTGGTCGCGAGACCGATCGGGCTGATGCTGCTGCTGCCGACCGTGGCGATCATCTGGTTCGTGTGGCGACGAAGGTGACGACCTGCCGTCACCTGCGACCACGTTTCGTTACGGTGAGGCCCATGCACAGCTCGCGGTTCACCGAGGTGCGACGTCTCAGCGCGTTGCTCGGCCTCGGCGCGCTCACCCTCACCGGTTGCGGCATCTGGCAGTCGGCGCCCACGGCAGGCACGGCACCGCCTCCACCGCCACCACCGGCACCGGTCAGCAGCGCACCGCCGTCGCTGCCGCCGAGGCCGTTCGATCTCGGCCTGGACGGCGTCGACCCGTGCGAGCTGCTCACCGCCGACCAGCGCAACCAGCTCGGCTTCGACCGCGAACCGCAGCCGGACTCCGACGCCGGCTTCGGCAACGCCGCCACCTGCAGCTACCGCAACACCACCGCCAAGGTCGGCGCCCGCCTGGCGCTGATCACCACCGAGGGCATGCGGGTGTGGACCGATGACACCGCGCAGGTCGAGGCCACGCCGATCCTCGTGCAGCAGTTCCCCGCGCTGGTGATCAAGACCCCGGGACTCGACCTGTCCTGCAACGTGGCGGTCGACGTGGCCGAGGGGCAGCACCTCGACGTCCTCTACCGCGACGACGGCGGCCAGCCACCGCCGCCGGTGGACCAGCTGTGCTCCGGTGCTCAGCGGGTCGCCGAAGAGGCGGTGCGGACGCTGGCCCACCCGCCGGCCTCGGGAACCTCCAGCTCGGAGGCCCCGACGCAGCTGCCATCCGAGTCGACGCCCTGAGGTCCACGCCACTCCCCGCGTATGGAGGACTCCACAGCGTTACAGATCGCGGATACAGTGTCCGGCGGACGTTTCACCTGTGGGAGGGGGCGACGTGCCGCTAACCGAGCCGTACGGCGCGGGTTCCGGTGGTTCGATGCAGGTCGAGCCCACCGCGATCCCGCGTCTGGTCAACTCGCTGCAGGAGTCCCTGGACGCCGTCGGGCTGCAGATCGAGCACGCCATCACCGAGCTCCGCATCCGTCCGTGGGCCGGGGACCCGGTCAGCGCGGACGCGGCCGAGCTGTTCAACGAGCGATCGGTGGGCGGCGGTGAGGACGCGCTGACCGCGCTGTGCGGTTACCGCGACCAGCTGCAGGCCGCCGCGGAGTCGTTGCAGCAGGCCGGCCGCGAGTACGAGCAGATCGACCACGACAGCGCGGCCGGTCTGGGCGGGGGTTGCTGATCCGCGATGGGTGACCACCGATGGCAGGGATACCAGCACGCCGAGCTGCACGCGCAGATCAACGAGGGCCCGGGTGCGCACGGCTCGACCGACAGCGTGCGCCGCTGGAGCGAGCTGACCCGCGCGCTGGGCGAGATCGACGGCGGTCTGGCCGCCGCGGTCGCCGCCGCGAAGAGCGGCTGGCAGGGCTCGGCGGCCGACAACGCCAATGCCGGGCTTCGCCCGCTGGGCGAGTGGGCGGTGCTGGCGCAGCAGGCGAGCACGGTCATGCGCGAGCGCGCCGAGCAGCAGGCGGAGTTCATCAGCAAGGCCCGCAGGGACATGCCACCGCCGGTGCAGGCGACCAGCGAAGACCCGGGAACCGCGGCGACCGCGCTCACGCACCTGTTCGGCGGGCAGACCGACTACGAGGTCCAGGAGGCCCGGCAGCACGCCGCTGAGCAGCGCGCGTTCGACGTGATGCGCACCTACGAGGCGTCCACGCAGGCCAACACGACTTCGCTGGCCTCGTTCGCCCCACCTCCGCAGGTCGTCGTGGACGCCCCGGCCGCGGGCGGGTCCAGGGCGCCGGGTGGATCACCGCAGGTGACGATCAGCTGGGGTCCGACCGTCGCCGCGCCGAGCACCGGTGCGCCGACCGGCAGGACCGGTTCGGGCACCACCGCGCCCGGCGCCAAGCAGGACGGCCGGCGTTCGGGACGGCCCGCCGGTTCCGCCGCCGGGCGGGCGTCGGGCAAGCGCGCCAAGGGCGGCCGCGACGAGGCCGTGGAGCGGGAGGTCACGGAGAAGCTGGGTGACGGCGGGTTCTTCGGCGAGCAGCAGACGGGTTCGCGCCCGGTGATCGGCGGCGAGCCCGGTCGATGAACACCACCGCACGCGCCGAGAGGTTGATCAGCCTCTCGGCGCTGGAATTCGACGTCCTGGCCGAGCACCTGGAGCTCGACGGCGTCCCGCTGGTCCTCAAGGTCCCGTCGCCGGGACGCACCCACGCCGAACGCGCGAAGCTGGTCGCCTCCGCGTGGCGCGTGATGTCGAATCGCGGCCTGATCAGCGGTGGTGAGCTCGACGCCGACCTGGCGTGGATGCTGCGGCTCGTCGCCGAACCCGGCCGCGAGGTCGACGGGCGGAGCTGGTTGCAGCGCAGCGTTCGGGTGCTGGCCGCCGCCGAGAAGGACGGCGAGCGCGCCGTGCTCGTGGTCAAGGACGGCGATCACCTGAGCTTTTCCGCTGTTTCGGCCGCGGGGCTTCCGCGCGCGGCGATCTCGCCGCTGCCGGAGCTGCCTCCCGGTCCGGGCCGGTCGGTGTCGGTGCCCAGCGACGTCCTCGACGCCGCCGCCCACGAGGTGGGTGACAAGACCGAGCAGTTCGCCTCCGCGCTGCAACGACGCGGTGTTCGCCCCGACGACGCCGAGGTCTTGGGCGAGATGGTCGCCGGAGCCGTGGCGCAGGGGCAGTTCGGTGCGGCCGCGCGAGTCCGGTACGGCAGGCGCGAGAGGGCCGAGCGCGTCGTCGGGTTCTTCGACTCCGCCCTCGGCCGCTACGCGCAACTGCGCACCACGTCCCCGTCCGGGGAGGCCTGGAGCACGATCGCCCCGGCGGACAACCGCCGGCTGGCAGGCCACGTGGAAGAACTGCTCAACGAGGTGACCGCCGCACCCCGGCCGTAGCGCTCACCACGGCCACCGCCCCGGCACGGCGAGGACCTCGCCCCCGCATCACCATTCGAATTTCGCGCGAAATTCGAGCGCCGAAGTTCGCATTCGAATTTCGCGCGAAATTCGAATCCTGCTAGCGGAGGCGCACCTCGGCGCGTGTTCGTCTGGAAGCGTGCCGGGCTCGGCT
>NZ_JBFAQJ010000032.1:0-80793 GCF_040677225.1 Saccharopolyspora sp. NPDC049357 | reverse complement strand
AAGATCACCGGCTCCAGCTCTGCCCGTGCCGCGTACACCGCAGCGGTGTAGCCGGCAGGACCGGAACCAACGATGATCACGTTGCGGACGTCGCTGGTCACCGCGCCCCTTCCCTTCGTAGCGTCTCCGCCGCGCTGAGCGCGACCGTATTGGCATCAACGCGATCCTATTCGGCGATGTTCCCGAACCCCGGGACCGGTGCGTCACAGCACAACGCGCCCGGTGCCTCCCACGATGCGGGAGCCGGGCGCGTTGCGGGCGGTGCTGTTCAGCCGCCGAAGGTGCTGTCGGAGACGGTCGAGGGGTTGCCCGGGCCGCAGTCCGCGCCGACCGCTAAGAGGCGGAACTTGCCGAGGCCGCCGCCCGGCAGGATCAGCAGCTGGGCGGGTTCGCCGTTGAGGGTGATCTCGCGAGCGCCCATCGGTTTGCCGCCCCGCACGCCGTTGGCCTGCAGGCAGCCGATCAGCTGCTGCGGGTCGGCGAGTGTGGACACGTACTGGTCCGAGGCCATGACCTGCGAGAACTGCTGTCCGTCGAGGGTGACCTGGTCGCCGGCCAGGGCCAGCGGAGCGCTGTGGCCCCCACCCGGCTGGGTGGCGGTCGGGACCGGTGGCTGGGCGGTGTTGTCGTTGTCGCCGGTTCCGGGCAGCACGGCGAAGACCACGGCGGCTGCCGCCGCGGCGACGCCGACCAGCCCGGCACCGATGGTCGTCCTGCGGCGTCGGCGGGCCTTGGCCGCGGCGAAGTCGACGACCTGCGCCTCGTTCCCGGCGGGCGCCGACATCGTTGGCATCTGCTGCGCGGGTTGCGCGGGCGCGGACTCGCGGGTCCAGTTCCGGACCTCGTCCTGCAGCGCCGCGTCGATGCGCGCCGAGACGTCGTCGGGAATGGTCAGCGGGGGCAGGTCGGCGAGATCGGTGGTGGTGGCGTCGAGCGCCGCCATGATCTCCCTGGCCTCCGGGTCCGCTTCGACCTGACGACGCAGTTCGTCGGCGGTCGGTCCGTCCAGCACTCCTGCGTGCAGGTCGGCCAGCAGGTCCAGGGACCAAGGTGGTCCCTGCGGCGCCCCCGTGCGCCGGCTCTCCCCACTCATCGTCCCTCCCGTCGACGCATGGCCATCGCGTCATCTGGGACGTTCGCATCTGCACTTGGGTTCCGCAGGTGTCCCAGAAGTTTCGCGAGTCTTGCTCGGCCGCGTGCACATCGGCTCTTGACGGTGCCGTCGGCGATGCCGAGCATCACCGCGGTTTCGGCCACCGAATACCCCTCCACGTCGACCAGCACGATCGCCGCTCGCTGGTCCTCGGGGAGCTGGGACAGCGCTTCCTGCACGACCATGCTGGTGTCCCGATCGGCGATCGCGTCGCGCGGGACGGCAGGTTCGGGACCGGTCTCGGGCAGCGGAACCGTGGGCCGCGCCTGGCGGCGCCGGATCCGGTCCAGGCACGCGTTCACCACGATCCGGTGCAGCCAGGTCGTGACGGCCGATTCGGCGCGGAACGACGCGGCGTTGCGGAAGGCCGAGATCATCGCGTCCTGTAACGCGTCCGCCGCTTCATCGGGGTCGCGCATGGTCCGCAGGGCCACGGCCCACAGCCGGTCCCGATGTCGGCGGAAGAGCTCGGAGAACGCATGTGGATCCCCGTTGGTGTGCGCCGCTATGAGATCGGCGTCTGAGAGGGCAGGGACAGACACGGCTCAAGACAATACTGACTGTGAATCACGGGCAGGTCCCCGTGCGGGAATGGAATCGAATTCCCCTGGTCAGCCAACGAAAAAGCGGATGTGATCGTGACTGCGATCACATCCGCTTCGTCGTGTCGGTCAGGCCACCGAGCCGGTGACCGTGACCTCGTTGATCTGCGAGGAGAACTCGCTGCCCTTCTGGGGCAGCTGGGTGAGGACCACCATGATCTTGCTGCTGGGCGCGACCGCCTCCAGCTTGATCGGGGTGTCGCCCGCGGCGAGGACTCCGCTGCCGAGCAGCTTGGAGTCCATGCTCGGCGAGCCGTCGACCTGGCGGATCTCGACCTTCGAACCCGCGCTCGGCGAGTTGATGACGACCTGCTGCAGCACCGACGGGCGTTCCAGCGTCAGCACGGCACCGGTGGCGGTGTTGATGCCGCCGGGACCGAGCTGCTGGAAGTAGCCGAAGGTCGACCAGTAGGTGCCCGGGTCGCCGTCGAAGAGGTTGTTGATCCGCGCCGGCGCGTCCGGATCGCCCTGGGCGGTGAACGACGTCCCCTCCGTGACCCGCACCGGCGCCGCCTGCGAGGGCGGTTGCTGGGTGGCGGTTCCGGGGTTGTTGCCCTCGATCACCTGGCCGGAGCCGCTGGACTGGTTCGACTCGGTGAAGATGCCGATCACGCCGACCGCGATCCAGCCGATCACCAGGATCGTCGCGACCGCGAGCACGCCGACGCTGATCGCCAGCTTGCGGCGTTTGGCCTCGTCCGGCTTCGGGTCGTCGCGGCGCCACACCTCGTTGGACTCGGCCGGTGGCGCGCCGTTGGCCAGCGTGTTCGCCGACTCGTAGGTCGCGTACTGCTCCAGCACCCGCAGCACGGCGGCACCGGTCCGGACTCCCCCGGTGGTGCCGGTCGAATCCGGGTTGCCCAGCGCGCGAACCGCGACGGTGGACAGCTCCATCGGCACGGTCGGGCGAAGAGTGCGCGGTGCGACCAGGTTTCCGTCCGGTCCGGTCGGAGCCGACGGCAGGCCCTCGGGCGTGTCGCCGAGCGCCCAGCGCCCGGTCAGCAGCAGGTACAGCGCGGCGCCGAGCCCCCGCACGTCGTCGCTGGAGGAGGCGTGCGAGAGCGGACCCGGGAACGCCATCCGCACTTCGCCTTCGGGCGTGACCCGGATGCGCTGCGGGTGGTCGGCGCCCAGGACCAGACCGGCGTGGTGCGCCGATTCGACCGCCGCGGCCAGCGGTTGCATCAGCCGAGCGGCGGTTCCGGGAGGCAGCGGTCCTTCGGCGACCAGGTCCAGGAGGTCCGTGCCGTGCGTCCACTCGGCGATGACCAGGCCGAGAACGCCGGGCGGATCACCTGCGGACTGCGTGACGACGTCGAGCACCCGCGCGACGCCGACGTGGTTGAAGGTGCTGGCGTGCATCGCGCGTTCCAGGGTGCGTCGCGCGTTGGTGGCGGCCTGCGCGTCGGCGCGATCCCCGATCAGGATCGTCAGCGCGACGTCGCGGCCCAGGACTCCGTCCTTGGCACGCCACAGTTCGGCGTTGCAGCGCTCGTCCGAGCCGACCTTGGAGAGCAGCCGATACCGGCCGTGGTCCAAGACCCGACCCGGTGTGAGCTGCTCAGCCGAAGAATCGGCTTCCGGTTCGTCGCTGTCCGCCGCGATCCGCTCGGTGGGTTTGCTGGTCACCTTCCCTCTCCCGCTCCTTCCGGTCCGCCTACGGGTTGCCCTCACGGAAGGAGACTTCCTAGACGAGGGTACGTGACGAGAATGTCAGCGACGACGCAGCAAACCGGTGAGGCGCCCGATCGCGGGTTGAAGTTCGGCCACTCGAAGCATCGACATCAGCCCGAAGATCACCGCGAAGCCCACCACGCTGCCGATCAGCAGCTGGAGCCATCCGGTTCCGGCGCCCGCCGAGCCCGGGACGAGCGCGTCGATGCCGACCGCGACACCCCACGCGGCGAGTCCGCCGACCACCGAGGCGACGAGAGATTTGGTCAGGGTGACGAGGAATCGGCTGCTGCCGAGCGGGCCGAGCCGGTGCCGCAGCCACGCTTCGCCGACCAGCCAGCCGACGATGAAGGTGAAGGAGTTGACGAAGGTCAGGCCGAACACGATCTGGTTCGACGGCAGCATCGCGGCGACCAGGACCGCCAGCAGCACCTTCGCGACCGTCATCACGACCATGATCAGCGTCGGCGTGCGGGCGTCGTTGAGCGCGTTGAACGTCCGCATCTGCATCATCGTCAGCGCGTACGGCAGCACGCCGAAGGCCGAAATCGCCAGCGCCAGACCGAGTGTCGTGGCCGATCCGGTCTCGCCGCGCAGCGCGAACAGCGACAGCGCCAGCGGCACGCCGAGCGCGGTCATCACCGCGCTGACCGGCATCAGCGTCACCGTCGACAGCCGGTTGCCCAGCGACAGGTCGTCGATGACCTTGGCGTAGTCCTCGTCCGCCGCGGCCGCCGACATGCGCGGCAGGATCGCGGTCATGATCGAGAATCCGATGACGCCGTAGGGCAGCTGCAGCAGCATCCACACGTAGTTGTAGGTCGACCAGCCGCCCGCGTCGCCGGTGAAGGCCACGCGGCTCAGCGCGATCAGGCCGACCTGGCTGACCGCGACGTAGGCCAGCATCCACAGCGCCAGCCCGCCGAACTCCGACAGCCGCGAGTCCCAGCCCCAGCGCCAGCGGAAGGTGAATCCGGTGGCGCGCAGCGCGGGGACCTGGATGGCGGCCTGGCTGACCACGCCGAGCGTGACGCCGATGCCCAGCACCAGCACGTGCGCGTCGGTCATCGACACCGGGTTCACCGACATCTCGCCCGGCAGCAGCATGTAGACGCCGATCGTGACGATCACGACCAGGTTGTTGACCACCGGTGCCCAGGCCGGTGGGCTGAAGATCTGCTTGGACTGCAGGATCGCGCCGGCCAGCGCGGACAGGCCGTAGAAGAAGATCTGCGGCAGCAGCAGGTAGGCCAGGACGTTGACCAGCTCGGTGTTCGAGGTGTCCGACTCGGTGACGAAGATCCAGGTCAGCAGAGGGGCGCAGACCACGGCGATCAGCGTGCCGATGCCCAGCACCACCACGGCCAACGTCATCATCTGCTGAACGAACCGCTCGCCGCCGTCGGCATCGGCCTTCTGCGAGCGCACCAGGACCGGAACGACGACGCTGGTCAGCACCCCGCCGATGAGCAGCTCGAAGATGCTGTTGGGCAGCGTGTTGGAGACGTTGAACGAGTCGTTGACGACGCCGAAGCCGACCGCGAAGGCCAGCAGCAGCTTCCACAGGAAACCGGTGATCCGGCTGATCAGCGTCGCGATGGCCATCGAACCGCTGGCCTTGAGCAGCGAGGGCTTGCCGGGTGAGACCGGCCGGATGACCTGGGTCTGCTCGGCTGACTGCTCGAACGCCTGGTCCGGTCCCGGCTCGGCGGGGATCGCGGCGATCGGCTGCGTCTCGGCGACGTGCCAGCCCTGCCTGCTGCCCGCGCCAGGCACGGAGGTGCGGTGGATCGGCATGGTCGGGCCGTCCGGCTGCCCGCTCGTCCGCCGTGGATCTGGTCGGTTCACTGCCTCAATCCTTACCCGCCTGCGCCACCCGGGAGCACCGGGACGTTCGCACCAGGATCTCAGAAGCAGTTCGCGAACTTCCTTCGGTTCTCGGCCACCCCGTCAGCCCTGGTCGCGGTCGCCCTCGGGAGCGGACGGAGTGGACGTCACCGCGTGCGCCAGCGGCTGCGTCTCGGCCTCCTCCACCGACTTCTGAGCTACCGCGGTGCGCTCCCGGCGGGCCTTGGCCTTCTTCACGATCCGGCGCACCGACATCAGCACCAGCACGGCTCCCGCGATGCCCGTGAGCCACGGGATCATCGCGCCGTACTCGGTGGACTCCATCGGCAGCCGCTTGGTGGTGCCCAGCGGGGTGCCCGCATCGGCGGTCACGCTGATGTCGACCATGAACCGGCCGGCGCGCTGCGCGGAGGCCTCCAGCATGAACTGGCGTCGCCCGTTGGCGGGCACGGTGGCCAGGCCGCCGCCGAAGTCGTGCTGCACCTCCACGCCGGGAACCGTGGGGATCTTGAACCGGATGCCGACGGTGAACGGCAGGTCGTTGACCACGGTGACCGGGATCGGGCTGTCCGAGGACAGCCGGTTGGTGGTGCCCGGGTACTCCTCGATGCGGACCTTGCCGAGCATGTCGTTGATCGGCGAGGTCGCCCGGCGGACCCAGTCCTCGGCCGCGCCGGAGTTGCCGCGCCAGGCGCTGGAGACGCCGTGCAGCAGGCCGTTGCGCAGCGGTGTGGTGACCCGGCCGGGCGAGACGGTCTGGGCGCGGTCCGATTCGGAGGATCGCGCCAGGTCGCCGACCTTGAAGTTCTGCGCGGCCAGCTTGTCGATCGCCTCGCGCGAGATCTCCGAGCCACCTGCCTGCACGGGGTAGGTCAGTTCGGCCTCGTCGAGCGTCGCCGGGTTCGGCGAGGGCAGCGCGGTGAGCCGGATCAGCCCGTCGGAGTCCAGCTTCGACATGCCGGTGAGCAGTCCGCGCAGGTCGTCGGCCCGCATGTTCCAGCGGCGGGGCGGCACCAGAACAGAGGTCGCGTTCGGGACGAATCCGTCGGTCGCCCGGAAGGCCAGCGCACCGAGCGCGTTCTGCGAGGTCAGCGCGCCGCCGCTGGGCGGTGAGGGCTCGGTGACCTCCTGCTTGGTGTCGCGGTTGGGGTCGAGCGCGGACGCCAGCAGCGGGTCGATCGGGATCGCGGTCCGGTTCTGGCCGCGCAGCTTGACCGGGGTCAGCGAGCCCGGCGGGACGTTCACCGCGCGGGTGTCCAGCAGCATCGTCGACGGCAGGTCGCCCACGGGCCGCTCGGTCAGGGCGCCTTCGATCGGCCACATCACGTCGCGCGGTTCAACGCCGAGGCCGTCCGGGGCGCTGAGCAGCTTGGCGCCGTCCATCGCGCCGTTGACGAGGTCGCCGAGCCCGGCGCGTCCCAGCGCGACCACGTCGGCGTCGGCGTAGGGCAGCGGGATCACGCAGCGGCCGGTGGTGGCCTGCCGCAGCTTGGTCAGCCACAGGTCGGCGGCGGAGCGGCCGATGCCCTCGACGAGGGCTCCGTTGGGTTGGCGGACCTGGTAGCCGCCCTGCATGGCCTTGGCGGTGATCAGCAGGTCCGGGTCGATGGCGAAGCACAGCGCGTTGCCCAGCGAGGAACCGGCCGGGGCGCTGTCGCTGATGGCCTGCACGAGGTCGTAGAGCCGGCCTCCGGGCGCCAGCGAGGTGGACAACTGGTCGTCGACGAGGACGGCACGACCGCCCGGCAGCGCCTCGCGCTCCAGCCGCGGCGTGTCGACGATCGGCACGACCAGGGTCGTCGGGGTGGCCTGCGCGGGGCGCATCGGCGGTTGCCCGGGGAGCGAGGTGACCGGCAGCAGGAACTCGGACTCGGCGACCGTGCTGCGCCCGGCCTGGATGTTGACCACCAGCGGGTAGACGCCGGTCTGGCTCAGCTGCAGCGAGTTCGAGCCGGTCAGCGGGATGCGGACCTGGACGGGCAGCGACTGACCGGGTTCGAGCCGGTCGGTGACCGGCGAGAAGGACGGCTCGGTGATGCCGGTGACGCCCTCGCGCATGGCGCGCTGGACGGCGGGTTCGCCGTTCGGCGGGATGCCGCGCTCGATGCGGGCCTGGACGCCGTTCAAGGCGTGTCCGCTGCGGTTGGTCAGCCTGCCGCTGACGACGACCTCGCCCGGCGAACCCCCACCCACCACGGAGGGCGTGACCTTGGTCACTTCGAAGTCGGCTGAACTGCCGCCCTGCGCGGTCGCCGGAGTGACCGGCAGCATCGCGACCATCAGCAGCGCGCACAGCGCGGCCAGCAGAAACCTCACGCCTGCTCCGTCCCGCTCCCTCTCGTCGGTCGTGCCCCGAGGCGCTCGCCTCCAGCGAGACCCACACCGCCGCGATCGCCGTCGTCGCGCAGGCTCAGGGCCCGGCGCACCAGCCGGCGTTCGTCGGCGTAGGCCAACACCTCGTCCAGCTCACCGAGCGGCACCCATGCCACCTCGGTGACCTCCACGTCCTCGTCGGACAGCTCTCCGCCCACCGCATCCATCAGGAAGTGGTGCACGGTCTTGTGGATTCGTCGATTTCCCGCGACGAACCAGTAATCGATGGTGCCGATCGCGGTCACAACACGGCCGATGATGCCGGTCTCCTCAGCGACTTCCCGCACCGCGGTCTGCTCCGGCGTCTCACCAGGCTCGATGTGCCCCTTCGGCAGCGACCACAAAAGTCGCCCCCTGCGATCAAGCCTCCCGATGATCGCAGCCAGCCCGTGGACGCCGTCGACCACCAGCCCGCCCGCCGAGGTCTCGTCGACAGTCCGCAGCCGACGCCGTCGGCGCCGGTTTCGACGCCCCGGCTGGGAACCGCCGGAGCGGCCGGGCGACGGGGGCATGCCCTGATGGTAGTTGCTCCAGGATCGCGTGGTCGTCTTGCTCAGCGGCGCGGGCGGTGGAACCTCGGCGCACTTACGGGCGTGCGTCGTGGGTGGCCTCGCGTGGCCGATACCCTGGTTAATCGTGTCTAACGAGCAGCCCATCGGTTCCGGCCCGACGTCCTTGGAACGGGACGCCCAGCGCAACGCGGTCGTCGAGCTGATCAAGGTCGCACCGGTCGCCGAGGAGCTCGGCAAGCGGTTCGCCGCAGCCGGTCACCGGCTGTACCTGGTCGGCGGCAGCGTGCGGGACGCGCTGCTGGGGCGCCTGGGCACGGATCTGGACTTCACCACCGACGCTCGGCCCGAGCGGGTCCGCGAGCTGCTGGCCGGGTGGGCGGAGACGATCTGGGACACCGGGATCCAGTTCGGCACGCTCGGCGCCTTCCGGCACGGCACCACGGTGGAGATCACGACCTTCCGCGCCGACAGCTACGACCGCGTCGGCCGCAATCCCGAGGTGGCCTTCGGCGACACCATCGAGGGCGACCTGGTGCGCCGCGACTTCACCGTCAACGCGATGGCCATCCAACTGCCCGAGCGCGCCTTCGTCGACCTGCACGGCGGCATGACCGACCTGGTGGACAAGCGGCTCGACACCCCGGCCGCGCCGGAGGACTCCTTCGCCGACGACCCGCTGCGGATGCTGCGCGCCGCCCGTTTCGTCGCCCAGCTCGGCTTCACCCCGAGCGACCGGGTGGTGACGGCGATGACCGAGATGTCCGCCGAGATCGCCCGGATCACCCCCGAGCGGGTGCAGGTGGAGCTCTCGAAGCTGCTGTGCGGCGAGTTCCCGAGGCGAGGCGTGGAGCTGCTGGTGTCGTCCGGCCTGGCCGATCACGTGCTGCCCGAGGTGCCGGCGATGAAGCTGGAGATCGACGAGCACCACCAGCACAAGGACGTCTACAGCCACTCGCTGACCGTCCTCGACCAGGCCATCGACCTGGAGAAGGCGGCCGACCCGGACGCCGAACCCGACCTGGTGCTGCGGCTGGCCGCGCTGCTGCACGACATCGGCAAGCCGGCGACGAGGCGGTTCGAGTCGGGCGGCGGGGTGAGCTTCCACCACCACGAGGTGGTCGGCGCGAAGATGACCCGCAAGCGGATGCGCGCGCTGCGCTACCCCAAGGACGTCATCAACCAGGTCGCCGATCTGGTGTTCCTGCACCTGCGGTTCCACGGCTACAGCGACGGGCAGTGGACCGACTCGGCGGTGCGCCGCTACGTCAACGACGCGGGCCCACTGCTGCCCCGGCTGCACAAGCTGGTGCGCGCCGATTGCACGACCCGCAACAAGCGCAAGGCCAACGCCCTGCAGCGCGCCTACGACGATCTCGAGGAGCGGATCGATCGGATCGCCGCCGAGGAGGACCTGGCGAAGGTGCGCCCGGACCTCGACGGCAACGAGATCATGGGTCTGCTCGGGGTCGAGCCGGGACCGGTCGTGGGCAAGGCGTGGAAGCACCTCAAGGAGCTCCGGCTGGATCGCGGACCCATGTCCCGCGAGGAGGCGATCGAGGAACTCCATCGTTGGGCACGGGAGCAGGGAATCGAAACCCCAGGTCAGTGAGCTTCCAGCGGATCGGTATTAATATCGAACGATGACTATTGAGTGGAAATGCTCGATGTTCATCATTCGTTCGTATCGATTTCCCGTTTTCCGCCCATCTTGTTGCGCGAGGACGGGGTCACCTCCGCCCATCCGGTGAGATCATGCGGAGGTGGGATCGGACGCTGAGGTGGAGCCGGGGACGCTGCTGGTCGCTGCTCCGCAGCTGATGGACAAGAACTTCCGGCGAACCGTCGTCTACGTCATCCACCACCGCGCGGAGGGCACCCTCGGCGTCGTGCTGAACCGGCCGAGCGAGGTCGCGGTGCACGACGTGCTCCCGAAGTGGGGCGACCACGCCACGCTCCCCCAGTCGCTGTTCGTGGGCGGGCCCGTCGAGCAGCGCACGGCCATCTGCCTGGCCACGCTGCGAACGGGCGAGGACCTCACGGCGATCGACGGCGTGGTGGGAGTGCGAGGCCCGGTGGGCATGGTCGACCTGGACGGGGATCCGGAGGAGCTCGCGCCCAAGGCTCGCGGGCTGCGCTTCTTCGCCGGCTACGCGGGCTGGGACGCCGGCCAGCTGGCCGGGGAGATCGACAGGGGCGACTGGCTGATCGTTCCCGCGCTGCCGGACGACGTCATCGCCGACCCCGACACCGAGCTGTGGTCGAGGGTGCTGCGCAGGCAGGGGCCGCCCCTGGCGTTCCTGGCCACGCACCCCGGCGACGTGAAGCTGAACTAGTGGTCGCTTCGCTCGGCGGTGCGAGCTGAGTCCCCACCTGGAACAGCGGCTCCGGCGCGCTGGTTCTCCACAGCCTGTGGATAAACAGCTGTGGATAACTTGGGGACAAGTGCGGAAGTGCTGGTCAGCCGCCGCAGCAGCCGCCCGCGCAACCGCCGCAGCCACCGGCCGGAGCGGGGGCGGGCACGGTTTCCGCCGCGCGGTTGCCCACGACCCCGCCGAGGGTCATCAGCACGAACGCGCCGACCAGCCCGAGCACCGCGACCATCGCGACGCTGAAGCCGCTCGCCAGCGCGGGCATCGAGGCCCCGGCCAGCGCGGCGATCGCACCGGCGGCCAGCATCGCCGGACCGGCGGCGCGGTTGGCGAGCTCGAACGCCTCCTCGCTGCGCATCGCGGCGGGAGTCCGCACGCCGACGTAGGTGTTGAGGGGCAGCGAACCCCGAAGGCCCCGGAACCCGAGCAGCAGCAGGGCCGCTCCGCCGAGGATCAGAACCGCGCAAAGGATCACCTGAACAGCGAGCACCCCAGCAGCCTAAACCTCCGCTCGCGGCCGATCCGCCGGACATCGGCTTGAGGTGCCCTGCCCCACACGTCCGCCGCACGGCTGAGCGGAAACCGTTTTGCCTGGTCCGCTACCCTGGAAGCATGCACGCGAGGCTGCTTCTTGCGAGGCCGCGTTGAGTCGATAGGACCGGTTCGGCGCGGCGACCCCTCATGCCCGATCAGGGCCTGGGGGGTTTTCCGTTTTCCGGGGGCGGCACACTAGAGCGCACGAACGCGCGCGTTCCGGCGGAGCAGGGAAGGACGCAGAACATGACTGGCCAGCCAGAAGAGGTCAACACAGCGGGGCCGGCCTCTTCTTCAGAAGAGGTGCCGCCGTTCCGCTACACAGCGGGCACCGCGACCGAGATCGAGCAGCGCTGGCAGCGGGAGTGGACCGAGCGCGGCACGTTCCACGCGCCGAACCCGGCGGGCTCGCTCGCCGACGGCGAGGTGCCCGCGGACAAGCTGTTCGTCCAGGACATGTTCCCGTACCCGTCCGGTTCCGGTCTGCACGTCGGCCACCCGCTGGGCTTCATCGGCACCGACGTCTACGCCCGCTACCACCGCATGCTGGGCCGCAACGTGCTGCACACGATGGGCTTCGACGCGTTCGGCCTGCCCGCCGAGCAGTACGCGGTGCAGACGGGCACGCACCCGCGGACCACGACCGAGCAGAACATCGAGCGCTACCTGGGCCAGATCCGCCGATTGGGCCTGGGCCACGACGAGCGCCGTCGCATCGCGACGACCGACATCGAGTTCTACCGCTGGACGCAGTGGATCTTCCTGCAGATCTTCAACGCCTGGTACGACGCCGACGCCGACGGCGGCAAGGGCCGCGCCCGCCCGATCAGCGAGCTGGAGGCCGAGTTCGCCGCCGGTGAGCGCTCCACCCCGGACGGCCGCCCGTGGGCGGAGCTGTCCGACGACGAGCGCCGCGAGGTCGTCGACTCGCACCGGCTCGCCTACCTGTCCGAGGCGCCGGTCAACTGGGCGCCGGGTCTGGGCACCGTGGTGGCCAACGAGGAGGTGACCGCGGACGGGCTGACCGAGCGCGGCAACTTCCCGGTGTTCCGCCGCAACCTGAAGCAGTGGATGATGCGGATCACCGCCTACGCGGACCGCCTGGTCGACGACCTGGACCGGCTGGACTGGCCGGACAAGGTCAAGACGATGCAGCGGAACTGGATCGGCCGCTCGCAGGGCGCCAACGTGGTGTTCCCGGTCGGCGAGTCCGGTCGTTCCGTCGAGGTCTTCACGACCCGTCCGGACACCCTCTTCGGCGCGACCTACATGGTGCTGGCGCCGGAACACCCGCTGGTCGACGAGCTGACCGCGGCTTCCTGGCCGGACGCCACCGATGACCGCTGGACCGGAGGCGCGGCCACCCCGGCGGACGCCGTGGCCGCCTACCGGCGTGCCGCGTCGATGAAGTCGGACCTGGACCGGCAGGAGAACAAGGAGAAGACCGGTGTCTTCACCGGCGCCTTCGCCACCAACCCGGTCAACGGCACCCGCATCCCGATCTTCATCGCCGACTACGTGCTGATGGGCTACGGCACGGGCGCGATCATGGCGGTCCCGGGCCAGGACCAGCGCGACTGGGACTTCGCCACGGTCCTGGGACTGCCGATCATCCGCACCGTGCAGCCGGCCGACGGATTCGACGGCGAGGCCTACACCGGCGACGGGCCGGCTATCAACTCCGCGTCGGACACCACCGGCCTGAGCCTCAACGGCCTGGACATCGCCGACGCCAAGAAGACCGTGACCGCCTGGCTGGAGGAGCACGGCCACGGCCGCGGCACCGTCCAGTACAAGCTGCGCGACTGGCTGTTCGCCCGCCAGCGCTACTGGGGCGAGCCGTTCCCGATCGTCTACGGCTCCGACGGCGTGCCGCGCGCGCTGCCGGAGGACCAGCTGCCGGTCGAGCTGCCCGAGGTCGAGGACTACTCGCCGCGCACCTTCGACCCGGAGGACGCCGACTCGCGCCCGGAGCCGCCGCTGGCCAAGGCCGAGGCGTGGCGCCACGTCGAGCTGGACTTGGGCGACGGGCTCAAGCACTACGAGCGCGACACCAACGTCATGCCGCAGTGGGCGGGTTCCTGCTGGTACCAGCTGCGCTACATCGACCCGGACAACTCCGAGCGCTTCGTCGACCCGGCCAACGAGCAGTACTGGATGGGCAAGAACGCGCAGGCGCACGGCGGCAACGACCCGGGCGGCGTGGACCTGTACGTCGGCGGTGTGGAGCACGCGGTGCTGCACCTGCTGTACTCCCGCTTCTGGCACAAGGTGCTGTTCGACCTGGGCCACCTGTCCTCGGAGGAGCCGTACCGGCGGCTGTACAACCAGGGCTACATCCAGGCCTACGCCTTCACCGACCCGCGCGGCGTCTACGTCCCGGCCGAAGAGGTCGAGGAGTCGGAAGGGAAGTTCTACTTCCAGGGCCAGGAGGTCCGCCGAGAGTACGGGAAGATGGGCAAGAGCCTGAAGAACTCGGTCTCCCCGGACGAGATGGCCGACGCCTACGGCGCGGACACGTTGCGGCTGTACGAGATGTCGATGGGCCCGTTGGAGGCCTCGCGGCCGTGGGCGACCAAGGACGTCGTCGGCTCGCACCGGTTCCTGCAGCGGCTGTGGCGCAACGTCGTCGACGAGAGCACCGGCGAGCTGCGGGTGACCGACGAGGAGCCGGACACCGAGATGCTGCGCGCCCTGCACAAGACGATCGCGGGCGTCCGGGAGGACTTCGCCGAGCTGCGGTTCAACACGGCCGTGGCGAAGCTGATCGAGTTCAACAACCGGATCACCAAGACCTACGCGTCGGCTGCGGGCACGCCGCGTTCGGTGGTGGAGCCGCTGGTGCTGATGGTGGCGCCGCTGACTCCGCACCTGGCCGAGGAGCTGTGGACCCGTTTGGGCCGCACCGAGAGCCTGGCGCACGGGCCGTTCCCGGCCGCTGACGAGCAGTACCTGGTCGAGGACTCGATCGAGTACCCGATCCAGGTCAACGGCAAGGTGCGCTCCCGCATCCAGGTCCCGGCCTCGGCCGACCAGGACGCGGTCAAGGCCGCGGCCCTGGCCGACGACAAGATCGCGGCGGCCCTCGACGGCAAGGACCCCCGCAAGGTCATCGTCGTCCCGAACCGCCTGGTCAACATCGTCGCCTGACCTCATCCCACCTCGTAACCCGGAATGCGGCGGTGATCGGGGACCTGATCATCGCGGTATTCCGGGTTGTCCGGGTCGGGCCGGGTGGTGTGAGCGTGGTGTGGAGGGGCGTCCCCTTTGGGGGCGCCCCTTCGTCGTGTCCGGGGTGGGAGTGGCGGGTGCGGCACTACGCTGCGTGGTGAGTTACGTCGCATAGCAGGGTTACCCGTCGGTAACTACGGTGGGCGGCACACGGGACGAGCTAGTGGAGGCCGCGATGACCAACGCCGCATTCGACGCAGGTGAGCTCCGCAGTCTGCTGGACGGCCGGTGGGCGTCCGTGCGCGAGAAGGTCCGCGACTCGCTCGGCGAGAACGAGCTCGGCAACGCCGACGACCTCGACACCGAGAGCCATCGGGCGCGGACCCTGGAGCAGCTGCGCCTGCTGGCCAAGTCCGGCGTCCCCGAGCTCGGCTTCCCCGTCGCCCAGGGCGGCAGCGGTGACCAGGGCGGTTCGGTGGTCTCGCTGGAAATGCTGTGCGGGAACCTGTCGCTGATGGTCAAGTCCGGCGTGCAGTGGGGCCTGTTCGGCGGTGCGGTCGTGGCGCTGGGAACCGAGCACCACCACGAGCGCTACCTGCGCGACATCATGAGCGCCGAACTGCCGGGCTGCTTCGCGATGACCGAGACCGGCCACGGCTCCGACGTGCAGAGCCTGCGCACCACCGCCACCTACGATCCGGCGACCCGCGAGTTCGTCGTCCACACCCCGCACGAGGCGGCGCGCAAGGAGTACATCGGCAACGCCGCGCGCGACGGGCGCATGGCCGTGGTGTTCGCCCAGCTCATCACCGCGGGAGAGAGCCACGGCGTGCACGCGCTGCTGGTGCCGATCCGCGACGGGAGCGGGAACACCTGCGAGGGCGTGCGGATCGAGGACTGCGGGCGCAAGGCCGGTCTCAACGGCGTCGACAACGGCCGCATCTACTTCGACCAGGTGCGGGTGCCGCGCGAGAACCTGCTCAACCGCTACGGCGACGTCGCCGAGGACGGCACCTACAGCAGTCCGATCGACAGCCAGGGCAAGCGGTTCTTCACCATGCTCGGCACCCTGATCCGCGGCCGGATCTCGGTGGCCGGCACCTCGGGCGCCGCGGCGAAGCTGGCGCTGGAGATCGCGCTGCGCTACGCCGACGCGCGCCGCCAGTTCGACCGGCCGGGCACCGGCGAGGAGGTCGTGGTCCTCGACTACCTGGCGCACCAGCGCAAACTCCTCCCGGCACTGGCGAAGTCCTACGCCCTGCACTTCGCGCAGGAGGAACTGGTGCAAGCCCTCGACGAGGTCGGGCGGGGTGACGACGAGCGGGCCCAGCGCGAGCTGGAATCCCGCGCCGCCGGGCTGAAGGCCATCACCACCTGGCACGCCACCCACACCATCCAGACCTGCCGCGAGGCGTGCGGCGGAGCCGGCTACCTCACCGAGAACCAGCTGGCGGGGCTCAAGGCCGACACCGACGTGTTCACCACGTTCGAGGGCGACAACTCGGTCCTGCTCCAGCTGGTCGCGAAGGGGCTGCTGACCGACTACAAGGACCAGTTCGACGGGATCGGCACGCTGGGCCTGGCGAAGTTCGTCGCGGACCAGTTCGTCGGCGCGGTCATCGAGCGCTCCGCCGCGCACTCCATCGTGCAGCGCATCATCGACGCCTCGAACAAGGACGACATCCTCGACCGCGGCTGGCAGCTCAAGCTCTTCGACGACCGCGAGGCGCACGTCCTCGACGGCCTGGGTCGCCGGTTGCGGAAGGCCAACAAGGACAACGCCTTCGAGGTGTTCAACAACGCCCAGGACCACGTGCTGCGCGCGGCCCGGGTGCACATCGACCGGCTGGTGCTGGAGGCGTTCGTCGCCGCCGTCGACCGCTGCCAGGACCCGCGCAACGCCGAGATCCTCGACAAGCTCTGCGACCTCTACGCGCTGTCCACCATCGAGGAGGACAAGGCGTGGTTCCTGGAGCACGAGCGGATCAGCCCGCGCCGCGCGAAGTCCGTCACCCAGGCCGTCAACGAGCTCTGCGGTGAACTCCGGCCGCACGCCGTCGACCTCGTCGACGCCTTCGGCACGCCGCGCCAGTGGCTCACCGCGCCCATCGCCACCGGCGCCGAATCCTCCCGCCAGGAAGCCCAACGAGCCCACGACAAGGCCAATCCCCTCCCGTGACCAGGCTTTTTCGAATTTCGCGCGAAATTCGAGTCCGAACTTCGGGGCTCGAACTTCGCGCGAAATTCGAATTTCGGGACTGGAGTTGTCGGAAGCGGAGGGAACCGAATCGACTCGGGTGCGTCTGAGGTGGTGTTCGTGTTGATCGCCACTGAGGGAGAGAGCGATGAGGGTGCTGGTTCGGAAGAGCGTCGTGGCCGCTGCGTGCGGTGCGTTGCTGGTGGGGGTTCCGGCCACCGGTGCGGCCGCGGGCGGGGACGCTGGAGCCGCCGCGATCCCGGCCGCGGTGGCAGGGGCCGGCGCTGCCGCCGGGCCCGCGGCGATCGCCTGCGATGACGACTCCAGCGGCCAGGACGCCTCCTTCTACAGCGGGCCGTCGGCGGGCTACACCTACGACGAGAAGTTCAGCGCGGGCCCGAAGATCCCAGGACTGCCCGACCACACCCCGCAGGGCCTCGCCGCGTGGAACGACTGGGACGGCGCGGGCAACGGCCTGCTGCTGGTCAGCGCCTACGGCAAGGACGGCTCGAACGCCAAGATCTACGGCGTCGACCCCTCCTCCGGCAAGACCGTCGGTGACGTCGAGATCGCCGAAACCCACGCCAGCGGCATCGCGATCGCCCGGGGCTGGGCGTTCGTGACCGGCAGGAACAACGCCGAGGGCCACTACACCATCCGCAAGTACAAGCTCAGCGAGCTCGCCGACGCGCTGAAGGCCGAGGGCAGCCCCTACGTCAAGCAGACCGGCCAGGCCCGCGAGGTCTACGGCGCGTCGTTCCTGTCCGGCGACGGGAACACGCTCTACGCGGGCAAGTACAGCCGCGACGGCCGCGAGAAGATGTACGCCTACAGCGTCGCCGCCGACGGCGGGCTGACCACCGGCAAGTCCTTCGAGATCCCGAAGGGCACGCAGGGCCTGATGGTCACCGGCGACAAGTTCGTCTACAGCACCTCGCTCTCCCGCGACGTGCGCAGCAACCTGTACGTGATCGACAAGGGTGCCACCGACATCGACATCCCGTCGACGCGCTGCTTCCGCTCGCCGAGCATGTCCGAGGGCATCGACGACCTGGGCGGAAACGCCTACGTGCTCTACGAATCCGGTTCCTACCAGTACCCGGACGCCCGCAACGTCATCGACGAGCTGCACAAGGCGCCGGTCGCGGGTCTGTGATCAACCGCCGCGCAGCCACCTGCTGAACGCGGCCCACCGCCCGCCGGGCCGGTAGGTGTCGGGTTCGCGTCGGACGACGGGCGCGGGTGAGCCGAGCCAGGGCCGGATCTGCCTGGGCGGCGGCGGGAACCGCACCGGCAGCGAGGCCAAGGACCGGTGGAACGGGCCGGACTTCCACTCCAACGCCTCCGAGGGCACCGCGGGTTCGAGGTCCGGTAACCGGTCCAGGACGCGTTCGACGGCCGCGGTGCCCGTCATCCGCGCGATGCGCTGCGCGGGTGACGGGCACGCGTGCCTGCCCGCGCCGAAGGCGACGTGCGCCCGATTTCCCACGCGGCCGCCTGAGTCGACGGCGGGATCGGTGTTGGCCCCGGCGAAGCTGATCAGGAGGGGTTGGTCGGCGGGCACCGGGTTGCCGCCGACCTGCACCTCCCGGGGCGGGAAGACCGTGCCGAAGTTGGCGATCGGCGGATCGGACCACAGCACCTCGTCGAGCGCGTCGGCCACCGGCAGGCTGCCACCGGAGAGGTCGCCGGCGAACCGCTCGTCGACCAGCAGCAGCCGCAGGGTGTTGGCGATGAGGTTCTGCAGCGGCTCGCTCCCGGCGCTGCACAGCAGCGCGATCTGGTGCACGGCTTCGTCATCGGTCAGCCCGGCCTGGTGCGCCAGCAGCCACGACACGACGTCGGGTCCCGGTCGGTTCCGCTTCGCGGCGACGAGCTCGGCGACGGCCGTGCCGATCCCCCGCCCTCCGTCGACGCCGTCGAACAGCGCCAGCGCGCCGGAGACGATCTTCTCCGAGATCACCGGTGGCGCCCCGCAGATGCGGGTGACCATCAGCAGCGGCAGCACCCGCGCGTACTGCTCGACCAGGTCGGCCTCGCCGTCGGGGGCGAACCGGTCGATGAGCGCATCGCCGGTCTCCTCCAGGTGGGTGCGCAGTTCCCGGGTGTCGACCCGCGCGAGCGCGTCGGTCACGGCGCCGCGCAGCCGGGCGTGGGTGGCGCCGTCGGTGAACATGCAGTTCGGCCGGTAGGTCATCAGCGGCAGCACGGGGCAGCCCTGCGCGACGGTGCGCTGCCAGGTGCGCGGGTCCTTCGGGAAGTTCGCGGCATCGCGCAGCACCTGAAGTGCTTCGGCGTAGCCGAGCACCAGCGTGGCGGGCACGTCGGGCGCGATCTCCACCGGAGCCGTCGGACCCGCCCGGCGCAGCCGCCGGTAGACGGTCTGCGGGTCGGCGGCGAATTCCGGTCCGTGCAGCCGGGTTCGATCGTCGGTCACGAAGTCTCCTGCTCTCTACAAGCTGGCCCGAAGCCCGTCCAGGACGTTCTGCAGCAGCCCGACGTCCGGTGCTTCCAGGTCGTGCCGGGCGCTGCGGGTGACGATGTGGCCGCTGTCCAGCAGGTCGCCGAGCAGCACTTTCGTGACGCTCATCGGCAACTTGAGGTGTCCGGCGATTTCGGCGACGGACATCGCCCCGTCGCTGCAGAGGTGGAGCACGCGCCGCATCTCGGGACCTGCCGTGCCGGGCGGGGCTTCGCGCACCGCGTAGACCTGGGTGTCCATCTCGAAGGTGTTGCGCGACGGTCGTGCCCGGCCGCGGGTGACGACGTGCGGCCGGACCAACGCGCGCTCGCCGCGCTTCACGCGAACTCACCGACGCGTTGACCGGCGCTGAGCTCCTTCCCGAGCCGTTGGACGAGTTCCATCAACCGGTGGGTCATGGTCTCCACGTCCACGCCGTGTCCCGCGGATGCGGCGACGTAGGCGCGCGGACCTGCGGCGACGAGGAACACGTAGCCGTGGTCGTACTCGGTGATGGTCTGCCGCCAGGACTTCTCGGTCGAGCCGCAGAACGCGGAGTTGGCCCGTGCCAGCGATTGCAGGCCGGACATGGCGGCGGCGTGCCGCTCGGCGTCGTCGGAGGTGATGTCGGCGGAGTGGGCCATCAGCAGGCCGTCGGAGGACAGCAGGACGGCGTGCCTGGCCTCCGGGATCCGCAGTGCCTCGTCGAGCATCCACCCCAGGTCGTGTTGTCGGTTGCTGTTCATGATGCGGAGGTTCCCTTTTCGTCGTCCGGTTCGTCCTCGGACCCGCGACCGGTGAGGCTGCCGCGCTGCCACGCGCCCATCACCGATGGCTTGCCCGTTCCCCAGGACCCGTGCTCGGCGGACTGCGCGGGCACGGCGTGGCTGCGGCGCTGCCGCTTGGGCAGGCCCGTGCTGGTGTGCTGATCAGCGGCCGGTTCGTTCATCGCCGGTGCGGGCGCCGGTGTTTCGGCCTTGGTGAGCAGTTCGTTGGGCAGGAACAGCACCGCGCGCATGCCCCCGTAGGGCGAGGCGGCCTCCACGAAGACCTTGAACCCGTAGCGCGCGGCGAGCACGCCGGCGAGCGCGAACCCGATCTGCGGCGGGTCGCCCAGCTTGTTGATGTCGACGACTTCCCGTCCGGTGAGCAGCGCTTTCGCGCGTTCGCGGGCTTCGGGGTTCATGCCGACCCCGGCGTCGTCGACGACGATGGACAGCCCGTTGTGGGCGGGCTGGAAGTGCACCTGGACCTGCGTGGCGGGCTGCGAGTAGCGCGCCGCGTTGTCCAGCAGTTCGGCGAGCGCGAGCACGACGGGTTCCACGGCCCGGCTGGACACCGAGAGCTCGCTCTCGGAGTGCGCCTCGATCCGCAGGTAGTCGCGGATCCGCGAGGTCGCCCCGCGCACGACGTCGAGCACGGGCGCGGCGGATCGCTGCTGGCCGGGCCAGGTCCCGCACAGCACGGCGGTGGCCTGGGCACGCCGCACGAGCTGCGAGTTCGCGTGGTCGATCTTCATCAGGCCGGCGAGCACGGCGGGGTCGTCGTGCTCGTGCTGCATCTCGGTGATGGCGAGCTGCTGCTCGTTGGCGAGGCTCTGCACGCCGCGCATGGTGGAGATCATGGTGGCCTTGGCGGCGCGATCGGCGCGCTGCCTGGTCTCGTCGGCGAAGCCGGCGAACTGGCCGATGACGGTTTGCATCTCCTGGTGGAAGGGGGTGTCGGCGAGGTTGGGCCGCAGTGGTCCGGGCACGTCGATGGGCAGGCCCCGCTCGGCGTCCATCAGCGCTGGAAGTCGCCGCGTGACCAAGTGGTGCGCTTCTTCGTCGCGCAGCCGGCTCTGGAACTTGAGGCGCTGCAGGGAAACCAGGAAGGCCAGCAGAATCACTACGATTGCCGCGAGGGCAACCCACAATGCCACGTCCACTTGGGAGTGCTCCGTCGTTAGCGTGCGTGAATGAATTCGAAAGCGCTGGGATCGTCGAAGTTACCACGGTGGCGGTGCGGCAATCGAAAGTGATTCACCGCGCAAACAAACACTGATCGTGACGGATCACGTGGTATGACCAGCGAATATGTGACCTGTGTAGCGTGCCATTGCGACACCCGCGTGATTCGCGGTGCCCGTCTGACCGTCATTCAGACGCGCTCAGTGACAACGCGGTGGTGACCGCCTGGCACTCCGCCGAACGACGGAAATTCGCGAACCGGAGCAACCGAATTGACCGCCGGAATCACAACCCCTCGAGTACTGGATTCCCCGATCTGATGAACCTCGAGTAATCGCCCAGTCCAGTAGTTACAATGCCCCGTTTCTGATCGACTCAATCCCCGAAAATGATCAGCGAGCGTCTCTTCTCTCCCCCCTGATCTTCGGGCGTTTCTGGCCTTCGCCCCGGTGCCTCCCCCGCCCGCGAGATCTGGCGGGATCCCCTTCCGGGCTCCGCGGGCGGGTCGCTAGTCTCTCCACATCGGACTGATGAAAGTGGAGGTATGGCAACATGTTTCATGGATTCAATCTTCTGGAGCTGTCTTCCGGGTGGCTCGTCGTGGCGGGATCACTCTTCGTGACAGCGGTTTTCCTGCTGACCTTCCCGCTGCGCGGGGGTCACGGTCAGCACGCGGGTTCCGGACCGGGTGCGCTGACGGTGTGGGCGCTGCGCGAGTCGTTGAAGCCGCGATCGCCTCATTTCCACGAGATCGCAGAGCTTTTCCGCCTCATGAGCCTCGAACCGAAGCCCGTCGGGCCCGCGCGCGTGCGGGAAAGGCTGGAGCCACCGCCCTACGTCGGAGCGCACCGCAGCCGGGTCGACGACGTGGTTGAGCTCATTCACCCCAGGGTGGAGGTCTACCTGGACCCGGCGGCGCTCCGACCACACTGAGTCAGGATCAGGTCAGGCCGCTCTCCGCCGCCAGCTCGTGCAGGGTCGCGTCGAAGAGCTGATCGGCGTGGAACAGGTCGAACGGGAAGCGGCCGAAGACCTCCAGCGCGATGTGCCCGTAGAGGCGCACCCACCAGCGCATCAGGAAGTAGACCGCCTCGGCGTCCATCGCCTCCGGCGGCATGTCGATGCCCTCGTGGGAGAAGGCGTCGGCCAGCGCCTTCTGCTGCACCGAGAGGTCCGGCAGGTCGATCGGTGCCTTGACCTTCTCCTCCGCGTTGGGGTTCTCCGACATCATCGGGGCGACGATGCTCAGGAACACGCTCGCGAACCGGTCCGGCTGCCGGGAACGGTCCTTCGGGGTGGCGAAGACCAGCGCGAACTCCTTCGGGTGCGCCAGCGCCCACGCGCGGAACCGGCGGCAGACCGCGAAGGTGCGGCCCAGGAAGTCCTCGCTGGACGGGTCGAACGCCGTCGACAGCTCGTCGGAGAGATCCGCGCAGATGTCGTCGCACAGCTGTCGCAGCAGGTCTTCGCGGGAGGCGTAGTAGCGGTAGAGGGCGGGCGCGGTGATGCCCAGCTCGCGCGCGATCGCGCGCAGCGTCACCGCGTCGCTGCCGTGCTCGACGAGCAGCGTCCGAGCGTGCCGCCGGATGTCCTGCTCGGTGGCTGCCCGCGCTCGTTCGCGCGGTGACAGCTCCGTCATGTCCCCAACCTCTCGGTCCGCGGAATGCGTCCACCTCGTAGGACGTCGGTCAGACCGTAACGGGCGTCACCACCGGGCTCCAAGGTCGGCCGCGCAAGCCATGAGCTGCGTCTCGTGCGAATGAATTCGGCGCCGCGGTTGTTCAAGCTCGAGAGGAAGAGCCGTGCGGGAAACCTGGAGGTCGGATGTCCGCCGAGCAAGTCACCGTCTACAGCAGGCCGGGCTGCCCGTTCTGCATGTCGCTGCGCGCCGGGCTGCAACGCTCCGGTCTGGAGTTCAACGAGGTCGACATCTGGCAGGACCCGGATGCGGCGGGCGTCGTGCGCTCCATCGCCGATGGCAACGAGACGGTGCCGGCCGTGGTGATCGGGGACTGGAAGGCGGTCAACCCGTCGACCCGCGAGGTCGTCGCCGCGGTGGCCGAGCACGCCCCGCACCTGCTGCCCGTCTGAGGTTTCGAGCTGAGGGCCGACCGCACGGGGGGCGTTGCGGCCGGCCCACAGCAGGTTGCGATCGTCGATGGCGCGAATACCGACGAGCGACAACCTGTTCAGTTTGACGGCAACTCCCCTGGGAAAGATCCACCTTGACCCCTGAATTCGCTCGAACGGTGGATCAAAGGCGGAATAATCATTTGTGTCCGAGAGCACAGGATTTTCGCGATTCACGGTGTCGTCCCTGGTGGGAGCTTTAATCGCGCCTTTTGTTCGATCTTTTGCGGGATTTCCGCAGATCGTGTTTGTCGGGTGCCCCGGTCGAAGCGACCGGGGACTGGGACGCGTCGTGATGGCTGGTGTCGACCGGCTCTCCTGGAACGGGATCCACCCGGCCGGGGATTTCGGCGCGAGGGTCCGTTTCCCGATCATCATCAGCCGGTTTGGGCTGGGCCGCGAAGAAGCTCGCGAGGGCGGTGAGCTGTTCGGCGAGCCGGTCGACGTCGAGTCTCGGTTCGGTGAGCGTCGCGGTGAATGTCATGGCTCTAGCCTGCGATTTCAGGGGTGCGAGCCGGATCCGTACGGCTACTCAGTTGTTACCTATGAGTAATGCCACCCGCTGCTGCATTCGGGTGACGTAGGAACCCACGGCAGGTAGCGGGACTGCCCCCTGGCTCACACGATCAAGCCAAACGTCGAACACGTCCTTACGCTGGTTGTCAGCGGTGCGTTCTCGTGTGTGTCGTATCCGCGCCGGGCGCTTCTGCTGTGCAACTCGGAAAGGTATGGTCTAGACCATGTCGCGTTTGACTGGTGTCGGAGTCAGCTCCGGCCGCGCCGCCGGGCCGATCGTCCGGGTCGCCGAACCGCTGCCCGAGCCCGCCGCCACGCCCGCCCCGGTCGACCAGGTCGCCGAGGCCGCGCGGATCCGCCCCGCCGCCGACGCGGTGGCCGAGGGGCTGTTCCAGCGCGCCGCCAGGGTCGGTGGTGACGCCAAGGCCGTGCTGGAGACCACCGCCGCCATGGCCATGGACCCGGCTCTGATCTCGCAGGCCGAACAGCTCGTCGCCACCCGGTCGCTGCCCGCCGTCCGCGCCGTCTACGAAGCCGCCAACGGCTTCGCCGACGCGCTGCGCGCCGCCGGAGGCTACATGGCCGAACGAGCCCGCGACGTCCACGACGTGCGAGACCGCATCATCGCCGAGATCGACGGCGTCACCCCGCCCGGCGTTCCCGAGCTCTCCACCCCGAGCGTGCTGGTGGCGCGCGACCTCGCGCCCGCCGACACCGCCGACCTGGATCCGAAGCTGGTGCTCGCGCTGGTCACGGAAGAGGGCGGGCCCACCAGCCACACCGCGATCCTCGCGCGTGCGCTGGGAATCCCGGCGGTCGTCGCGGTGCGCGGGGTGCTGACCGCATCCGGCGCCGGCGCCACCGTCGACGGCGACGCGGGCGACGTCGAGCTCTCCGACACCGAGGTGGCCGTGCGCGTCGCCGAACGACCCGAGCACGCCGACTGGAACGGCGTCGGCCAGACCTCCGACGGGGTCCCGGTCAAGGTGCTCGCCAACGTCGGATCGGCCACCGACTCCACCACCGCGGTCGCCGCGGGTGCGCAGGGAGTCGGCCTGTTCCGCACCGAGTTCTGCTACCTCGGGGCAGACGTGGAACCCGACGTCGCCACCCAGCGCTCCGCCTACGGCGAGGTGCTCACGCCGTTCGCCGGCAAGCCCGTGATCGTGCGGACCCTCGACGCCGGTGCCGACAAACCGCTGTCGTTCCTCGACATGAGCGCCGAGCCGAACCCGGCGCTGGGCGTGCGCGGTCTGCGAGTGGCCTTCGACCGGCCCGACCTGCTGGACTCCCAGCTCGAAGCGATCGCCGGTGCCGCGCAGGACTCCGGTGCCGAGGTGTCGGTGATGGCGCCGATGGTCGCCACCGCGGACGAGGCCGGTTGGTTCGCCGAACGCGCTCGCGCCAACGGAATCGATCGAGTCGGCGTGATGATCGAGGTCCCGGCCGCAGCGCTGTCCGCGGCGGAGATCCTGCATGCGGTGGACTTCGTCAGCATCGGCACCAACGACCTGGCCCAGTACGTCTTCGCCGCCGACCGCATGGTCGGGGCTCTCGCCGGTCTCAACGACCCGTGGCAGCCGGCGCTGCTGCGGCTCATCGCGATGGTCGGGTCGACAGGTCGACAGGTCGACAAACCGGTGGGTGTCTGCGGCGAGGCCGCCTCCGACCCGCACCTGGCCGGAGTCCTCGCGGGCCTGGGCGTCACCAGCTTGTCGATGAACGCCTCCGCCGTCCAGGCCGTCGGCGCCGCGCTCGCCCAGCACCCGCACGCCGCGTTCCGCAAGGCGGCCGAAGCCGCGCTGGAAGCACCGAGCGCGGCAGCGGCGAGGCAGACGACAAAGACGACCCTGGTCTAGGGGCTGTTGAAGAACGCGGCGGAGCCGCTGTTTCAAGTGCGGGACTCAGCTCGCACCGCCGCAGGTTCTGCCACTGGCGTCGCCAGGCAACGCAATTCCTCAACAGCTCCTAGGGACCGGCGTCAGTTCTCCTCTTCGGGCTCGCCGTCCTGGTCGAGTCCGTGCTCGATGGCGTAGCGGGCCAGCTCCACGCGGTTGTGGAGCTGCAGCTTGCGCAGGGTCGACTGGACGTGGTTCTCGACCGTGCGGTGGGAGATCACCAGCTTGTTCGCGATCTGCCGGGCCGTCATGCCCTTGGCGACCAGCCGCAGCACCTCGGTCTCGCGCTCGGTGAGCTGCGGCGCCTGGTGCTCGGAATCCGGCGTGATCGCCATCCGGCGGTACTCGCCCAGCACCAGCCCCGCCAGGCCCGCCGTGAACACCGCGTCGCCCGCGGCGGTGCGGCGGACCGCGTCCACCAGCTCCTCCGCCGAGGCGGACTTGACCAGGTATCCCGAAGCGCCGGCCTTCACCGCCTCCAGCACGTCGGCGTGCTCACCGCTGGCCGACAGCACCAGCACCCGGGTCCCGGGGATCTCCTGGGTGATCTGCAGCGTCGCCTGGACGCCCGAGGTGTCGCCGAGGTTGAGGTCCATCAGCACCACGTCCGGCGTCACCGTCTGCGCGATGCGCAACGCCGACGCGGCATCGCTCGCGGTGGCGCGGACGTCGAAACCGCGCTCGCTCAAATCGCGCGCGACCCCGTCCCGCCACATCGGGTGGTCGTCGACGACCATCACGGTGACCGGCGGTTCGCTCATCGCTGTCCTCCTCGGCGGCGTTTCGGCTCCGGAACGCGCGGGATCCGGACCTCCCACTCGGTGCCCTCGCCCGGCGCGGTGTCGAGACTGATCTTCCCACCCAGGGCGGCGACCCGACCCCGGATGGATTTCGCAATCCCCATCCGCCCTTCGGCGGCAGCCTCGTCCAACCGCCCGTCGGGGATGCCGGGTCCGTCGTCGCGGACGCTGAGCACCACCTCGTCCGGCAGCTCCTCCAGCAGCACCCAGGCCTGGGCCTGAGCGCCCGCGTGCCTGTCGACGTTGGCCAGCGCTTCCCGGGCCACCGCCGCGAGGTCGGCGCTGAGCTGCTCGCTCAGCCGGACCGGGTTCCCCGGCACCGACACGTGCACCCGCGCGGTGCGGAACCCCTGCAGGCGGGCCGCCAGATCGGTCTCACCGTCCTCTGTGGTCTCCGGCTTCGTGGCGATCAGGGAACGCAGCTTGATCTCCTGCTCCCCGGCCAGTTCCGCCAGTTCGGCCGCCTCCCCGCCGAGCTCCGCGCCGCGCCTGCGGACCCGCGCCAGCACCTGCAGCACGCTGTCGTGGATGGACCGGGCGAGCCGTTCCCGTTCCGCGGTGGCGGCTTCGGCGCGCAGCGCCTGCGCGAGCCGTTCGGTGGATCGGCGCGCGGTGTCGGAGTTCAGGCCGATCACCAGGCCCACCCCGACCAGCAGCAGCGTGTCCAGCGCCATGTCCGATCCGGTGCGGCCCCGGACCAGCAGATTGCCCGCGGCGGCGAGGATTCCGGTGACGACACCGCCCTTCATCCCCCACTGCACAGCAGCCGCGGTGACCCCGGTGGAGTGCCAGACCGTCACCACCGAGGGATTCGAGGAGTTCATGTGGGCCTCGGTGAGGATGAACTCGTTGAGCAGGAACAGCGCGTTGACCACCACGACGTCGGCGGCCACCAGCCGGTTGGTGCGCCCGGCTCGGGTCCGGTAGCGCCAGACCGTGAAGGCCGTCCACACCGCCATGCAGCCGATGCAGATCGCCGCCAGCCACGGCCGCTCGTAGGCGTCGAAGAACACGGCGAACCACACCGCGGCGTAGAGGAACGTCACGACGCGAAAGACGTTGTGCCCCCGCCACAGCGGCGTTCGGCCGTCGGCCACCTGAGGTGGCGTCGGCGATGCTTGCCAACCGGTCAACTCGAACTCCTCCCGAGCGCCCATCCTGCCCCACGAGGGCTCCGTTGCGGAATCGCGTGGTCGGGAAAGCGAAATGCGTCGCACTGCTCCGAACCGCCGATCCGCGACGCCCGGTTGGGGGCGTTCACCGAGAAACGCCGTTCCCGTTTTCACGTTGTGCTTCGGTGTGCTCATTCGCTGTGCCAGGCTCCCGGCGGGAGGTGACTGATGGGCGGTTGGTTGCTGTGGCGCATGCGTCCTGCTGCGATCGGCTACGTCCTGTTGGTCCAAGCGCTGGCGCTGGCGCTGGTCGTGCTGGTGTTCATGACCGGGCGACGACCCGCCCCCGACGACCTGCTGAACTTCGCGGCGCTCGCCTCGACCGCCGGCGCGACCATCGTGATCACCTCCGTGTCGATCAACCTCCGGCGGCAGATCCGGCGCAACCCGTGGACCCTGCACATCGTCTACCTGGCGGCCGGAATCCTGTTGCTGCCGACCAACCTCCTGGTCCTGCTGCTGCTCGGGCCCGCGCTGCACGGCGTCCTGCACGACCGGCCGGAAGCGCACCGCTGGCTGTTCACCACCGCGGCCACCACCGTCGCCACGTTCGCCGCGCGGCTGGTCGCCGGGTGGAACGAGCCTGTGTGGACGGCGGTGAACTTCTTCGCCATCGGCGTGGTGCTGCTGGTGGTGCGCGCCTCGGTGGTCGCGGGCGGGATCCGGTTGCGGACTCCCGGAGCTCCGCGCTCCACAGTGCTGGGTGAGCCGATCGACGTGCTGCTGGGCATCGTCGCGGCCAGCCTCGGCGGACTGCTCGCGGTCGCGATGTCCGCGGAGCCGCTGGCCGCGCTGCTCGCCGGGCCCCCGATGATCCTGCTGGACCTGGCCGGCCAGCTGCCGCAGTGGCGGCGGACCGCCCAGCACGACGGCAAGACCGGTCTGGCGAACTCCTCGCACTGGGAGCGCATCGCGCGCGTGGAGCTGATGCGCGCCCGGCAACGGCAGCAGCCGGTCGCCCTGCTGCTGCTGGACCTGGACCGCTTCAAGCGGGTCAACGACGAGCTCGGCCACCTGGCCGGTGACACGGTGCTGGCCAAGTTCGCGAACATGCTGCAGGACAACGTCCGCGGCGAAGACCTGGTCGGTCGCTTCGGCGGCGAGGAGTTCGTGGTGCTGCTGCCCGGAACCCAGGGCGAGACGGCCTACCGGGTCGCGGACCGGATCCGGGTGTCCACGGCCGCTCTGTCGGTGGAGACCCGGGACATCCACGGCGACCAGCGGGAGCTCACCGGGCTGACGGTGAGCATCGGCGTGGCGACCACCGGCCGGTTCGACTACGAGCTCACCGACCTCCTGGTGGCCGCCGACGCCGCGATGCTCGCCGCCAAGGCTGCCGGCCGCAACGTCGTGACCGTCGCTTGAGCGCTGTGGGGAAATCACCTCGTGGGTGGCGGGACCCCCCCGGACCGGCGTCGCGGCGTCCTCCCCGGAGAACCGCTGAGAAATCCCCCCGCGGCAGATCCTTCAGTCCTTCTTCTGGTCGTCCTCGGGTTCTTCGTCCGCGGTCTTCTCCTCGGCGGGCTCGGCGTCGGCGGGTGCGGACGGTTCCAGGGGGATGCTGCCGGTGGTGTCCGGGAGCTCCTCCTCGGCCGCGATCAACGCCCGGATCGCGGCGTTGAGCACCGCGACCAGCGGGATCGCCAGCAGCGCGCCGACGATGCCGTTGATGACCACGCCGATGCTGATCGCCAGCACGACGCCCAGCGCGTGGATGTGCACCGCGCGACCGAGGATCAGCGGCTGGAGCACGTTGCCCTCCAGCTGCTGGACCAGCAGCACCATGCCGACCACGATCAGCGCCACGACCCAGCCCTTGGTCACCAGCGCCACCAGCACCGCGACCGCACCCGAGGCGACCGCGCCCACGATCGGCACGAAGCCGCCGAGGAACACCAGCGCGGCCAGAGGGATCGCCAGCGGAACGCCCAGGATCACCAGGCCCAGGCCGATGCCGAGCGCGTCCACCACCGCGACCAGCGCGGTCGCGCGCACGAAGCCGACCAATGACGTGAACCCGGCGATGCCCGCGTTGTCCACCCGGTGGCGGACCTGGCGCGGCGCCAGGCGGACCACGAACAGCCACACGCGGCGGCCGTCGTAGAGGAAGTAGATGAGCGTGAACAGCGCCAGCACGATCCCGGTCAGCAGGTTGCCGAAGGTGCTCGCGGTGGACAGCGCGCCGCTGGTCAGGATCGCCTGGTTGGACTGCAACCAGTCCCGTGCCTGCTGGATGTAGTTGGCGATCTGGTCGTCGTTGAGGTGCAGCGGCGAGACCGCCAGCCACTGCCGCATCGCCTCGAGGCTGGCCACGACCTGGCGCTGCAGGTCCGGGAAGCCGTTGATGAAGGCGTTGACGACGAAGGTCAGCACACCGCCGACCACGGCGAGACCGCCGACGAGCACCATCGCCGTCGCCAGCGCCCGGGGCACCTCGCGGCGCGCCAGCCAGGACACCAGCGGTGCCAGCAACGCCGCCAGCAGCAGCGCGATCGCCACCGGGATCACGACCACGTAGATCCGCGTGATGATCATGCCCGTCACGTACAAGGCGGCGGCGATCACCAGCATGCGCCAGCTCACCGCCGCGGAAACCCGCAGAACCCGGGGGATCGCCGTCGAGGCGTCGTCGGGCTCGCTGATCTTCAGGTCGCTCACACCGCCACCGTATCGCCGATCTCCACCCCGCATCCCCACAGCGGGCACCCCCACGAGCCTCCGCCGCCAACCGGGTCGGGGTGACCGGATCACTGCGGTGTTCAGGTCCCCGAATACCGCGGTAATCCGGGTCGGCCGCCCGGGGCCGGTTGGTGGCGGGATGTCCGGTTCGGGCGGGTCGGCAAGTCGAGCGGTGTAACACGATGTAGCGAACTGGCTTCTCTGCGCTTACGGAAGACGACCTTGTTTTGAAAGAGTTCCCGTCGCGAGGGAGGACGAAGCTCCGTGGGGGAGCCACAGCAGGCCGAGGAGGTTCTGGCACCGCGATGTCCGTCCGTGACCGTACGACGCAGACCGCCCGACGGCGGTTGCTGGGCCGTGCCCTGGTCCTGGCGGGCACGGCGGTCGCCGGAACCTCCGCGGCCTTGCTGGTCGGTCAGCCCGCGGAAGCCGAATCCGGGACGCCGACGGACGCACTCGCCGAAGCTCCGGTGCTGTCCGAGGCCGCCGTACTTCCCGGCGATGCCGCGGACCTCCCGGCAACCGCGCTGGAGCACGTGCGACAGGCGGACCCCGCTTCGTTCCCGCTCGACGAACTGGACCCGCTGGCCCTGGTGCCCGACGAACCGGTCGGACACCTCCTCCCCGGCGGCAACGACGACGCGACCGCCGCACCCGCCCAGACGCCGCAGGACACCGAGCCCGCGGCGTCGCCGGTCGAACCCGCAGACGGGCCGGACCGGCAGGCGGACGGCCCGCCGCCACCGGCGGCCGCGACCACCCCCGATCCCGAGCCGTCCACGGCATCCCCGCAGGTGGACGCTTCGGTCCGGGTGGCCGGACATCCCGTTCCGGACACCCCGAACACCCCCGAGCCGGAGCGTCCGGCCGTGAACACCGCACTGCCCGCGTCGAGCGGCTGCGCCAAGACGGCGGACGGTCAGCAACCGGGCGCCGGCCTCCCCGGCCGGTACCCGGCGGCACCGCTCGCCGACGGGGCGCGTCCGGACGCGTGCGCGCACGACCGCGCCGAAGTGCTGCGAGGGGTGCCCTCCCCTCGCCCCGGCGCGACCCCTGACTGACCCGCCGGCCGGCACCGATTCGCAGCGTGGCGAACGCGCGTGCCGGCGACTTCGCGATCTGAGTCCAACGCCGACCGATCATGATCAAGTTCTGATGACGGTGCGGCGCTCGAAGTTGATTTTCCCCCGGAACGCGGGGAGCCTGGTTAAGGAGAAGATCCATGCAGACTTGGGCGAAGCGCGGCGTTCAGACCGCGCTGGTCACTGGTGGCATGCTGGCCGTCGGTACGGGGGTCGCTTCCGCCGGGGATGCCTGTCAACAGCGTCCGATGCCGTTGGGAGAGTCGGTGTTCCCGCCCGCGCTCGACGACACTGCGCCGCTCGGCCGTTGCCTGGCCGGAGACCTGTTCTCAGAGGGTGCGCAGCACAACAGCCCGGTGGTCGAGTCCGCCCGCGGGCAGCTCGACGAGTCCGCCAACGAGCTGACGCGCGAGATCCCCGCGCTGCGGTTCCAGGACTCGCCGCTGAAGCTGGCCGGCTGGGCGGCGGACCCGTCCGAGGCCACGCCGCTCGACCTGCGCCGCTCGCCGCAGGGCAGTGCGCCGACCACCCCGGCACAGGGCTTCCACCGCTCGCTGAGCTGGTCCGCGCCCATCGGTGACGTCGTCCGCGACCGGCTCCCCGCCGGCGGACCGCAGACGGCCGAGCTGGTCATCCCGCACGACGACCTCGTCTACTTCGACGGCTTCGCCCCGGCCAACGGGATCATGGAGCTCTACGAAGGCGCCCTCGCTCCCCGCGAGGAGGCTCCGGTGGAGACCGGCGGCCTGCTGGCCACCGACTCGGTCGACCTGACCTCCGCCGACGTGGGCGGACTGCGCAGCGAGCTGCGCACCGTGCCGCCGCTGGTGCTGTCCGCGGCCCTGGCCGAACCGCCCGCTCCGCCGGCCGCGCCGGTGGAGTTCGTGCCGCTGGACGTGCCGGGCGAGCGGCAGGCCCCGGTCACCGAGGTGCCGCCGCTGTCCGGGCTCTCGCTGCTGGAGCTGTCCAAGGTGCCCGGCACGGTCGAGCGCGGCGGTCCCGGCCTGTCCGCTCCGATCCCGGGCCTCGGCGAGCTCAACGCGCTGCAGAACGGCCAGACCGCGGCGCCGACCGCCAGCCGGATCACCGCCGCTCTGGAGGACACCGTCCTCCCGGCGCACACCATGGTCGCGTCCCGGTCCGAGCTGCCGCTGCTGTCCGGCACGGCCGGTGCCCCCGACCTCACCCTGCCGATGCCGGCCATCAGCCCCGAGCTGATGCACCGCTTCGACAACGCCGAGACCGTGGTCATGCCCCGCGCCTGACCTCGCGCAGCAGAAGGCCCCGCCCGCTGTGGAAGCGGACGGGGCCTTCTCGCGTCAGGGGGTCACCGGTCAGGGGGTCACCGCGGGCTTCTCGGACCGCGGGATGTCGACCGGTGTCCGGTCGCGTTCGCGCCACCACAGGTAGCCGTTGTAGGCCAGGTAGGCGACGCCGAAGTAGACGTAGGAGTTGCCGACGAACTGCTCGAAGACGTTCCAGGTCAGCTCCAGGCCCTTGCCCTGGGGCATCTTCCAGTGCGGGCCCATCATGAAGAACCCGCTGATCAGCGTCGTCATCAGCAGCATCGCCCAGTCCCGCCGCACGTACGCCGCGCCTGCCAGCAGCACCAGTCCGGGGATGGCCCAGACCCAGTGGTGCGACCAGGAGATCGGCGAGAGCAGCAGACCGAGCACGCCGTTGAGCACCACGGCGGTGGGCAGATCTCGCTGCCGGACCGCGTTGATCATCCCCAGCACCGCCAGGCCCAGCACGAGCACCGCGAGCACGCCCAGCACGAGCGTGAGGTTCGGCGCGCTCAGCTTGGACAGCAGCGACTTCAGCGACTGGTTGCCCGCGTAGGTCGAGGCGTCGCCGGTGAACTTCGGCCCGAAGTTGACGTGGCTGTTCGCGAACATCTCGTGCAGCCAGAACCGGCGGGCGTTGTCGAAGGTGATCAGCAGGCCGACGAGGGCGGTGCCGACGAAGGTCAGCAGCGACACCGCGATCGTCCGGAAGTCCCGTCGCAGCAGCGGCAGCAGCAGGAACACCAGCGGCGTGAGCTTGATGCCCGCGGCGATGCCGATCAGCAGGCCGCGCGGGTAGGGCAGCTTCTTGGTGCCCTCCACCCGCCACAGCAGGTCGACCACCACCAGCGCCATCAGCACGATGTTGATCTGCGCGTAGGTGATCGTCTCCATGATCGGTTCGCTGATCGTGGCGATCGGCAGCACGGCCGCGGTCACCATCAGCACCCGATCCCGGTGAGCCTGCAGGAACGTCGACTCCCGCAGCACCACGTACAGCGTGGTCAGCAGCGCCAGGTGGCTGACCAGCATGATCACCGCGGTGGACACCACCTTGGGCACCAGCGCGAGCGGCGCGAACACGATCGCCGCGAACGGCGGGTAGATGAACGGCAGCTTCAGGCCCGACTCGGTGGGCGGCAGGTTGTGGTAGAGATCGCGGCCGCCCAGCAGCGCTTGGGCGCCCTGCCGGTAGACCTCGCCGTCGATGTGGTCGTGGGTGTTGACCGTCGAGACCACCACGATGGCGATCAGCTCCGCGATCGCGATGACCGCCAGCAACGACCTGTGACTACGCAATCGTTCGGCCAGCGGAACCAGATCCGCGGTTCCGGGCATTGGCATGCACCATCCTCTCGGCTACCACTGCCGCTCAAGGGTAGAGATGGGCTCGACGCGGTCGGACGCTCGGCGTCGCGCGGAAGCCCTTTCGTGACGCACTCTCTATCGGGAGCGGCTCCGAGGTGTTTCGCACAGGCCTTCTCGATCGTGTTTCACCTGCATGAATGATCAAAATTCGATCATCGAGGTGACTTGTGGGGAAGCTGTGGTCAAGCCCCTGACACTGCGTTATAAGCGGAGCGTGAAACCACCATTACGGGTGGTCGCTTCTCTCTTGAAATGCGCCCCACCACAAGGGGAGGCTCAGACGGACTGCTCCGTTTGGTGGGGAGGGAGGGGGCCGAATGAGTGTCCTTGACGTGGCTGCTGCCCAGCTGGCACCCGTGTGGGACGAGCTCGTCAGCGGGCTGAACGTCGGGGTGCTGCTGACCGATGACCGCGGCCAGGTGCTGGCCACCAACGACGTCGCCGCCGAGCTGATGCAGCTGGACCGGGCCGATCTGCTGACCGGAACCCGTCCTCACGGCTGGCAGGTCCGCGACGACACCGGCTCGCCCATGCCGGACTGGGCCGACCTGGCCGGTCAGGTGCTGCGCGCGGGCTGCCCGCTGTCCATCCCGCTCGTCATCATCAGCGGTCGCACCGAGAGCCGCATCTGGGCCGACTACCACGCCGTCACCGTGCAGGGCCGCAGGCGAGTGCTCGTCCTGCTGCAGTCCGTGCACACCGACGTCTCGCACTCCTCCGGCCTGCTCGACCCGCTGACCGGTCTGCCCGGTCGCGTGCTGCTGCTCGACCGGCTGCAGCAGTCGCTGGTCCGGTCCCGCTCCCGCGGCACGCTGTCGACCCTGGTGCTCATCGACGTGCAGCGGCTCGCCGACTTCAACGCCGCGCACGGCTTCGAGCGCGGCGACGAGCTGCTGTCGACGCTGGCCGGGCGGCTGCGCGAAGGCCTCAAGGACGAGCACACCGTGGCCCGCTACGGAGGGGACGAGTTCGCGGTGGTCGCCGAACACCCCAGCGGAACGGGTGAGCGGATCGCCGCCCAGGCGCGCGAGGTGGCCGGCTGGCCGATGCGCGTCGGCCGCAAGCGCGTCCGCCCCGACCTGCGGGTCTCCTGGGTGACCACCGACGGCCTCGCCTCGGTCCACTCGGTCCTGGCCCGCGCGGAACAGCAGCTCACCGCGAAGGCGCGGACCTGACGACCGCTGGGTCGCCCCGAAGAGAGCCTGGTCGTCAACCAGGAAGGAGGTACTGCGTGGGTCAAGTAACCCCTGCTGAACGAAGCGGGGCACCCACGGTGAGGTGGGTGCCCCGCTTCCTGTTCGCGACGGTTCAGCGCTCGGCCTCGCCCGAGATGAAGTCCTCGACCGCCTGGTAGGCGTCGGAGTCGGAGTACTGCTCCGGCGGCGACTTCATGAAGTACGACGAAGCCGACAGGATCGGGCCGCCGATGCCGCGGTCCTTGGCGATCTTCGCGGCGCGGATCGCGTCGATGATGATCCCCGCCGAGTTCGGCGAGTCCCACACCTCGAGCTTGTACTCCAGGTTCAGCGGCACGTCGCCGAAGGCGCGTCCCTCCAGCCGGATGTAGGCCCACTTGCGGTCGTCCAGCCACGGCACGTAGTCCGACGGACCGATGTGCACGTTGCGCTTGCCCAGGTCGCGGTCGACCTGCGAAGTCACCGACTGCGTCTTGGAGGTCTTCTTCGACTCCAGGCGCTCCAGCTCCTTCATGTTCAGGAAGTCCATGTTGCCGCCGACGTTGAGCTGCATCGTGCGGTCCAGGTGCACGCCCCGGTCCTCGAACAGCTTGGCCAGCACGCGGTGCGTGATGGTGGCGCCGACCTGCGACTTGATGTCGTCACCGACGATCGGCACGCCGGCCTCGGTGAACTTGGCGGCCCACTCCGGGTCGGAGGCGATGAACACCGGCAGCGCGTTGACGAAGCCCACGCCCGCGTCGATCGCGCACTGCGCGTAGAACTTGTCGGCGTCCTCCGAGCCCACCGGCAGGTAGGACACCAGGACGTCGACCTCGGCCTCGCGCAGCGCCTGGACCACGTCGACCGGCTGCTCGTCGGACTCCTCGATGGTCTCCCGGTAGAACCGGCCGAGACCGTCGTGGGTGTGCCCGCGCTGCACGGTGACGCCCAGCGGCGGCACGTCGGCGATCTTGATGGTGTTGTTCTCGCTGGCGACGATGGCCTCGGAGAGGTCCCGACCGACCTTCTTGGCGTCCACGTCGAACGCGGCGACGAACTTCACGTCGCTGACGTGGTAGTCGCCGAAGGCGACGTGCATCAACCCGGGAACCCTCGTGTCCGGATCGGCGTCGGAGTAGTAGTGCACGCCCTGCACCAGCGACGCAGCGCAGTTCCCAACGCCGACGATCGCCACTCGCACCGAGCGACCGGGACGATCTCCGCCCATGGCAGGGCCCTCCTTCTTGGTCATCTGTCGTGTCCTTGCTTGATTCGTGCCGGTGGCTGATTACCCACATCTGGGCGTCCACAGGCATCGGGCCGCCCGGACGTCGAGGCAGCTGCCTGCTCGACGCGTTCGGTCTCGATGATCTCGTCCAGCCAGCGAACCTCGCGCTCGCTGTGGTCCAGCCGCAGGCGGTGCAGTTCCCGCGTGTAGCGGTCGAGGCATTCCCCGGAACGGGCCAACGCGCTGCGCAACCCCTCCTGGCGCTCCTCCACCCGGCGGCGCCGGGCCAGCAGGATGCGCATGCGCGCCTCGGCGGGCGTGCGGGAGAAGAACACCACGTGCACGCCGAAGGCGTTGTCCTCGCAGGAGCGGGGGCCGCTGTCGGCGACCAGCTCGTCGAAGCGCTGCTCACCTGCGGCGGTGATGCGGTACACGCGGCGGGCGCGGCGGCCCCACGCCTTGGACTCCTCGGCGTCCGATTCCTCTTCGATCAGCCCGGCCCGGCACAGCCTGCGCAGCGTCGGGTACAGCGACCCGCAGGAGAGCGCGCGGAACACGCCGAGCGTGTCGTTCAGCTGTTTCCGCAGCTCGTATCCGTGCATCGAGGAGCTGTGCAGGAGCCCGAGCACCGCGAGTTCGAGCATCTGCACCTCCTACGAGCGTCTAATAGGCGCCGCGAATAATAAGGACTGCCAGCGCTGGCAGGGGCACCCGGCGGAGTATATCGCGCCGATATATCGCGACTCGCAGTCGAGCGGTGCCAGAGGTGGTCGGCGTCACCGCACGTGGTGGCGGAGATGCCCGCCTGCCCTGAACGGCGCATGGAGCGCGCGGGGGCGGCACGTACCCTGTGGTCGTGCGGACCCAACGGCAAGTGGTCGACTACGCGTTGCAGCGCCGAGCGCTCCTCGCGCAGTTGCACGCTGGCCGCGTCGGGGTGATGGAGGTCTGCGACGCCGACCCGTACTTGCTTCAGGCGGCGAAGTTCCACGGTGAACCCAGCGACACCACCTGCCCCGTGTGCAGGAAGGAAGAGCTGACCCAGGTCTCCTGGGTGTTCGGCGACGCTCTCAAGCACGCGTCCGGATCGGCGCGCAAACCCGAAGAGCTGGACCGGATGGCCAACCTGTTCGAGGAGTTCAACGTCTACGTCGTCGAGGTGTGCCGCACATGTAACTGGAACCACCTGGTGCTGTCTTACGTTCTCGGGACCAACGGCTTGAACGACGGCCGATCCGGGCGCAAGACTGCAGCGGAGTGAGATTCGGTCGTGCACCCGGCACGCCCGCACGCGCCGATGCGGCGCACCCCCGACGTGAACGCATCACCGGCGTCGCCCCGACGCCTGTCCTGGAGGCCAACTCGTGAACGACGAGCGTGACGACCATGCCAAGGGCCGCCACTCCCGGCATCCGAACCCCGACGGTCGCCCCACGCCACCCCCGCCGCAGAACCCCGGCCCTCCCGGCGGTCAAGCAGGACCACCGCAACGGCCGGCCGGCGGACCCCCGCCGCCCCCGCCCGGTGGTCCGGCGTGGCCGGGAGAGCAGCCCGGTGGTCGTCCGGGAGCCGGTGGGCAGCCGCCGCCGCCCCCGCCGGGACGTCCCGGCGGCCAGCCCGGTGGGCAGCAGCCGCAGTGGCCCGGGGCCGAGGCCCCGGAGGAGACGACCGGCGCGTGGACGCCGTCCTTCGACGACGACTCCGCGCCGGGTTCGAGCCCGTCGCCGCTGACCAGCAAGTTAAACGGGGAGGACGACGCGACGAGCTACTCGCCGTCGCCGCCGCCTCCTCCCCCGGGCGGTCCGGGACAGCCACCGGCGGGGCAGCAGCCGCCCGCCGGTCGTCCCGCGCCGCCGCCAGGTGAGGCGCCGACGCAGAACCTCCCCCAGACGCCGGGCGCCGACCGGGGCGCTGCCGGTGCCGCAGGTGCGGCCGGTGCTGCGGGCGCGGCCGGAGCCGGTGGTGCCGCTGCCGGTGCGGCCGGTGCTGCCGCCGGTGCGGGTGCCGCTTCGGGCGGTGCCGGTGCCACCCGTGAGCCGAATCTGCTGACGCACTCGGACCAGGCGACGTACAACTACTACGCCGACGACTTCGACGACGACCCCTACGGCGACGACGATCGGTTCGGCGACCACCAGAGCGGCGGTGCCGCAGATGTCGGCAGCGCCGGTTTCCCGGGCAGGGACGACGACGAGGATCCAGACGACGACATGAGTGCCGCCCAAGCCAAGCGCGCCGTCCTGTGGCGGCGCATCCGCAGGGCCTGCTACGTGGGCGCGGCCGCAGCGGTGATCATCCCGACGCTGGTGTTCATCTACGGCTACCTGTTCTGGGAAGCGCCGGATGAGCAGAAGCTGCTGAACATGAAGCAGCCGATCACCATCACCTACGCGGACGACTCGCCGCTGGCGACGGTGAGCTCGGACGGTTCGCGCGAGGTCGTCCGCGATCTCAACCAGGTGTCCAAGCCGCTGCGGGACGCGACGATCTCGGCCGAGGACGCGAGCTTCTACACCAACCCCGGCTTCGACTTCCAGGGCATCGCCCGCTCGGTGTTCTTCATGTTCACCGGCTCCGGTGTCGGTGGTGGTTCGACGATCACCCAGCAGTTCATCAAGCTCGACCTCGAGCTGAACAAGTCGGATCCCGACTACGTCCGCAAGATCAAGGAGATCGTGCTCGCGTTCAAGATCACCAACGAGCGCGAGAAGGACGACATCCTCCTGTCGTACCTCAACACCGCCTACTACGGCCGAGGCGCCAACGGCATCACCGCGGCGGCCAACGCCTACTTCGGCAAGAAGCCGAGCGAGATCACCCCGGCCGAGGCTTCGGTGCTGGCGGGCATGGTGCAGCGCCCGAAGGGCAACGACCCGCGCGAGGACATGGAGCAGGCCACCTCGCGGTTCGACTACGTGCTCGACCAGATGGTCAAGAACGGCTTCCTGCCCGCTGCCGAGCGCGAGGGCCTGCAGCTGCCGGAGACCCGCGGTCAGAGCGACTGGCGGATCGACCGGCGGCTGACCCCGGACCAGTTCAAGATCAAGGACCAGGTCCTCCGGGAGCTCGAAGAGGCCGGCTACGACGAGGACACGCTGGCCCGCGAGGGCTTCAAGATCAAGACGACGATCGACCCGAAGGCCCAGAAGGCGGCGGTCGAGGCCGCCACCACCCAGGCCGAGAACACGCTGCCGGACAACATCAAGACCTCGCTGGTGGCGGTCGAGCCCAAGTCCGGTGAGGTCAAGGCGTACTACGGCGGCGGCGGGGACGTCGGTGGCTACGACTGGGCGGTCGCGCCCACCGAGCCCGGTTCGTCGTTCAAGCCGTTCGCGGTGCTGGCGGGTCTGCACAAGGGCATCGGCATCGGCGAGTTCTACGACGGCAGCAGCCCGCAGACGATCGCGGGAACCGAGTTCGCCAACGCCCCGAACGTGGCCTGCGACGTGCCGAACCACTGCGGTGTTCGCGAGGCGATGACGAAGTCGGTGAACACCGTGTTCGTCAACATGGCGTCCCGGTTCGGGCCGCCGGCCATCGCCGAGGCCGCGCACGCCGCCGGCGTCCCGACGGAGTACAAGTCGGGCAAGGGCTCGACCAAGACCCTGCAGAACGCCGACGGTCAGACCCAGTCCGGTGTCGCGCTGGGCATGTACCCGGTGAAGCCGATCGACATGGCCAACGCGTACGCGACGCTGGCGAACCAGGGCAAGTCGCACACCCCGCACCTGGTTCGGGAGATCACGCCGCGCGAGGGTCCGGCGATCAAGATCCACAACGAGCCGGTCAAGACGCTCTACGACGAGTCGGAGTCGGAGGCCGCGAAGCTGGCCTACAACACGATCGCGTCGATGTTCGACGTCGCCGACCACGCCAAGCGGGGTCTCGAAGGCGGCCGGCCGGTGATGTCCAAGACCGGTACGCACCAGTACCTGGACACCAAGGACAACTCCACCGCGTGGATGATCGGTGCGACTCCGCAGCTGTCCACCTCGGTGTCGATGCTGGCCAGCGAGAACGGCCGCAACATCCCGCTGCAGGACAACTCGGGCACCAGCTTCTACGGCGGCAAGTACCCGGCGATGGTGTGGCAGCAGTTCATGAACAGCTACCACAAGGGACTCAAGGTGGAGCAGTTCAAGAAGACCGACACCATCGGTCAGTTCCAGGACATCCCGCTGCCGCCGCCCCCGACCTCGTCGGAGCCGCCGTCGAGCTCGGCGCCGCCGCCCACGATGCCGAGCGACTCGCAGGACCAGGAGCCGACGACCAGCCGGGAGAAGCCCGGTGACGGTCAGGACTGCGGTGGGTTCTTCGAGCCGCCGTGCGAGTCCGAGACGAGCAGCCCCGGTGACGTCGCACCAACGCGTCGGTTCGGCGAGTAGTCGGAGCTGAAACAGGAAGGGCACCCGTCCACCCGGCGGGTGCCCTTCCTGCTTTTCGGGGCCAAGTAGCATCCGGGCGTGTCCACCAACGAATCCGCCGATCGGGAAACAGCGGCGTCCTCGGGGAACGTGCTCGCGGCAGCGGTGGACAGTTCGTCCCTCTCACCGGCGGATCGGGTCCCGCCGACCTGGACGGAGTCGTTCCCGCGCAAGGTGAGTCGGCTCTTCGGCGGTCCGCTCGGCAGGCACGCGCAGGTCGGGCGGCAGTGGTTCTGGACGCCGCTGCGGGTGATCCTTCTGCTGGCGGTGCTGACGCTGGCCGCGGCGTGGCTGTTCAAGGCGCCATGCCAGGTCACCTACGACACCAGCAGCGGTCCGCAGCTGGACTGGCGGAACAGCAAGCAGTACGTCGCCATGTGCTACACCGACATCATCCCGCGCTACGGCGTGGGAGATCTCGCGCCGGACAACGCCTTCCCGTACAAGACCGGCTGGGTGGAGAACCAGGGCACGCCGAACGAGCAGGTCCGCTACATGGAATACCCGGTGCTGACCGGGCTTTTCCAGTGGATCAACGCCCGCACCGCCGACGGTTGGGCGACGCTGGCCGGTTTCGGCTGGCTCCCGGGTGGACTCACCAGCGTCCTGTACTTCAACATCACCGCGCTGTGGCTGGCGGCGGCCTGGCTGGTGACCGTCTGGGCGCTGGTCCTGCTGGCCCGCCGCCGCGTCTGGGACGTCGCGCTGGCCGCCGCGTCGCCGCTGGTCTTCGCGCACGCCTTCACCAACTTCGACGCCCTGGCCGCGGCGCTGGGAACCGCCGGTCTGCTGGCCTGGGCGAGGCGACGACCCGCGCTGGCCGGGGTGCTGATCGGCATCGGCGGCGCCACCAAGCTCTACCCGCTGTTCTTCCTCGGACCGCTGCTGATCCTGGCCTGGCGCGCGGGGAAGCTGCCCGACGCCGCGCGCGCGGTGCTGGCCGCCGCGGTGGCGTGGCTGGCGGTGAACGTCCCGATCCTGCTGGCCTACCCGGACGGCTGGGGCGAGTTCTTCCGGCTGAACAGTCAACGGCCCGCCGACCCGGACTCGCTGTACAACGCGCTGATGCACTTCACCGGTTGGGGCGGTTTCGACGGGCAGCTGCCGGCGGGCGCGACGCCGGTGGTGCTCAACGCGGTCAGCCTCGGGCTGTTCCTGCTGGCCTGCCTGGCGATCGGTTGGCTCGCGCTGGCCGCTCCGACCCGGCCGCGCGTGGCTCAGCTGTGCTTCCTGGTGCTGGCGGCGTTCCTGCTGACCAACAAGGTGTGGAGCCCGCAGTACTCGCTGTGGCTGGTTCCGCTGGCGGTGCTGGCGATTCCGCGCTGGCGGTTGCTGCTGACCTGGATGGTCGTCGACGCCGCCGTGTGGGCGCCGCGCATGTACTACTACCTGGGCACGGCCAACAAGGGACTGCCGGAGGGCTGGTTCCTGGGCGCGGTGCTGATCCGGGACGCGATGGTCGTGCTGTTGTGCGTGCTGATCGTCCGCGAGATCCTCGATCCGGCCCGCGACAAGGTGCGCACCGCGCTGACGGTCCGGGGCGAGCACCCCGGCGGCATCGACGACCCGTGCGGCGGTCTGCTCGACGGCTCCCGGGACCGGTTCGTGTTACGCGGTGTCGCTCGTTGGGGGCAGCGAACTCTCGCTGCGGGCCGGGGGGCTCTAGCTTCGAAGCGCTGATCCGCTCGTCTCGTGGAGGTGCTTCTCAGATGTCAGGTCGCATGCTGACCGTCGTTCTCGCCGCAGTCGCGGTGGCCATCCCCGCTGCGGCCACGGCCGCGACGGCCGCGCCACCGGCCCCGGTCCAGGTCCAGCTCGGTGAGGCCAAGTGCCAGGACATGTCGGCCATGGTCGCCTCGATGCCGATGCTCGCGCCCGCGTTCCCCGACGCGGCCCACACCCCGGTCGTGGAGTACCGGATCACCGCCGCGCCTGACGCTCCGATGACGCCTTACGAGGTCAAGGTCAACGGCGAGACCAAGGGCTCCGGTTCGGTGGGAGCCAAGGGCCTGATCGTCTCCAGCACCTCGGTGCCCAACAACACCACCACCAAGTTCGAGGTCACCTCGGGCGAGAAGGTCCTGGCGACCCGCACCTACACCCCCGCCTGCTGATCGGACCAGCGCTGATCGTCGCGGCCCCCGGGACTCCCGAGGGCCGCGACGGCGTTTTCGCGGTGCCGAGGGACGCCCAGGGGTGTGGTCCGGGGTTGGTCAGGGCTCTCCCCTGAGGTTTCGCGGGCGCTCGCAACGCATTCTGAGTGCATGACGACCTACCAGAAGATGTCCCTGTCCCGTCCGAAGGACCAGGCGGTGATCGCCGGGGTCTGCGCCGGTCTGGCGCGGCGCTTCGGCATGAAGCCGACGACCGTCCGGATCCTCTTCCTGCTCTCCTGCCTGCTCCCGGGCCCGCAGTTCGTGGCCTACATCGTCCTCTGGGCGCTCATCCCGAAGTCCTGACGCCACGCGGTCAACGCCGTGGTCAGGACGAGCAGCAGCACCGCCGTGAGGGCGGCCTGCACGAGCACCGCAGGGGGTGCGGTGTCGGCGCCGAGGGCGAACAGCAGTGGGAACGCGAGGGGAACCCACTTCGCCAGCAGCGTCACCGTCAGCAGGACCACCGCCGCGACCAGGGTGTATCCGATGCGGGAGATCACCAGGGCCGAGCACGGCAGCGCCACGGCGACGCCGAAGACCGAGCAGATCAGGTGCACCAGCAGGCCGAGGACGAGCGTGGTGAGCGGGACGTGGGCGTCGTGCGTGACGGCGCCCCAGCCCACCGCCAGCACCGCGAGCCCGGCCGAGCACGACAGCGCGGTGAGCACCACGCCGACCAGCACGCGGGTGGACGAGCCCGCGTGCGCGGCGATGATCATCCGCTGCTCCGGGCCGGACAACCCGGCCAGGGCGATCGTCAACCAGCACGCCGCCACCAGCGACGAGGCGGCCGTGACCGCGTACCCGGGCAGCGCGGGACCCTGGTTCGTGCTGCAGAAGACAGCGAGCAGTCCGATGTGGACCAGCGCGGGCGGCACGTACCGCTGGGAGTGCCAGAGCTCGGCGAGCTGGTAGCGGACCAGCGCGATCACCGCTGCCTCCCGGGGGATTCCACCGCGACGACCGAGCAGCCGAGCTCGATCGCCTCCGCCAGCACGGCTTCCCGCCGGGTCGACTCCACTTCCAGCTCCACCGTCCGCCCGCGGCGGACGTCGAGCACGCCGTCGCAGCCGGACCAGTCGGCCGCCCGGCCGCCGTGCAGCACGATCCGGCTGGTCGCGACCCCGGCTTCGAACTCGACGAGCCGTCCGCCGGTCAACCGGTACGACCGGGTGGCCGCGGTGCGCACGAGCTCCGGGCGGTGATCGGTGAACACGACGGCGGCGCCGTCGGCCGCCACCTCCGCGATGACCTCGGTGAGCACCGGGCGGGTCTCGACGTCCAGTCCGGACCACGGCTCGTCGAGCACCAGCAGCCCCGGTTCGGTCAGCAGCGCCTGGGCGAGCGCCACCTTCTGGGCGTTGCCCTTGGACAGCTCCCGCAGCGGCGCGTCCGGACCACCGGCCAGGGCGAACCGCGCCAGCCACCGAGCCGCGCGTTCATCGGCGTCGGAGCTGGTCAGGCCGCTGATCCGACCGAGGTGGCGGAGGTAGGCGCGGGCGCTCATCCGCTGCCGCGCCGGGAACCGGTCCGGCACGTAGCCCACGCGCGGCACGGTCCGGACGGCACCGCCGGACGGCCGGGACACCCCGGCCAGGATCCGCAGCAGCGTCGACTTGCCGGACCCGTTGGAGCCCAGGACGCCGACCACCTCGCCGGGGTGGACCGCCAGGTCGACGCCGTGCAGCACCGCGCGCCGACCGTGCCGCTTGGTCAGGCCGGACACGGCCGCGACGGGCTGCACGGCGGTGCTGCTCACCGAGTCGCGTGGGCGTCGAGCACGTAGGCGATGGCGCTGGTGATCTTGGCGGCGAAGGCGAGGTTCAGGTTCTCGTCCGGGACGTGGGCGTTGCTGTCCGGGCCGAGGGCGCCGGTGACCACGAACTGCGCGTCCGGGTAGGCCTCGTGCAGCAGCCCCATGAACGGGATCGAGCCGCCCAGGCCCAGGGTCCGCCAGCCTGCGCCGAAGATCTCCTCAGCCGCGGTGTCCAGCGCCCCGGACAGCCACGGGGCCGGGTCCGGCGCGTTCCAGCCCAGGCCCGCTTCGGAGTGCCCGAAGCCAACGCGGGCGCCGTAGGGCACCTCCTCCGACAGCCGCCGCTGCACGGCGGCCAGCGCGGCTTCGGGGTCGGCGGTCGGCGGCAGCCGGAAGCTCAGCTGCAGCGTCGTCGACGGGCGCAGGACGTTGCCGGCGTCGGCGGGCTTGGGCAGCCCGTCCGCGCCGATCACCGACAGGGTCGGGCGCCAGGCGTTGTTCAGCGCCAGCTCCACCTCGTCGTCGGTGACCGGCCGCATGCCCTCCGGCCACGGCACGGAGCCGGTGACCATGCCGGGCACGGCCTCGATGGCCGCGCGGGTCTCCGCGATCCGGTTCTCCGGGATGGACACGGTGAGCTCGGGCAGCAGGATCTCGCCGGTGGCGGAGTCCTCGATGCGGTCGAGCAGCTGCCGCATGATCCGGAACGAGCTGGGCACGATGCCGCTGGCGATGCCGGAGTGCAGCCCGGAGTCGAGCACCTGCACCTCGACCTCCAGCTGGACCATGCCGCGCAGCGAGTTGGTCAGCCACATCCGCTGGTAGTCACCGGCGCCGGAGTCCAGGCACACCACCAGGGACACGGCGCCGAGCCGGTCCCGCAGGTGTTCCAGGTAGGCGGGCAGGTCGGGGCTGCCGGACTCCTCGCCGGTCTCCAGCAGCACGACGCAGCGCGCGTGCGAGCCGCCGTTCGCGCGGACCGCCTCGATCGCGGTGACGGCCGCGTACCCGGCGTAGCCGTCGTCGGCGGCACCCCGGCCGAAGAGCTTGCCGTCGCGCACCACCGGGGTCCACGGGTCCAGGCCCTCCGACCAGCCGCCCAGCGGCGGCTGCTTGTCGAGGTGGCCGTAGAGCAGCACGGACTCGTCCGGGGCGTCGGCCGATCCGGGAACGTCCACCAGCAGCAGCGGGGTCCGTCCGGGCAGCCGGACGACGTCGATCTCGGCGCCTTCGATGCCGCGGCCGTCGATCCACGCCCGCACGTGCTCGATGGCGGCGTCGAGGTGTCCGGTGTTCTCCCAGTCGGCGTCGAACGACGGCGACACGGCGGGGATCCTCACCAGCTCGGACAGACTCGGCAGAATCGCTTCGTCCCACGCCTGGTCAACGGTCTTGGAAACAGCAGCTCGATCCACGAGCGCGATCCTATGCCCGCGCCCGGAGGCGCGTCGGCCCGTGGCGTGAGTCGGTCAGCTGCTCGAAGCCGCCGCACCGGCCACGGTCACCGCGGTGATCGTGGCGGTGGTCTGCGCGATGACGTCGCGGACGGCGCCGCCGAGCTGCTCGCCCTTGCTGATCTCCTTGAGCCGCTTCCGCTCGGCCCGGTCCAGGCCCAAGACCACGTACAGCCCGGTGGCGTGCGTGAGCGCCGCGAGCAGGGCCAGGCGTTCGTCGAGTTCCACCTCGTTGCGAGCGGCGGCCCTGACGCGGGCGATCAGCGCGTCTCGCGTCCCCGGATCCGGCGCGAACCTGTCGTAGGAGATCCGCAGGAACGACTTCTGCTCGCGGTGCATCAGTCGGCGTTCGGCGAGGGAAGCGGCGTGCACCTTGCGCGCACCCCGGCGGCTCTGGATGAACGTCGTGGCCGCCACGGGTTTCCGCTTCGGGCCCGCCTTGTGCTGGAGGATCCCGACGGTCTGGTCGATCCAGCCGACGCCGGCCGGTTCGGCGTCCAGCACGGTCAGCTTCTTCTTCTCCAACCCGACGCGCTCGGTCAGCACCAGCTCGCCCAGCTCGGCGGCGCCGGTGTAGTCGGAGGTCGAGTAGTAGGAGCCGTTGGGCTTGTGCAGCAGCAGCACGAACTCCTCGGGCAAGCTCAGCGCGGTCATGCCAGGAGTCTGGCAGTCATCAGGGCGCGACGGCGGTCTTCAGCGCGAGCTCGTGACGTTTGTCAGTCCAACTCGTGCACTGGTCTGTTCGGGGGGCGTCACCGGGGTGGGGGTTGTCGTATTCGCGCAAGCTGAGACGCGGCCTCCCCAATATCGGTACTGCAATGGTCCGTAACTCGTTAGTTGGTCCTCCATTAATTCGATGACCTGCGAATTCGGTCCGTCCACAGAAGAACTACCGTGATCTCACGGGAGTTGATCGCTCGCTGCTGTACCGATCCACTCCCTGTGGCAGGGCTCACGGCCCACGCGGTTTTCGTGCCAGGATGACGAGGAGCGATCCATCGCTCCGCTCGGCCGGCCGGGTGACCCACCAGGTCAACGGCAGGTCGGCGGAGCAAGCCGGTCTCCACCGCCACAAGCGGTGGTCGTCGGCGTGACACGAGGAGATCACACATGTCCCCCGAGCAATGGACGTCCTCTTCAGGTAATCCGCCCGCGAAGCGCACCGACCTCCCTGCCGCAACCGCAGCCAAGCCCACACGGGAGCAGGTGATCGCCGGTTTGCGCGCGACGAGTGAAGGCGGGGCTGACCTCGTTCAGCTCCTCACCCCAGAAGGCCAGCGGGTTTCGCACCCCGACTTCGACATCGACATCTCCCCCGAGCAGCTGCGCGACCTGTACCGCGACATGGTGCTGGTCCGTCGCGCCGACCGGGAGGGCAACGCCCTGCAGCGCCAGGGCCAGCTGGGCATCTGGGTGCCGCTGCTGGGTCAGGAGGCCGCTCAGATCGGGGCGGGCCGGGCGATGAAACCGCAGGACATGGCGTTCCCGAGCTACCGGGAGCACGGCGTGGCCTGGACCCGCGGCATCGACCCCACCGAGCTGCTGGGCATCTTCCGCGGCACCGACCACGGCAGCTGGGACCCCACGAGCACCGGGTTCCACCTGTACACGATCGTCATCGGCAACCAGTGCCTCAACGCCACCGGGTACGCCATGGGCCAGCGCTTCGACGGCAAGGTCGGCGATCCCGACGGCGAAGCCACGATGGTGTTCTTCGGCGACGGCGCCACCAGCCAGGGCGACGTGCACGAGGCCATGGTGTGGTCGGCCGTCTACGACTCGCCGGTCGTCTTCTTCTGCCAGAACAACCAGTGGGCGATCTCCGAGCCCCTGGAGCGCCAGACCCGAGTACCGCTCTACCAGCGCGCCAGCGGCTACGGCTTCCCCGGCATCCGGGTGGACGGCAACGACGTGCTGGCCAGCCTCGCCGTCTCGAAGTGGGCGCTGGAGGAGTGCCGCAACGGCAACGGACCGGTGCTCATCGAGGCGTTCACCTACCGGATGGACGCCCACACCACCTCCGACGACCCGACCCGCTACCGGATGTCCGACGAGCAGGAAGCCTGGAAGCTCAAGGACCCGATCGAGCGACTCCGTGTGCACCTGATCCGCGAGCACGCCGCTGACCAGGACTTCTTCGACTCCATCGACGCCGAGTCGGACCAGCTCGCCGCGCGGTTCCGCGAGTTCTGCTTCAACATGCCAGAGCCGCCACCGGAACGGCTGTTCTCGCAGGTCTACGCCGAGGAGACCCCGCAGATCGCCGCGCAGCGCGAGGACTACCTGCGCTACCTGTCCGGATTCGCCGACGAGGCTGCCAGCGGAAACGCGGTGGCGGGAGGTGTTCACTGATGGCCGCGCCCGCTCTCGAACGCCCGACCACCCCGTCGGGGACCCAGACCGTCACCATCGCCAAGGCGCTGAACATGGGGCTGCGCGCTTCGCTGGAGCGCGACCCGAAGGTGCTGATCATGGGTGAGGACGTCGGCAAGCTCGGCGGCGTCTTCCGCATCACCGACGGCCTGCAGAAGGACTTCGGCGAGCACCGGGTGCTCGACACCCCGCTGGCCGAGTCCGGGATCATCGGCACCGCGATCGGCCTGGCCATCCGCGGCTACCGGCCGGTGTGCGAGATCCAGTTCGACGGCTTCATCTTCCCCGGCTTCGACCAGATCATCAGTCAGCTCGCCAAGTTGCACTACCGCAGCCAGGGCAAGGTCAAGATGCCGATCGTCATCCGGGTCCCCTTCGGCGGCGGCATCGGTGCCGTGGAGCACCACTCGGAATCGCCGGAGTCGCTGTTCGCGCACATCGCCGGCCTGAAGGTGGTGTCCTGCTCGAACCCGGTGGACGCCTACTGGATGCTGCAGCAGGCCATCGAGTGCGACGACCCGGTGCTGTTCTTCGAGCCCAAGCGCCGCTACTACGAGAAGGCGGAGCTCGACACCTCCATCGATCCGCTGCCGCTGCTGAGCTCCCGCGTCGTGCGGTCCGGCTCGGCGGTGACCGTCGCGGCCTACGGCCCGATGGTGCGCACCTGCCTCGACGCGGCGACCGCCGCGGCCGAGGACGGGCTGGACCTGGAGGTCGTGGACCTGCGCGCGCTGTCCCCGCTGGACCTGGGGCCGGTGTTCGAGTCGGTGCGTCGCACCGGCCGGTTGGTGCTGGTCAGCGAGGCGCCGTCGGAGTCGTCGGTGACCTCGGAGATCGCCAGCCGGGTGCAGCAGGAGTGCTTCTACTCGCTGGAGGCCCCGGTGCTGCGGGCGACCGGGTTCGACACGCCCTACCCGCCGTCGAAGTTGGAGGAGGGCTTCCTGCCCGACCTCGACCGGGTGCTGGACGTCGTCGACCGTTCGCTGGCGTACTGAGGGGAGTTCATCGATGGCGCTCAAGAAGTTCCCGCTGCCCGACGTCGGCGAAGGCCTGACCGAGGCGGAGATCGTCGGCTGGAAGGTGCAGCCGGGCGAGAACGTCACCGTCAACCAGGTGATCGTGGAGATCGAGACGGCCAAGGCGTCGGTGGAGCTGCCCTGCCCGTGGGCGGGCACGATCCGCGACCTGCTGGTGGAGCCGGGCCAGACCGTCGAGGTCGGCACGCCGATCATCAGCATCGACATGGCCGGTGCCGACCCCGAACCGGAACCCGAGCCGGACGAGGGCTCGGGCAAGATCGGCGAGGAGTCCAACGGTCGGATCGCCACGCTGGTCGGCTACGGTCCGCGGACCTCGGCGGCCAAGCGGCGTCCGCGCAAGGACCGGCACCCGGCCACCAACGGCACGCCGACCAACGGCACCGCGACCGCCACCGCCGTCGCACCGCCGGAACCGGAGGAACCGCAGGTCGAAGAGGCCGGTGGGTTCGTGCCGCTGGCCAAGCCGCCGGTCCGCAAGCTCGCCAAGGACCTCGGCGTCGACCTGCGCTCGCTGGCCGGGTCCGGCTCGGGTGGCGTGATCACCCGCGACGACGTCCAGGCCGCGGCGGCTCCGACCGCTGCTCCGGCCACGCCGGCCGCCGCTCCTTCCGGTGACCGCGAGCGGCGGGTGCCGATCAAGGGCGTCCGGAAGGCGACCGCGCAGGCGATGGTGGACAGCGCGTTCACCGCGCCGCACGTCACCGAGTTCCTGACCGTCGACGTCACGCCGATGATGGAGCTGCGCGAGCAGCTCAAGTCGGACCCGGCGTTCCGCGGTGTGAAGATCACGCCGCTGGCGTTCGCGGCCAAGGCCATGTGCCTGGCCGCCCGCCGGACCCCGGACGTCAACGCGACCTGGGACGAGGCGGCGGGCGAGATCGTCTACAAGGACTACGTGCACCTCGGGGTCGCGGCGGCAACGCCCCGCGGACTGGTGGTGCCCAAGGTCCGCGACGCCGACCGGATGTCGCTGCGCGAGCTCGCCGAGGCCCTGGAGCAGCTGACCAACACCGCCCGGGAGGGCAAGACGACTCCTGCGGACATGGTCGGCGGCACGATCACCATCACCAACGTCGGCGTCTTCGGCGTCGACACCGGCACGCCGATCATCAACCCCGGTGAGTCCGCGATCTTCGCGTTCGGCGCGATCCGCGACATGCCGTGGGTGGTCGACGGCCAGGTGGTGCCGCGCAAGGTGTGCCAGCTGGCGCTGAGCTTCGACCACCGCGTGGTCGACGGTCAGCAGGGCTCCCAGTACCTCGCCGACGTGGGCGCGCTGCTGGCGAACCCGAGCATGGCGTTCACCTTCTGATGCACAGCCGAGGGGCGTTCCCGGGCGAGCCCGGGGCGCCCCTCACGTGCGCTTGAAGATCCGAATCCCCTGCTCGGGGGTCCACGAGGTGATCACCAGGTGGGTCTGGTCGTCGGAGAGCCTCGTGGTGACGACCTCGGTGATCGCGCAGCGGAAGAGGTGGGCGTCGGTCTGCGGCGGCTGCGCCTCGGCCACCCACGCGGCCTGCTCGTCGCCGGTGACCTCGACGGCCACGCCGGAGATCTTGACGTCCGGTGCGGACATCGTCCCGTCGCCGGGGTTGGTGTGGAGCGCGAAGCGCCCGTCGCGCTGCAGGTCGCGGGCCTTGCGGGCGCCGGGCATGGACCCGAACGTCAGGTCTCCCCCGTACCAGCCGGCCTCCGTGCCGCTCACGCGAGGCGCGCCGTCCTGGCGCAACGTCGCCAGCACGTGGTGCTGCATCGACTCCAGCCGAGCCCGAGCGGCCGAGGCCAGCTCAGGTGCCTGTTCGGCGAACTCCTGCCATCCGGTCATGCCGACCAGAGTGGCAGGCGGCACCGACAGTCCCAGGGCAGACGAACGGCCCGCTCCCGCCATCCCCCCGGATTGCGGTGCGGGCCGTTCGGCCAAGTCTGGTCAGTTCCCCTTGCGACGGCGTCCGCCGCGGCGGGATCCGGAGTTCCCGGAGCTCGAAGATCCGGAACCGGAGGCGGAGCCTGCCGACACGGCGACGGGTTCTCCCGCCTCCGCCGAGGTCTCCTGCTCGGGCTCCTGGGACTTCTGCTCGTCGTACTCGCGGAGAAAGTCGAACGCGTGCTTGTCGAAGTCGTGGATGTCGATCTCCGGCAGTTCGCCGAGCTCGTTGTTGAGCTGCTTGAAGATCGGCGTTTCCACCTCAGGGGTCGTCAACTTCTTCACCGCTTCGCCCTCCCGTTCGTCATCGAAGCGTTGGCCGAGCCGAGCTCTCCCCGCGGAGCTCGTTCGATGAGCGTTGGACCTCGCGGGTCCTTCACCCACCGGTGGGACGCATGCCGCCGCTCATCCTGACGCGGCGGCACGCGGTTCACCCAATTGGATCAGTGCCTTGCACCTGCCCACGCACATGGTGCAACAGCGATCCCGATCCAGCCGGATGAATCGATCTCACACATCCGCCAAGCCGCATACTGCCCTCTACCACGTCAACACCGGTACCCGTTGTGCAATTCCGCACCGTGTCATATGCCACTGACCTGCGGTTAACCTCTGGAACAAGTTGATCTGCTAAAGGGGTGCGATCGGGAAAACGCGAACGGACCGCCTCCACTTGGGGGGTGGGGAGCGCGGTCCGTTCGCTTGGTGCCGGGTCGCCGTGGGGGGCTTTTTCCGCCGACCCGGTGTCCGAGGGGAAGTTCACGCCTTCGGTATCTGGAAGAGCTTGGGCAGGTTGACGGCGAAACCGATGTCGCCGGCGAGCCTGACCCGCCGCGCCATCACCAGCTTCGGGGCGGTGGTGTTGCCGGAGGTCAGCTGCAGGAAGTCCAGCGGGACCATGGTGATGGTGACCGTCGCGGCGTCGTGCTGAGCGCCCTTGGTCACCTGGCAGCGGCCGTCGGAGAGCGCGCACTCGTAGTGCAGCAGGTCCTCGCCCTTGCCGATCCGCCAGTTGACCACCGCGTGACGGCGCTTGGCGTGTTCGGGCTGGTAGTGCTCGCTCATGCGCCGGAAGATCTCGTCGATGATGCTCTCGCGCAGTTCCGGCCTGGCGAGCACTGCGTTGAGCTGATCCTCCGAGGCGCGCGAGATCAGCCGCGCGAACTGGTCGGGGGTCAGTTCGCTGAGGTCGATCCCGCCGTCGGCGGCGGATTCGGAGGCGGCGCGCAGCAGCTGGACCAGCTCGGCCTTGTCGATCTCCCGCGGGTCGACGTGGGCGAGGGTCGCGATGGGGTCCGACGGGGATTGAGGCATCGCTGCCCACCTCCATTACCTACCGGAGGGTAAGACTACGCACGAGTAGGTTGGCGGGCAAGGCACCAGAACTGAGTCGCTCCACTAACCTGAGGCGAATTACCAGGGTATGAGGTGAGATGGAAGATCATCGGGACAGCGAGCGCCCGCGTTCCCGGCGTTTGCCGAGGGCCGTTCGCGAGCGGCAGATTCTCGACGCAGCCGTGGAGGTGTTCGCCAAGCACGGTTTCCACAACGCGTCGATGGACGAGATCGCCGAGACCGCGAGCATCTCGAAACCGATGCTCTACGCCTACCTCGGTGCCAAGGACGAGCTGTTCGTCGCCTGCGTCCGCCGGGAAGCCGCGAAGCTGGTCGAAGCCATCGGCGCGGACATCGGGACCGGTCTGGCCCCGGCCGACCAGCTCTGGCACCGCCTGCACATGTTCTTCGAGTACGTGCACGTCAACAAGGCGGGCTGGCAGCTGCTGCACCGCCAGGGAGACGTGCCCGGCGAGCCCTACGTCCAGGAGCTCTCCGAATGGCGGGAGCGCGCCACCCAGCTGATCGCGGCGCTGCTCGCCGAGGCGACCACCGACCAGCCGCAGCCGATGCAGTCCGAGCAGACCGAACCCTTCGCGGCGGCCCTGGTCGGAGCGGGTGAAGCGCTCGTCGAGTGGTGGTTCCAGCACCCCGATTTCACCGCCGAGGGCATGGCCATGCGACTGATGAACATGCTCTGGCTCGGCTTCGGCGAGCTCGTCGAGGGCCGCTCGTGGTTCCCGTCCTCCCAGACCGAGGACCCCACCGGCTCCTGACCACCGCGCCGCGACGGACCGGCCCCCTGCGACGGGTCGTCCGCGGCAGGGGGCCGGTCGTCGGGTCAGCTCGTGATCGAGCCCGTGAGGTGCGGTTTTCCGGATCGGGAGTGCAGGGCGAAGTCCCAGCCGGAGCCCGTCGGGCGCATCGTGAAGTCGGCCTTCGACGGAAGCAGCAGGGGCTTGGCGAAGTCGACGTCCACCGTGAACGCCCCGGGGATCCGGCCCTCCAGCGCCGCCAGGCAGCGGGCCTTGGACCACATGCCGTGCGCGATCGCCTTCGGGAAGCCGAAGACCTTCGCGGTCAGCGGGTGCAGGTGGATCGGGTTGCGGTCGCCGGACACCGCCGCGTACTCGCGGCCGATGTCGGCGGGGACCCGCCACGTGCCCGACGCCGCGCCCGGCTCGATCTCCCGGCGCCGCTGCTGCGGGGCGTTCTCGTCCCGCTTGCCCACCCGCAGGTAGGTGCTGGTCTCCCGCCAGACGATCTCGTCGTCGACGCTGGTCTCGGTGACCACGTCGAACTGCTTGCCCTTCGGGTGCGGGCGCAGGTCGGCGACCCGGACCTTCTGCGTCAGCTCGTCGGTTACCAGCAGCGGCCGGTCCTGCTGGATCCGGTTGGCCACGTGCACCAGGCCGACCAGCGGGAACGGGAAGCCCTTGTCGGTCATCAGCTGCACCGACGCCGGGAACGACAGGATGTGCGGGTAGGTGATCGGCAGCTCGTCGCGCAGCCCGAACCCGCAGACCCGGTTGTACTCGGCGAGATGCACGGGATCGATGGTGATCCCGCGCCGCACGTACTCGGTGTCGGGGAGCTCGCCGCCCCGGCGGGTCGGGCCCGTCGCGGCGGCCTTGAGGTACAGCGACCCCAGGTTCGGAGCGGTGGAAAGTTCCGGCATGTCCTCTCCCGACCTCAGGCGCCGAGCAGGCTCTGGCCGCAGACCCGGACCACGTTGCCGTTGACGCCGCCCGACGCGGGGTTGGCGTACCAGGCGATGGTCTCGGCGACGTCGACCGGCTGGCCGCCCTGCGACATGCTGTTCATCCGGCGACCGGCCTCCCGCACGAACAGCGGGATCGCGGCGGTCATCTTGGTCTCGATGAAGCCCGGCGCGACCGCGTTGATGGTGGCGCCCTTCTTCGCGGCCAGCGGCGCGGTGGACTGCACGTGCCCGATCACACCGGCCTTCGACGCGGCGTAGTTGCCCTGGCCGACGTTGCCGGCGATGCCGCTCATCGACGACACGCAGATGATCCGGCCACCGGCGCGCAGCGGGGAGCCCTTGCCGAGCAGCTTCTCGTTGATGCGCTCCTGCGAGGTCAGGTTCACCGCGAGCACCGAGTCCCACTGGGCCTCGCTCATCCGGCCGATCGTCTTGTCGCGGGTGATGCCCGCGTTGTGCACCACGATGTCCAGGCCGTCGTGCCGCTCGCTGAAGTGCTCTGCGAGCTTGGCGGGGGCGTCCTCAGCGGTGATGTCGAGCTGGAGGGCCGAGCCGCCGATGCGGTTGGCGACCTCGCTGAGCTCGCCGCCCTGCGCGGGCACGTCCAGGCAGACCACGTGGGCGCCGTCGCGCGCCAGGGTTTCGGCGATGGACGCGCCGATGCCCCGGGAAGCACCGGTGACCAGCGCGATCTTGCCCTGCAGCGGGCGGTCCTGGGCGATCTCCGGCACGTCGGCCTTGCCGATGCGGACGACCTGGCCGGACACGTAGGCGGACTTGCCGGACAGCAGGAAGCGCAGCGTGGAGTCGGTGGCCTTCTCGGCGCCGTCGGCGACGTAGACCAGCTGGGAGGTGGCGCCGCGCTTGAGCTCCTTGCCCGCGGTGCGGGTGAAGCCCTCCAGCGCGCGCTGAGCGGTGGCCGCGCGCGGGTCGGACAATGCTTCCGGCTGGGTGCCGAGGACGATCAGCCGTCCGCAGCGGTCCATCTGCCGGATCGCGGGCGCGAAGAACTCGTACAGGGCGCGCAGGCCCTCGCTGGAGGTGATTCCGGTGGCGTCGAAGACCAGGGCGGCGTAGCGCTCGTCGTCGGCGCGCTCCTTGCGGACGTCGGCACCGACTTCCTGCAAGGTCGCGTTCAGCGAGTCGGCGAGCCGGCCCGAACCGCCGAGCAGCACCGGACCGGTGATCAGCGGCTCGCCGGGCTTGAAGCGGCGCAGCGGGGTCGGGTCGGGCAGGCCAAGCTTCTTGACGAACTGGCGCCCGAACGCGGACTGGGTGAACTGCTGGTATCGATCGGACATCTCTGGACACTCCCGAGGAGGCGGTTCATGAGGGTTCGGACACGAAGTCGCGCGGTCGCTCGACGGCTAACCTACCCGCGAGTAGATTAGATTGGCCAGGAACGAACCAGCAACGAGGGAGTAGGTATGACCACCGTTCGGCGAGTCGCGATCCTCGGCGGCAATCGGATCCCGTTCGCGCGATCCGGCGGTCCCTTCGCTCGCGCGTCCAACCAAGACATGCTCACCGCCGCGCTCGACGGGCTGGTCGCGCGGTTCGGCCTCGCGGACAAGGCCGTCGACGAGTTCGTCGCCGGCGCCGTGCTCAAGCACAGCCGTGACTTCAACCTCGCCCGCGAAACCGTGCTGGGTTCCAAGCTCGACCCTCGCACGCCGGCCCACGACGTGCAGATGGCGTGCGCGACCGGGCTGGAAGCGGTCGTCTCGGTCGCGAACAAGATCGCGCTCGGCCAGATCGAGGTCGGCATCGGCGGCGGCGTGGACTCCGCCAGCGACGCCCCCATCGCGGTCAACGACGACTTCCGCCGGGTGCTGCTCAAGGCCAACCACGCCAAGACCACCGGCGCCAAGATCAAGGCGCTGGCCGGCGCCCGGCCGCAGCACGTGGTGCCGGAGATCCCGCAGAACTCCGAGCCGCGCACCGGTCTGTCCATGGGTGAGCACGCGGCGAAGACCGCGCTGGCCTGGGAGATCACCCGCGAAGCCCAGGACGAGCTGGCCGCGCGCAGCCACCACCGGCTCGCCGCCGCCTACGACCGCGGCTTCTTCGACGACCTGATCACCTCGTTCCAGGGCGTGGCCAAGGACCAGAACCTGCGCCCGGACAGCTCGGTGGACAAGCTCGCCAAGCTCAAGCCGGTGTTCGGCAAGGGCGAGGGCGCCACCATGACCGCGGGCAACTCGACCCCGCTGACCGACGGCGCCTCCACCGTGCTGCTGGCCAGCGAGGAGTGGGCCAAGGCCAACAACATCCCGGTGCTGGCCTACCTGTCGGACATCGCGCCGGCCGCCGTCGACCACGTCAGCGGTGACGAGGGCCTGCTGATGGCCCCGGCCTACGCGGTCCCGAAGCTGCTCGACCGCAACGAGCTTCAGCTCGGCGACTTCGACTTCTACGAGATCCACGAGGCGTTCGCCTCGCAGGTGCTGTCGACGCTGAAGGCCTGGGAGGACCCGGACTTCTGCAAGAACCGCCTGGGCCGGGACAAGGTCCTGGGCGAGATCGACACCGCGAAGCTCAACGTCAACGGATCCTCGCTGGCCGCGGGTCACCCGTTCGCCGCGACCGGTGGTCGCATCGTCGCCACGCTCGCCAAGCTGCTGGCCGAGAAGGGCAAGGGCAAGGGCCTGATCTCCATCTGCGCGGCAGGTGGTCAGGGCCTCACGGCGATCGTCGAACGCTGACGCTCCCGCCTGACGCGAAAGCCCCGGTGCACCTCGGTGACCGGGGCTTTCGCATGCTCATCGGGCAATATACAGATCTCTAGCAAAATCACTACACACCCGGATACACCCCGATCCGGAACCTCGATCGACCGGATTTCAGTGGAAACCAGGGCTCCGATTTCAGTGGAAGTCGGGTTCCGGGTTTCCACTGAAATCCGGCATCGGCACCGGCACCGGCACCGGCACCGGCATCGGGACCGGGATCGGGACCGGGAACGGGACCGGGGTCGGTGGGGAGGTGAACACGCCTGTACCGGAATCTCGCCAAGTATCGAATCTGAGCTAGAAACGCGGATACAGTCCGACGGTTATGGACCCGGTCCGCAACCCCTTCGCCCCCGGCGCCGGACAGCGACCGCCTGAACTGGCCGGACGCGCTCGCGAGCTGGACGCCTTCGACGTCGTGCTGGAACGAGTCGCCCGAGGCCGTCCGGAGCGGAGCCTGGTGCTGACCGGACTCCGCGGCGTCGGCAAGACCGTGCTGCTCGGCGAACTGCGCTCGATGGCGGTCCGGCGCGGCTGGGGCGCGGGCAAGGTCGAGGCGCGCCCGGAGGCCGGCCTGCGCCGCCCGCTGTCCGCCGCCCTGCACCGCGCGATCCGCGACCTGGCCGTCCGCCACCGCGCCCCGGACCGGGTCGAGGAGGTCCTGGCGGTGCTGAAGGCGTTCGCGCTGAAGGCCAACCCGGCCGACGCGAAGCTGCGCGACCGCTGGCAACCGGGCATCGACGTGCCCGCCGCGGTGGGCCGGGCCGATTCCGGAGACATCGAGATCGACCTCGTCGAGCTGTTCACCGAGGTCGCGGACCTCGCCGCCGACGTGGGCACCGGCATCGCGCTGCTGCTCGACGAGATGCAGGACGTGCAGGCCGAGGACGTCTCCGCGCTGTGCGCGGCGTGCCACGAGCTGTCCCAGTCCGGCGCGCCGCTGGTCGTCGTCGGGGCCGGACTGCCGCATGTGCCCGCCGTGCTGTCGGCCAGCAAGTCCTACTCGGAGCGGCTGTTCCGCTACGTCCGCATCGACCGGCTGGACCGCTCCGACGCCGACCGCGCCGTGATCGCGCCGATCGAGCGGGAAGAAGCCGAGATCACCCCGGCCGCGCTCGACACGCTGTTCACCGTCTCGGGCGGTTACCCGTACTTCGTGCAGGCCTACGGCAAGGCGACCTGGGACGCGGCCGTGCGCACCGAGATCGCCGAGGAGGACGTCCGGCTGGCGGCTCCGGAGGCGGAGTCGGAGCTGGCGGTCGGCTTCTTCGGCTCCCGCTACGAGCGGGCGACTCCGGCGGAGCGCGAGTACCTGCGCGCCATGGCGGAGCTCGTCGAGGGCAAGGACGAGCCCGCTCCCACGGCCAAGATCGCCGAGTACCTGGAGCGACGTCCGTCCTCGTTGTCCCCGGCCCGCGACGCGCTGATCAAGAAGGGGCTCGTCTACTCCGGGGAGCGCGGCCAGATCGCCTTCACGGTCCCGCACTTCGGTCGCTACCTGCTGACCCAGGACTAGCGGTCCATCGCGATCTCTAGCCTCGTATAGGAAGAGCGCTAGATCGCCTGATGCGAGGCGATGGACGGCCAACATCGACACGAGCCGTGCGGTTTCCGCGCCCTTCCGCCGCCGGAGCGGGTGAATAACAGTGACCTAAGACACATCGTGCAACGTGTGTAACGAACCCAGGGTGGGTGTCGATATTCATGATGACCCCGCGGTGCTGTCGGACCCCCGACCTGGCAGCATCGCGGGGCTTTCCAATTTCCGGGGTCCTCCAGCCCGCCTCCGCCGCGTTCTGATCAGCGCCGCATCTCGTCGAGGACGAGGACTCGGTCGTCCCAGCAGGTGCGCTGGACCTCGGCGGGATCGTTCTGGTCGAGGTACTCGGCCCAGAGCATGAAGTACGACCAGTCCGGCTGGGCATCGAGGAGCTCGGGCGCGGGGACCGCGCCGACCTCGCCGAGCGCGATCGGGCGACCGGCGGCGACCTGCCGCATCGCGTCGTGGTCGGCCTGCGACGGCGCCGCCTTCTCCCAGATGTCGGTGCTGGCGACGTCCACCCGGTCATCGGTGGGCCAGTAGTCCCGCAGCCCGGTGATGCTGGAGTCCTTGACGTTCCAGTTCCGGTCTCCGCAGCGCGCGGACCCCGGGGAACGGCGTTGACGGGTATTCGCCGCGCACTGCTCCGATCGCCGCGCCCGCACCGAGCGCGAGGGCTCACCGGTTCAGCCGCTCAGACCCCCGGCGAACGGGGTGGTCCGCCACTGCTCGATCGCGGGCCGCACCGCGTCGGCGAGCATCGGCAGCTGCGGCACGAGAGCCAGGCACGCGACCGACCGAAGCGCGCCGACGGCGTTGACGAACCGCAGCACGCGCCGGTCGAGCCGCCGCAGGCCCAGCGACCGGGCGCGGGCGTCGTAGGACGCCTCGCACTCGGGGCCGAAGGCCGCCAGGTCCCACTCGACCGGACCGAGCGTGACCAGCTCGAAGTCGGCGCAGAGCTCGCCGTCGGGGGTGCGGACGATGTTGAACGGCGGTGCGTCTCCGTGGATCGGCTGGAGTTCCGCTCCGAACTCCGCTTCGAACGCCTCGCGCGCACTCACCAGCGGTTCCAGCACCGCCCACTCCCGCCGGGCGCGGTCGAGATCGGCCGGGTCCAGCAGGTCTCGCCGCGCTTCGAGGTCGACCAGGGCATCGGTGATCATCCGCGGCTCGGCTGCCGACAGGAACGGCAGCTCGCCGGGGTATCCGCGCAGCGCCCGGTGCAGGTCGGCGACCAGCCCGGAGTTGCGCGCGTAGTCGGGCTCGGTGGCCTCGACGATCTCGGTGAACTGCCAGAACGTCATCGAGAACCCGTCGCGCTGGACGGGTTCGGCAGGCACCAGCGGACTCGGCGGGATCACCGGATGCCCCTGCTCAGCCAGCCACGCCACCACGTCGAGCTCGGTCCGCTGCCGCATCGCCTGGACCGCGATGCCGCTGGAGCGGGGCAGCACCACCGGCACCCGGACGACCACCGGCGCCGGTGCGAGGTGCACGACGACGGAGAACAGGTCGTGCAGCACTCGCGCCTCGCTCACGTCGAGGCCGAGCTCCCGGCCGGCGGCCACCGCCGCGCTCAGCGCTCGTGAAGTGCGTTGTCGATCGCCCGGTCGCATCCCGCTGATGTTGCCGCGCGGAGCGACCCGGCGCGAGCGAATTCGCGACGAGCAGCGTCAGCAGCACGAGGCCGGCCGCCGCGACCGCGACCCAGGACGTCGCCGTGCCCAGCGGTTCGCCGAGCGTGATGAGGCCGACCGCGATCGCCGGGCAACCCGCCCCCAGGTAGAAGGCGAGGTAGAGCGCTCCGGTGATCGCGCCGCGCTGCGCCGGAGGTGCCGCTCGCTCGACGGCAGCGGCGGCGCCTCCGTACGCCAGCCCGTGCCCGGCGCCCGCCGTGACCGCCGCGATCAGCGTGACCAGCGCGGAGCCGCCGCCCGCCAGCGCCAGCAGCACGAGGCTGACGAACAGCGCCCACAGCCCGAGCAGCTGCGCCCGGTGCGCTCCCCAGCGGCTCACGAGCGGCTGGGTCAGCACCGAGCAGATCAGGACCGCGCCGAGCACGGAGCCGGACACCGCCAGGTCGGTGTGGCCGGCGCGGTCCAGCAGGGCGGGGATCAGCGAGAGGAACAGGCCGACCACGGTCCAGGCGAGGAACCCGGTCGCGGCGGACACGCCGAACACCGAGCGCATGCCCGACGGGATCCGCGGCCGGGTCGGCCGCCACCGGCCGCCCGGCGCGGACGCTGACAGGGCGGAGACGCGGGACCAGCCGTACCCCAGCGCCACCAGGTGCAGGAGGAAGGGCAGCACGAACGGCGCCGGGGCGTGCTCGGCGAGCACCCCGCCCACGATCGGACCGGCGGCGGTACCGGCCACGAACGCGGTGCTGGCCAGCAGCGCACCTCGCTCACGGACGTTCTGGCTGATCAGCACGCTCGCAGCGCCGGTCGCCGCGCCCAGCGCGACGCCCTGCGCGGCACGCCCGGCCACCAGCCACAGCGGACCGGAGGCTAGCGCGAAGCACAGCGAGGCGACGGCTCCCGCGAGGAGGCTCGCGCGCAGCACCGACCGCGGTCCCACGACGTCGGTGGCCGGTCCCAGCAGCAGCAGAGCAGGTGCGCTGACCAGCGCGAACGTGGCGTAGATCAGCGTCATGGACAGGTCGCCGAACCCGAAGTCGTGCTGGTAGCCGGGCAGCAGCGGGCTCGGGAGGTAGGCGCCGACGGTGAGCACGACGAGGACGTAGAGGCCGGTGCGGGTCGAGCGGGACGGGGCGGGAGCTGTGAGCGTCACGTGGCCAGCTTGCCGAGCATGAACGCTGAGGAAAATCAAACGTTTCGCGCGAGGACCGTGCAAAATGGTCGCATGATCGATCCTCGGCTCAAGGTGCTGCAGATGGTCTCCCACCACGGCACCGTCACGGCGGCCGCGGCGGCGCTGAACTACACGCCCTCGGCGGTGTCGTACCAGCTCCGCCAGCTCGCCGACGAACTCGGAACGGAGCTGGTGATCCAGTCCGGCCGCGGCATCAAGCTCACCGCCGCCGCCCGTACCGTGCTGCGCCACGCGGAGGTGCTGCACGCCCAGGTCGAGCGCGCCTACGCGGAGCTCGCCGCCACGGCGGAACACCCCAGCGGCTCGTTCGCGCTGTGCGGCTTCTCCACCGCCGCCACCCGCCTGCTCCCACCGGCCGCGGCGGCGCTGCGCGAGCACTACCCGCAGGTCCAGGTCCGGGTGATCGAGGCCGAACCGGCGCGCTGCTTCGACCTGCTGCTCTCCGGCGACGCCGACCTGGCCCTGGTGATCAACACCGCGGATCTGCCGTCGTCCGCGGACGAGCGCTTCGAGCAGCAGCAGCTCCTCGACGACCCGCTGGACCTGGTGGTGCCGGTCGGTCACCGGCTGGCCGAGCGCTCCCGGGTGTCGCTGGCCGACGTCGCCGACGAGCAGTGGATCGTCGGACGCCCCGGCAGCACCTACCACCAGCTGGTGCGCGCCGCCTGCATGTCAGCCGGGTTCAGCCCGAACGTCGCGCACCACGCCGACGAGTGGGACACCGGAACGGCCCTGGTCGCGCACCACTTCGGCATCATCCTGGTCCCGCGCCTGGCACGCTTGCACGACTGGCCGGTGGTGCGCATCCCGCTGCACGGCGAGCCCGCCCCGGCCCGCAGGATCCTCGCCGCCACCCGGCTCGGCGGCAGCAGCCACCCGTTGGCCCGAACGGCGCTCGCCACGATCACCGCCACGGCGAAGACCCTGCTGCCCACGCCCTGAGCTCAGCGCACCCCGATCACCGCGAACGGGCCCACGTCCTGCCGGACGATCCCGGGCGAGTCGAACAGGGCGGGGTCGAACCGCACGTCGTAGACCTGCACGTTGGGCTGGTGCGGGAACGCGTCGTGGGACAGCGTGATGTGCAGGCCGTCCGGCCGCCGCCGCAGCACGAACGCGTTCGGCGGCGCGAACTCGCCGCGTCGCAGCAGCTCCCGCAGCCTGCGCGGATCACCGGCTTGGGCCCACCGGGAGATCTCGGCGGAGCGGTCCTCGTACCGGGACAGCGGGTTGGCGTAGTGCGGGGTCTCCTGCTGGAAGCCCCAGAAGGGCGCGAAGGACAGCAGCGGGTAGTGGTCCGTCAGCAGCACGGTGTCCGAGGGTTCGCGGCCGGTCGTCTCGCGCACGGCGCGCAGCAGGTCGTCGTGCCAGGCGCCGTCGACGGCGGGGTCGTCCTGGCGCTGCGCGTTGCTCCCCGTCGGGTAGTAGTCGGTGTGGGCCGGCTCGGCGGCCTCCGCGATCTCGGAGGTCAACGCCGTCTCCACGACGCCGACCGCGCCGGCCAGTCCCAGCAGGAACGTCAGCGCCGCCGCTTGAACCCGCACGCGTTCCGGCAGCAGTGGCTGGACCCGCCGCCGCAGCTCCAGGATCCCCAGCACACCGGCCACGGCCAGCGCCACGTCGAGCACCACCGCCACCCGGAACGCCAGCAGCGTCGTGTGCGCCGCGACCGCCACCGTCGACAGCCCGAACCACAGGTAGACCACGCCGGTGAGCACCAGCAGCGCCGCGGCCACCTCGCTGTGCCGGAAGGCCAGCACCGACCAGCAGAAACCGGCCAGGCACAGCACCCCGAACAACGAGGGCTCCAGGAACGGCAACGGCGGCACCGACTCCGGCGGCAGGTAGTTGTTCGCCGCTCCCGCCGAGGGCGCCCCGCTCAGCCGCGCCACCAGGAACGGACCCCAGCAGATCAGCGCCACCACCCCGGCGACCGCGCCGATCCCGAGCACGCGGGGCGCGAGCTCCCGGAGGGGACGGCTCCGCCGCGCGGCGAGCACGACCGCCATCGTCACGACCACGGCGGTCGCGAACGCCAGGTGCAGCGCGTAGGTCAGTCCCGCGAAGCCGAGGAACACGCCGACGCCGATCACGGCCCGGGCGTGCCGGTGCGCCCGGCAGCGCAGCAGGTGCCAGGCCACGACGGCGACCGGCGGGAGCCAGGCCGCCGCCATCCACGCGTACGGCTCGTCGAACCCGTGGAGGAACCCCGACAGGCCGGTGGCGACCGCGGCCAGCACCGCGATCCGCCGCCGCAGGACCGCGCTCCACAGCACGAAGGCGACGACCGAGGTGATCGCGACGGTCATCAGCGCGAACGGTTTGAACGCCGCCCAGGCGGGCATCCCGGTCAGCTCGGCGAAACGCCCGCCGAGCCAGAACCAGCCCGCCGGGTAGTACGGCGGCAGATCCGCGTAGTTCATGTCCGCGAGCACCGGCGAGTCCGCCAGCCGCGTCAGGTACTGCGTCCGGAACATCTGGTCGATCGAGGTGCCGCCGTAGTAGAGCCGGGTCGGCTCCAGCGGCCACGCCAGCACGGAGGTGACCAGCGCGGACAGCGCCACCCACACCGCGGGCACCAGCTTGCGGCCGGCGACGTCGAGCAGCGCGACGCCGAGCAGCAGCGCGAGGACGACGACCGCGCAGGCGGTGGCCGCGACCTCCGGCAGGGCGGTCGGCTCGCTGAGCCCGAACCGCGCGATCGGCAGCTGCACCGCCAGGCTCGTGGCGGCCGCGACGACGACCGCCGCCCCCAGCTCACCGATCAGCCGCACCGCCGACCGCGACCGAAGGCACCCCTGCGCAGCCGAATGTTCCACGATCAAGTGACCTTAGGTGGTCACGCCCGCATCCCGAGCTCGCAAACGGAGTCCCTCGTCCGCCCGATCGCCCCAGCGGTCCGGTGCTGTTGCCGTCCGAAGGCGGCAGTGAGGCGCGACTCAACGACCCCGGCCCCTGGGAACAGTCGTCGTGGGGGTGTTGTTGACTCCTGTTGTGAGTGTTGAGCAGCAGAAACGTCGGGGTCGGGTTCGTGCCGCCGAGCTGGTGGGACGGCAGTGGTTGAACACCGGAGGCAAGGAGCTCCAGCTCCAGGACTTCCGGGGCAAGGTCGTCGTCCTGGACTTCTGGACCTACTGCTGCATCAACTGCCTGCACGTGATCGACGAGCTGCGCCCGCTCGAAGCCGAGTTCGCCGACGAGGTCGTGACCGTCGGCGTGCACTCGCCGAAGTTCGAGCACGAGGCCGATCCGGACGCCCTGATCGCCGCCGTCGAGCGCTACGCCGTGCACCACCCGGTGCTCGACGACCCCGAGCTGACCACCTGGCAGAACTACGCGGTGAAGGCGTGGCCGACGCTGGTCGTCATCGACCCCGAGGGCTACGTCGTGCACGTCGCCGCAGGTGAGGGCCACGTCGAGGCGCTGCGCAGCGTGATCTCCGAGGTCGTCGCCGAGCACGAGGCCAAGGGCACCCTGCACCGCGGCGACGGCCCGTACGTGCCACCGCCCGCGCCGGAGACCACGCTGCGGTTCCCCGGCAAGGTCATCGCGCTGAACAACGGGAACCTGCTGGTCTCGGACTCGGCGAACCACTCGCTGGTGGAGTTCGAGTCCGACGGCGAGACCGTGGTGCGCCGCATCGGCACCGGTGAGCGCGGACGCGCCGACGGCGTCGAGCCGACGTTCGCCGAACCCGCCGGGCTCGCGGCGCTGCCGGAGGAAGTGGCGGCGGCCGTCGGCTACGACGTGGTCGTCGCCGACACGGTGAACCACCTGCTGCGCGGCCTGCGGCTCTCCGACGGCGCGGTGACGACCCTGGCCGGCACCGGCGAGCAGTGGCGGGACGGGTCCGACAGCGGCCCGGCGCTGGAGACACCGCTGACCAGCCCGTGGGACGTCGCCTGGTGGGAGCCCGCCGGTGGCGTGGTGATCGCGATGGCGGGCAACCACACGCTCGGCCTGTTCGACCCGAACACCGGCGAGGTCCGCCGGTTCGCGGGCACCACCGTCGAAGGACTGCGCGATGGTGCCGCTGACCAGGCGTTCTTCGCGCAGACCTCCGGTCTCGCCGACGGCGGCGACCGGCTGTGGCTGGCCGATTCGGAGACCTCCGCGCTGCGCTGGGTGGAGGCCGACGGCGACGGCTTCGCGATCCGCACCGCCGTGGGAACCGGCCTGTTCGACTTCGGCCACGCCGACGGTCCGGCGGGCGAGGCGCTGCTCCAGCACCCGCTGGGCGTCGCCGTGCTGGCGGACGGTTCGGTCGCGGTCTGCGACACCTACAACGGCGCGATCCGTCGCTACGAGCCCGCCACCGACGAGGTGTCGACGCTGGCCACCGACGTCTCCGAGCCCTCCGGCGCGACCGTCGTCGACGGCGAGCTGATCGTGGTCGCCTCCGCCGCCCACCGGCTGGAGCGCCCGGTTCCGCCCGGCCTGGCAGCGAAGCTGATCAGCGGTGCGTCGCAGCAGGTCAAGCGGCCTGCGACCGAGATCGCTTCGGGCGAGGTGGAGCTCGCGGTGGTGTTCACGCCGCCGCCGGGCACGAAGCTCGACGAGCGCTACGGGCCCTCCACCCGCCTGGAGATCACCTCGACGCCGGAGGACCTGCTGGTCGAGGGCGCGGGTGTGGGAACCGACCTGACCCGTCGTCTCGTGCTGGCCGACGGGATCGAGCAGGGCGTCCTGCACGTGGTCGCTCAGGCCGCCAGCTGCGACGACGACGATGAGGTCGAGCACCCCGCGTGCCGGCTGACACGGCAGGACTGGGGCGTGCCGATCACGATCTCGGCCGGCGGCCCGGACCGGCTGCCGCTGGTGATGGGCGGTCTCGACGCCTGACAGGCACTGCTGGGACGGCTGGGACGAATTGAGACCTATCTGGTATTTGAGCTCGAAACCCCAGGTCATCGGGATGTGGACGGGGCTGCTCTCAGTTGAGGGCGGCCCCGTCGTCGCGCGTTGCCCAGGAGAATCGCGAATCGCGTGGTCAAGGCCGTGTTTTGAGGGCCCCCTGGCCCCGGGGTCACCCGGCGGTGGCAAGTAAACTTTTCGGGTGACCGATGCCAAGCTCGAAATCCAGATGCTGCACGACAGGGTCATGGTGCGCATCGCTGCTGAATCCGGGGAACGCCGCAGCAGCGGCGGCATCGTGATTCCGGCGACCGCGCAGATGGCCAAGCGGCTGATCTGGGGAGAGGTCTTCGGCGTGGGAAGTCACGTGCGGACCGTCAAGGTCGGCGACCAGGTCCTGTTCAACCCCGACGAGCAGTTCGAGGTCGAGGTCCAGGGGCAGGCGTACCTGGTGATGCGGGAGCGGGATCTGCACGCCGTGGCCACGGAACAGACCGAGCAGGGCACGGGCCTGTACCTGTAATCGGCGCCCCGAGCCGGAACCCCGGCCAGAGCGGGCGAGCGAGCACTTCCACGCCCCCACCGCACGACCGACAGGAGAAGGGGAAGCGGTGCCGGAAAACCACGACAACCGCACTGGTGCGGACCCGTCCACCGAACGGCTGCGCACCGACTCGGGCCAGCAGCACGCGTCCGACACCGGGACCACGCAGGCCTGGCCCGTCCAGGACCCCCAGGGCCAGGGCGGATCACCCGCGCCGGAGTCGGACAGCGAGCGCACCCAGCAGATCGCCGCGCTGCCCGGGGACTTCAGCGGCTTCCCCATCGGCGCCACGCAGACCATCCCCGCCGTCGGCTCCGATCAACCCACGGCCTACCACGGTGCCGAGCAGACCGATCCCGGTGCGACGCAGATGTTCGGCGGTCAGCAGGGCGGTGTCGGGGGCAGCCAGCTGAGCTGGAACACCTCCGACGAACCCACGCCCGCCGACGAGAAGCGGCAGAAGCTGCTCAAGGGCGGCCTGATCGCCGGTGCCGCCGCCGCTGCCCTGGTGCTGCTCTACGTCGGCGACCTGCTGTTCACCAGCGGATCGCTGCCGCGCGGCACCGTCGTCGCCGGCGTCGACGTCGGCACCCTCGACCCGGCCGCCGCCGAGAGCAAGCTCCGCGACGAGCTCGAACCCGGCCTCGACAAACCGGTCCGGCTGCAGGTCGGCGACCGCGGCGCCACCGTCAAGCCCGACGACGTCGGGCTGCAGATGGACTGGGCCGAGACGGTCAAGAAGGCCGACGACGAGCCGCTGAACCCCTTCACCCGGATCGGCTCCCTGTTCAGCACCCACGACGTGACCCCGGTCAGCCGCAGCGACCGCGAGCAGCTGGTGGCGGCGCTGCAGGAGGTCAGTCCGCAGCTGGGCCTGGAGCCCACGGACGGCGACATCCGCTTCGAGGGCACCACGCCGATCCCGGTGAACCCGGTGCCCGGCCAGAACCTCGACATCCAGCACGCGGCCGACGCGGTGCAGGCCAAGTGGGCTGAGGGCCGGCCGATCTCGCTGCCGGTCACCCAGCTCCCGGTGAGCACCACCCGCGAGGGCGTGCAGAAGGCGCTGCACGAGATCGCCGAGCCGGCCGTGGCCTCCCCGGTGACCGTTCGCGGCCAGGGCAAGAACGCGACGCTGGCACCGGAGGCGATCGCCGAGGCGCTGCGCTTCACCCCCGACGGTCGTGGCGGCCTGAAGGCGAGCCTCGAAGGTCCCGTGCTGGTGGGAGCCATCGAACCGCAGCTGCGCGACACCATGAAGCCCGGCAAGAACGCCGAGATCAAGCTGGAGAACGGCGCTCCGGTCGTGCACCCGTCGGAGGACGGCGTCGGTGTCGACTGGGAGAAGAGCCTGGCGCCGCTGCTCGACACGCTGCGCAAGCCGCAGCAGCGCGCGGTCCAGGCGGTCTACGTGCCGGCACCGGCGCAGTTCACCACCGACCAGGCCAACCAGCTCGGCATCCGCGAGGTCGTCGGCGAGTTCCAGACCGGCGGTTTCGAACCGGCTTCCGGTGTGAACATCCGCCGGGTCGCCGAGCAGGTCAACGGCGCGATCCTGCGTCCGGGCGAGACGTTCAGCCTCAACGGCTACACCGGACCGCGCGGCGTCCCGCAGGGCTACGTGGAGTCGGGGATCATCGAGGACGGCCACCCGGGCAAGGCGGTCGGCGGTGGCATCTCGCAGTTCGCGACCACGCTGTACAACGCCTCGTACTTCGCGGGCATGCAGGACGTCGAGCACAAGGCGCACAGCTACTACATCAGCCGCTACCCGGCCGGTCGCGAGGCGACGGTGTTCCAGTCACCGAACGGCAAGAGCATCATCGACGTGAAGTTCAAGAACGTCGCCAAGAGCGGCATCATGATCACCACGGAGTGGACTCCGTCGTCGATCAAGGTGAAGCTGTGGGGCACCAAGCAGTTCGACGTGCAGTCGTCGACGGGCCCGCGCACCGAACCGACGCCGCCGATGGAGAAGCCCGGCCCGCCGACCGGCCCGTGCAGCCCGAGCAAGGGCACGCCCGGCTTCACCGTCGTCGACACCCGCACCATCCGGGACATCACGACCGGCCAGGTTCGCACGGAGAACCAGAAGGTCAAGTACAACCCGCAGCCGATCATCCACTGCCCACCGCCACCACCACCGCGCTGATCAGTGACGACGAGGGCCCTTCCCGTTCCGGGAGGGGCCCTTTCGTCGTCATGGGGACATGTCGACATCGCACCACGGGGCGGTTCTGGTCCGAAACGCCCATGATCAGAGTCCTCTTCGTCCGGACAGTTCGGACCAGAACCGCCACTGGCCACCGCCGGCGGGACCACGCCCCCGGGAGTGGCGGGATGTCGACATATCGCTCTTCAGCGCTGCGAGTCGGCAACTGTGCGTGGTGGTCGCGTTGGGCTCGGGCCGTGGTGGTGGCCACAGGTCGGCGGGGTTCGGCCTGGTGGGGAGGGTGTGGTTCTGGTGCGAAAGCGGTGCGAGCGCGGGAAATCCTTTCGCTCGGCCAGTCCTGGTGAGGCAGGTTTGCCGCGCGGTGACCGCCGGGTTGATCGCGGATTTCGACGAACTTGATGGATTCGCAACACGAGGTATTGGGTTTACGTCCGATCGAGTGGCACCATTCGAGCACCCGCGTTCTCACCTACTAGGAGTTACATCGTGGCGCGTCGCAGGACCCTCCGTGCGCTGGCAATGTTGCCCGCGCTGACCCTGGCTGTGGCAGTGACAGGTTGTGTCGAATCCACGACGGGCGGCGGTGCCCCAGGCGGCGGCGAACTGAGCCTCATCGCTCCTGGTTCGCTGACCACCTGCACCCACCTCCCCTACGAGCCGTTCCAGTTCCCCGGCGAAGGCGGCAAGATCGTCGGCTTCGACGTCGAGCTGGTGGACCTGGTCGCGCGCGACCTCGGTGTGCAGCAGAAGATCGTCGACGCGCCGTTCGACGAGGGAATCCAGTCGGGTGAGTCGCTCAACAGCGGCCAGTGCGACGTGGCCGCCGCCGCGATGACCATCACCGACTCCCGCAAGCAGAACCTGGACTTCTCCGACCCGTACTTCAACGCGGAGCAGGCCCTGATGGTCAAGAAGGGTTCGGGCATCACCGACCTGCCCCAGCTGCGCGGCAAGAAGCTGGGCGTGCAGGTCGGCACCACCGGCAAGGACTACGCCGAGGCGCACAAGGCCGAGTTCGGCTACGAGGTCGTGGACTTCGACGACCTGGCCCTGCAGCAGACCGCGGTCAAGACCGGTCAGGTCGACGCCGCGGTGAACGACAACGGCGTGCTCTACAACTTCGCCAAGAACAACCCGGACACCGAGGTCACCAAGGAGTTCGTGACCGGGGACAAGTACGGAATCGGCGTCCGCAAGGGCAACGCCGCGCTGCTGGCCAAGGTCAACGAGTCGCTCGCCAAGGCCAAGCAGTCCGGTGAGTACGACCGCATCTACGAGAAGTGGTTCGGCAAGAAGCCGGAGTGACCCGCTGATACGTGGCATCTCGGGGCCGGCGTCGAACACGCCGGCCCCGAGCGGTGCAGCGGGGCCGCGCACACCGTCGCGGTAGCCCGCCGGACACATGGAGAGAAGTCGATGACAACCGAGATCGAGCGGCCCAAGGCAGGCATGGGCCGACGACAGCGGGCGCGGCTCAACCTCGGAATCCAGTACGCGGTGCTGGTCGTGGTTCTCGCCCTGGTGATCTTCATCGCGGACTGGGGCCAGATCGGCCGGGCGTTCTTCAACATCGAGGTCGCCAAGGCGCAGTTCCCCGACGTGATCACCACCGCGCTGCTCAACACCCTCATCTACACCGCGGTGGGCTTCGCGTTCGGCCTCGGCCTGGCGATCGTGCTGGCGCTGATGAAGATGTCGCCGGTCGCCCCCTACCGGTGGATCGCCACCGGCTACATCGAGCTGTTCCGCGGACTTCCCGCCCTGCTGGTGTTCATCGCGTTCGGCTACGGCATGCCGATCGCCTTCGGGCTGAAGTTCAACAACCTCTCGACCGTGATGCTCAGCCTCGGTCTGGTCGGCGCCGCCTACATGGCCGAGACCATCCGGGCGGGCATCCAGGCGGTGCCGAAGGGGCAGGTCGAGGCGGCGCGCTCGCTGGGCATGTCGTCGAGCCGCACGATGGTGACCGTGGTGCTGCCGCAGGCCTTCCGGATCATCCTCCCGCCGCTGACCAACGAGCTGATCCTGCTGACCAAGGACTCGTCGCTGATCTACCTGCTGGGTCTGTCGGTCGGGCAGTACGAGCTCGCCAAGTTCGGGCGCGGAGCGCTGAACCAGTACCAGTCGCTGACGCCGATCCTGATCGCCGGTCTGTGCTATCTGATCATCACGATTCCGCTGTCGCGCGTCTCCGACCTGCTGGAGCGCAAGTTCGGCGGCGTCCGGACCAAGGGGGCCACCAAGTGAGCGACGTGATGATCGAGCTCTCCGGGCTGAGCAAGTCCTTCGGCTCGCTGGAAGTGCTGCGCGACATCGACCTGCAGGTCCAGCGCGGCGAGGTCGTGTGCGTCATCGGGCCGTCCGGGTCCGGCAAGTCGACCCTGCTGCGCTGCGTGAACCTGCTGGAAGAGCCGTCGGCGGGCAAGGTTTCGGTCGACGGCACCGAGCTGACCGACCCGGACACCGACCTCGACGGCTCCCGGCGTCACGTCGGCATGGTCTTCCAGCAGTTCAACCTCTTCTCCCACCTGTCGGTGCTGGAGAACCTGACGGTGGCGCAGCGCAAGGTGCTGGGCCGCTCGAAGGAGGAATCGGAGAAGGTCGCCGAGGAGAACCTGGCCAAGGTCGGGCTCTCCGAGAAGGCCGGTTCTATGCCCGCGCAGCTCTCCGGCGGTCAGCAGCAGCGGGTTGCGATCGCACGGGCGCTGTCGATGAACCCGCACGTGATGCTCTTCGACGAGCCGACCTCGGCGCTGGACCCGGAGCTGGTCGGCGACGTGCTCGGCGTGATGCGGCAACTCGCCGACGAGGGCATGACGATGCTGGTGGTGACCCACGAGATGCAGTTCGCCCGCGAGGTCGCCGACCGCGTCCTGTTCATGGACGGCGGCGGCATCGTCGAGCAGGGCCCGCCGGCCGAGGTCATCGGCAACCCGAAGGAGGAGCGCACCCGCACCTTCCTAGCCCGAGTGCTGGACCCGCTGTAGACATCCGTGGTCATCTTGCGTAGCGGTGCGGGTGGGGGAACCTCAGACGTCCTCTGGCTCCGGGATCCGCGACTTGAGTATGTCTAATACGCGGCGCTGCGGCTGTCCTCCCCAGAGGACGTCTGAGAACCCCCGGCGCTGCAGGTTGCTCAGGTGGGGCACTGAGAAAGCACCTTCGGTGCTTGCCTGACGTGGGGCTTGTGCAATTGGGCTTCGGACGACCCTGGCGTGTTGGTGTGCGACACGCCGGGGTCGTTTCACGTGGAACGGGAGGTCAAGTAGGCCATCCCGGTGTTTTCTGGTGCGGGGCGAAACCTCATGTCGTGGTCAGACGTCCTAATAGGTAGATGATCGACAACGCGTCACGCGGTTTCGGGGGCTACGGGTGCCTAGCGGCAAGGTGAGGGAGAACGGCAACGGTCCGCTGACCGCGGCCGAGCGACGAGTGGACGAGCTGCTGCGGCAGGGCAGACCGGAGACGCCGGAAGGCGAACCGCTCGACGTGCTGGCCGAGGAGTTCGAGGCGGACAAGGAGATCCGCGGCGAGTTCCTCACGCGGCGGCTGATCGACTCGCCGGACGAGGCGAGCTGGCGGCCCTTCACCAGGAAGGCCCGGCAACAGCCGGTGATCCTCATCAAGGACGCGGTGATCAGCGGTTGCCTGGAACTGCGCGCCGCCGAACTGCCCTACCTGCTGGAGTTCGTCCGCTGCCGGTTCCTCGAAGCCCCCGACGTCCGGCAGGCGTCGCTGGCCGGACTGGTGCTGCGGAACTGCCTGCTGCCGGGGATGCAGGCTCGGAACCTGCGCACCACCAGCGACACCCACCTGCTGCACTGCACCAGTCGCAACGGCGTCATCGACCTCGCCGACGCCGAGCTCGGCGGCTCGCTGCTGCTCAACGGCAGCGACCTGAACAACCCCGGCCGGCGCGCCATCTACGCCGACCGGCTGACGGTGGCCGGGGCGATGCTGGCCATGGGGATCAGCGTCGCCGGCGAGATCCGCATCCCCGGCGCCAAGATCGGCGGCAACCTCACGCTGGCCGGTGCCACGCTGCGCAACCGGGGCCGGTTGGCGCTCAACGCCAACGGCATCCAGCTCGGCGGTTCGCTGCGCTGCGACGCCGACCCGAACACCGGGAAGTCCTTCACCGTGGCCGGGCTGGTGTTCATCCCGAGCGCCACCATCGCCGGTGATCTGCGGATGCGCGACGCCGTGCTGGAGCCCGGGATGAGCCCGCCGAGGCGGGGCGAGTCGCCCTACGACGACCCGACCAGCACGCTCATCGCCGACCGCAGCCACGTGCACGGCGACGTCGAGATGGACGAGAACTTCCGCAGCGGCGGGACGATTCGCATGGTCAGCGCCCGCATAGAGGGGGACCTGCGGTTGTCCGGCGCTCAGATCGACCTGACCTGGGCGCAGTCCGCTCGGGCCGCGGTGGACCGCTCGCTGCGCGCCCTGCACATCGACGGCACCGAGATCCGCGGCAACCTCGCGGCGGGCCGGGTCAACGTCTGGGGCGAGTGGCGGATGACCGACGTCCAGGTGCACGGCAGCTTCCAGCTCAACCGGGCTCGGCTGACCGGCGCGCGGACGGATGTGCTGCAGGCGAGCCGGATGACCGTCGGCAGCAACTTCGATTGCCGGGAAGCCGACATCAGCGGGTCGATCCAGCTGCAGGGCGCCTCGATCGGCGCCAACCTCGACCTGCGGGCCAGCGAACTCACCAAACCCGCCTGGCACCGCCACAAGCTCGCCTACAAGCCCTCGGTGGACCTGCGCGGAGCGCGGATCGCGCGGGACCTGGTGTGCGCCTCGGGCGTCCGGCCGTTCGTGGCCGAAGGCGAGGTGCAGCTGCGCCGGAGCGAGATCGGCAGGCAGGCCAACTTCTGGGGAGCTCGGCTCGGAGACGGGTTGAGCCGCAACGCCATCAACGGGTTCGGCCTGGTCGCCCAGGAGCTGACGCTCAGCGTCGAGGACCCGCCGAAGGGCCGGATCCTGTTGCGGCAGGCCCAGTGCGAGCTGCTCGCGGACAACGCGCGGCTGTGGGAGGCCAGCGGCGGAGTCGACGTCGAGGACTTCAGCTACGACAACTTCACCGACAGCGTCGAACCCACCGACGCGGACAAGGTCAAGGAGCGGCTGGCCTGGCTGCGCGCCAACTCCGGCGACCGCTACCAGCCCGGGTCCTACGACCAGCTCGCGCACGTCTTCAGCGGCAACGGCAACGAGGAGCACGCGGTCACGGTGCTGATCGAGAAGCAGCGCCACCGCTACAAGGCGATCGCGGCCTCGACCCGGCCCGCGTTCCGCCCGCCGGTCCGGTTGTGGAGCCTGCTGCAACTGGCGACGGTCAGCTACGGCTACCGGCCGCTGCGCGCCCTGATCTGGCTGGTGCTGCTCACGGCCGCGGGCACCACGTGGTTCTCGGTGCACGGACCGCTGCAACCGGTCAACGACGAGGACCACCCGCACTGGAGCCCGCTGCTCTACACCGTCGACCAGCTGGTCCCGATCATCAACCTCGGCCACGACGTCATGTGGCGGACCCAGGGTCCGTCGCAGTGGATCACCGTCGCGCTCATCGCCGCGGGCTGGATCCTCGCCACCACGGTCGCGGCCGGCATCACCAGAGCCCTCCGCCGGGACATCCAGTGACCCCTCACCCGGCCGGGGTGGGCGGATTCGAATTTCGCGCGAAATTCGAGCCCGAACTTTCGCACTCGAACTTCGCGCGAAATTCGAAAAGTCCCGCCCCTTCGGGGGATTCCTGCCCTCCGTGCGGGTGGAATCCGGGTTTTGCGGGCCGATCTCGTGCTCAGATCGAGGAGTTTGGTCGCCTTGATCGGCTCGGGAGGTCTTCGTGGTGGGGTTGCGGTTGCCGGTGCTCGCCGGTGTCGGCGTGATGGCGTTGATGTCCGCGGGAGTTCCCGCGGGGGCGCAGGAGGACGCGTTCGAGTACGTGGCGATGGGGGATTCGGCGGCGGCCGGCCCGCTGGTGCCGGGCCCGGACCCGAACCTGCTGTGCTTCCGCTCGACGAGCAACTACCCGCAGGTCGCGGCGGCCCGGTTGGGCGCGCAGCTCAAGGACGTGACGTGCTCCGGGGCGGAGACCGAGGACTTCTCCGGTCGCCAGCACCACGTGCTCTCGCCGCAGTACGACGCGCTGAGCGAGACCACCGACCTGGTCACGGTGACCATCGGCGGCAACGACGTCTCCCTGGTGCAGGCGGCGGTGTCGTGCCTGAACGCGCTCCCGGAGCCGGTCGGCTCGTCCTGCGCGGACAGCTTCACCGCCAACGGCGACGAGCTGGCCGAGCGGATCGACGAGTTCACCCCGGACTTCGACGAGGCGCTGGAGGAGATCACCGACCGGGCGCCGAACGCGCAGGTCGTGGTGGTCGGCTACGGCACCTACCTGCCCCCGGGCGGCTGCTACCCGAAGCAGCCGATGTGGGCGCGCGACGCCGACTACATCCAGTCCACCGTGGACCGTCTGAGCGCGCGGCTCGGTGAGCGGGCTCGTGCGCACGGCGCGACGTTCGTCGACCTCGGTCCGATCAGCGAGGGCCACGACGTCTGCCAGGCGCCGCAGGACAAGTACTTCGAGGGCGTCGTGCCGACCTCGTTTGCCGCTCCCCTGCACCCCAACGCCAACGGCATGACGGCCTTCGGCAACGCCGTCGCCGATGCGGTGTCGGGCTCGCGGCTAGGCCGCGTTCCCACGGCCTAGCCGCTGTTCAGGTATTTCGTTGCGTGGCGGTGCCAGTGGCAGAACCTGAGCGGCTCCGTGGACTCCGTGCGCCGCTCCTGATGTGTTCCGCTTACCCAGGGGGTGGACATCGGCGTCGCGGCGTACTCGCCACGAAGCCGCTCAGAACCTGCGGCGATGCGAGCTGAGTCCCTCACCTGAAACAGGCGGCTCCGCCACGCGAACCGAGCCATGAACAGGTAATCAGGAGCCCAGCAGCGTGTTCAGGCGGGGCGAGTAGGTGTGATCGAACACCAGTGATGCCGCGCCGACCGCTGCGGCGTCCTCGCCGATCAGCGCGTTCTCCACGCGCACCGGGCGCACCTGCGGCGCCCACACCTGCGCGGTGATCACCTTCGACACCCGGTTGCGGACCAGGTCGGAGACCTGCCGCAACGCGGGTCCGCCGAGCACGACGCGGTCCACGTCGAGGACGCTGACCACCGAGGCGAGCGCCTGGCCGAGGCGGGTCGCGGTCTGCCGCAGCACCTTGCGGGCCTCGGCCTCCCCGGCCACCGCGTCGCGGCACAGCTGGTCGTAGGCGGCGGCGACGGAGGTGGGCGCGGGTCGGCCGATGGCGGTCCGCCAGTCGGCGACGATGGAGCGCATCGAGCAGTACGCCTCCAGGCAGCCGCGCTTGCCGCAGTGGCACTCGCGGGAGCCCCCGCTGTGCACGTGCCCGATCTCGCCCGCGTTGTTGCTGACCCCGCGGTGCACCTGGTCGCCGAGCACGACGCCGATGCCCACTCCGGTGCCCAGGTAGACGTAGACGAACGAACCGGATCGCTGCGCGCAGCCCGACCAGCGCTCGCCGATCGCGGCGGCGGTGGCGTCGTTGTCCATCACCACCGGCAGCCCGAACCGCTCCTCGACGAGGTCGGCGAGCGGAACCTCCGTCCAGCCGTCGAGGTTGGGCGGGTCGAGGACCTTGCGGTGCGCGGGATCCAGCGGTCCGGGCACGGCGAGGCCCGCGCCGAGCACGCGCTCGGGTTCGAGCCCGGAGCGGCGCACCAGCTGCTGCCCGATGCGGGTCAGGGCGGCGGCGACCGAGGCGGGCGTGGCGTCGGAGGGAAGCCTGCGGGCGGTGCGCAGCCGGACGCCGCCGGCGAGGTCGACGAGCACTCCGGTGATGCGCTCGGGGTCGAGGTGCAGGCCGACGGCGGAGTAGGCGTCGGGCACCACCTTGAGCAGAACCCGGCGCTTCCCGCCGGTGGAGGGGGCGTGGCCGTTCTCGGTGACGAGCCCGTCGTCCATCAGGGCCCGCACGATGTTGGACATGGTCTGCGCCGTCAGCCCCGTGCGCTGGGCGAGTTCCACGCGGCTGATCTCGCCGTGGCGGCGGATCGTGTCCAGCACGACCGCGCGGTTGAACCCACCGACTCGGGGCAGGTTTGTGCCTTGCCACGACGGATTGGTCATGCAGCGCTCCTCGTTGAGACCCGCAAGATCATTGACTTGTGCAAACGTTTGGACTTATGTTGCCCACGAGTGTGATCCGGATCTCAGGTTAGTCGCAAGCGTCACAGGCCGGAGGAGCCAGATGCGCCGGAGAACCGCGTTAGCCGCCATCCTCACCGCTGCCCTGGGCCTTTCCGCCTGCGGCGGATCCGCCGAGGACCCGAACACGATCACCGTCGCCTACCACCGGTACGGCAACACGCAGCAGGTCGACGCGTTGATGCAACGCGTCAAGCAGCAGTACGAGCAGGCCAATCCCGGGAAGCTCGTCAAGCTCGACCCGGTCGTGGCACCGGAGAGCGAGTACCTGTCCAAGCTCCAGCTGCGGATGCGGTCGGAATCCACCGCGCCCGACGTGCTCTACGAGGACAGCTTCAACGTCAACTCCGACGTCGACGCCGGATACCTGCTGGCCCTGGACGACCGGCTCGCCCAGTGGCCGGACTGGAACTCCAGCTACATCGGAACCACCAAGCAGGCGGGCAAGGCCGCCGACGGCCGGATCTACGGCGTTCCGCTCGACACCGACACCCGAGGGCTCTGGTACGACCGAAAGCTGTTCGTCGAGGTCGGGCTGCCGGAGGAGTGGAAACCGCGCACCTGGGACGACATCCTCGCCGCCGCCCGCCAGATCAAGCAGAAGCGTCCCGACGCGATCGGCATCGACATGCCGCTGGGCAAGGCGGAGGGCGAGTCGGTGAGCATGCAGACCGTCGAGATGCTGCTCTACGGGACCGAAACCGGAACCCTCTACGACGAGCAGCAGCGCAAGTGGGTGGTGCCCAGCAAGGGGTTCACCGACGCGATGGGGTTCATCTCCACCGCGGTCGGCGAGAACCTGACGCAGAGCAAGCCGCAGATCGCCGACGCCCAGTACGACAAGAACCAGCGCGACCAGCTGGCCCGCGAGGGCAAGGTCGGCATCCGGCTCGACGGCAGCTTCGCCTCCGGCAACTGGCAGGACGCCGGTTGGACGGACTGGACGAAGACCATGTCCGCGACACCCATGCCCACCCAGTTCGGCCAGGCGCCGGGAACCGTGACGCTCTCGGGGGGCTGGACGCTGGCGGTCAGCGCGGCCAGCGACAAGCCCGACGACTCCTTCGCGTTCATCAAGCAGGCGTTGAGCGTGGACAACGTCGTGCAGTACTCGGCGGCCACCGGCAACCTGCCCGCGCGGGCCGATGCCGCGGCCGATCCCCGGGTGACCGAGGCCAACCCGCTCAACCAGTTCTGGATCGGCCTGCTGGCCAACACCCACTACCGGCCGGCGCTGCCGGAGTACCCGAAGGTGTCCGAGGAGATCCAGAAGTCCGTGCTCGACGTGGTCGGCGGGCGGACGCCCGCGGAGGTGTCCGACCAGTGGTCGCAGCAGGTCTCGCGGATCGTGGAACCGGCCAACACCCGGGCGGGCTGACGATGTCGGCGGTGCGGCGGTGGCTGGCGCCGATGGCTCCGGCCGTGCTGCTGCTCGGGCTGTTCGTGATCGGACCGATCCTGTGGAGCGGCTACGTCTCGTTCACCGACGCCGCCCTGACCGGCGCGGCGGCCAGCGATCCGGAGTTCGTCGGGCTGGACAACTACCGGCGGATGTTCGCCGATCCGGCGCTGTGGCACGCGGTGTGGGTGACGGTGGTGTTCACCGTGGGATCGGCGGTGATCGGGCAGAACTGCCTGGGCATGTTCATCGCGCTGCTGACCCGGCACCGCAACCGCTGGCTGCGCAACGCCGTCGGCATCGCGGTCGTGTCCGCGTGGGTGCTGCCGGAGCTGGTCGCGGCGTTCGCGATCTACGCGTTCCTCAACTCCGAGGGCACCCTGAACAACGTGCTGGTCGCGGTGGGCCTGGAAGGCGTGGACTGGCTGTACCACGCGCCGGTGCTGGCGGTGGTGCTCGGAAACGTCTGGCGCGGCACGGCGTTCTCGATGCTGGTCTACCAGGCCGCGCTGGCCGAGGTGCCCAGCGATCTCACCGAGGCCGCCGAGGTCGACGGCGCCGGGATGCTGCGCAGGTTCTGGCACGTCACGCTGCCGGTGATCCGCCGGACGATCGCCACCAACGTGATGCTGATCACGTTGCAGACCATCGGCGTGTTCACGCTGATCTACGTGCTCACGGCGGGCGGGCCGAACGCGGCGACGCAGACGCTGCCGCTGCTGATGTACGACTCGGCGTTCGAGTTCGACGAGATCGGCTACGGCGCCACGATCTCCCTGGTCCTGCTGGCGATCGGCGGTTCGTTCGCCGTGCTCTACGCCTTCAGCATCGGTGATCCGGACGAGGAGGGGTCGTGATGGCCGGAGTCACCGTCGCGAGGCGGCGCTCGGTGTCGGTGGTGGTGCACCTGGTGCTGGCGGTGGTCGCGCTGGCGTTCCTCGCACCGCTGCTGTGGCTGCTCACCGCGTCCTTCGACGCCGAGGCGCCGCTGTCGGCGCAGCTGCCGAGCGCGTTCACCCTGGACAACTTCTCCCAGGTGCTCACCTGGGAGACCAGCGTCCGTCCACTGTGGAACGGATTGCTGATGTGCGGTGGTGCGGCGCTGGTCTCGGTGGTCTCGGCGGTGCTGTGCGCCTACCCGCTGTCGCGCTACCAGCTGCGGTTCCGGCGACCGTTCCTCTACCTCGTGCTGTTCGCCTCCGGGCTGCCGATGACCGCGGTGATGGTGCCGGTCTACAGCATGTTCGTGCAGGTCGAGCTGGTGGATTCGATGTTCGGCACGACGTTGTTCCTGGCGGCCACCTCGTTGCCGATCGCGATCTGGATGACGAAGAACTTCATGGACGGCGTCCCGATCAGCCTCGAAGAGGCCGCCTGGGTCGACGGCGCGTCGGCGATGCAGGCGTTGCGCTCGGTGGTGCTGCCGCTGATCGTCCCCGGCATGGGCGTGGTCGCGATCTTCACGTTCATCAACGCCTGGGGGAACTTCTTCGTCCCCTTCATCCTGCTGCTCGACCCGGCGAAGCAGCCCGCCTCGGTGGGAGTCTTCGCCTTCTTCGGTCAGGGCGGGCTCATCGCCTACGGCCAGCTCGCCGCCTACTCGATCCTCTACACGGCACCGGTCATCGCCCTCTACCTGGTCGTCTCCCGCTACCTCGGCGGAGCCTTCAACCTGGCCGGGGCCATCAAGAACTAGGCAGGAGACCGGGTCGCGCGCGGTCGTTCTCGCGCCACCCGGCCTCGCGGGTCATCGCTCGACGGACGCCGCTCGATCGCGGTCGTCGGTCTCGATCGGGACGGTCGCGCCGTCACCCTCGAGCCGCAGCGAGACGTACACCGCTGCCGCGGCGACCAGGAACAACACCAGAAATGCCAAGCCGGCCATGAGACACCCCCTCGTCCGATGGGCCGCTGCGCAATCGCAGACATCCATGAGACGCACGTCATGGGCGGTCGGTTGCTCGGCCGTCGTCGAAGACGCGAAAGCGGCGCCTCCCCTCGCGAGGGGAGGCGCCGCGACAGGGAACCCCACGCGTATCGTCCCACTAAGACACGTGGGGGTAACGAGAATACCACCGCCAAACCCTGGCCCCCCCCGCCCAAGGAACA
>NZ_JBFAQJ010000031.1:0-85429 GCF_040677225.1 Saccharopolyspora sp. NPDC049357 | reverse complement strand
AACGTCGAGAACCGGGATTACGTGCCCGGGTACCGGGGGTACGACCCGCACGCCGATCCCACCAGCGGTTTCACCCGAGACACCGATCTCGGGCTGGGACGTTCGCCGAGGCGGCGCTCACCGTCCTACGACGACGAGTACGACGACTACCCGTCCTCGTCGTCCTACTACCGCGGTCGGTGACAGCCCCACCGCAGCACGAGAACACGTTGAACCTCCTCTCGCTCGCCATCCGTGGAATTAACGGGGCCACAGGGAGGAGGCAGGCAGCACATGGGCGCATTGGTCGTCGAGCGAACGGGTGCAGGCGTGGTCGTGCGCGCGGAGGAATCGGGTGCGCCGATACCGCCGCCGCCGTTCACCCTGGCGGACGGGCGCACGCAGGTCTACATCGACGAGTCCGCGCTGCCCGCTTTCGACCAGCTCGAACCCGAGGTGCTGGCCGCCTTGCGCCGTGAACTGCGCCCCGACGGCGTCGGCTTGCCCGCCATCCGGCTGCTCTCGCCCCGGGCGGGGCTCGCGGCCAACGGTTCCCGCCCGCTGGCGCTGAGGCTGTCCGAAGCGCTCAACGTCGAGGTCGTGGCCCCCGACGGCGAACTGGTCATGCTCCACGGCGGCGAGCTCTTCTCCGCTGGACAGCAGACCGGCTGGGTCGGATTCCGGCCCGGCCGGTCGAAGCTGCACGACGGTCCCAGCTATCCCGTCCCGGAATGGCAGGACGGGCTCTCCACCAGCCTGCGGACCCGGCCGATCGACCCGCGGATCAGCGTCACCCCCATCCCCGCCGGGATCTGGGTGCGCACCGCCGGTCAACCGGCCAAGCCCCACTCCGACATCGGGTTCCGGGTGCCGCTGTCGCGCAACCGGCTGGCCGTCGTCGTCGGCGCACCCGGTGAGCCGCTACCGGCGACCGAAGCCCTCGCCGCGTTCGTCGGCGGACTCCCGGCACAGCTGCGCGAGACGTTCGGGCTGATCGGGTACGGACCCGAACCGGTGAGCGTCCGGCCTCTCGCGCAGCAGCTCGCCGAGCTGATCGGTCAACCCGTGCACGGCTGCCACGCCCTGCCGCAGTACCTGCCCGAAGGCGGGCAGACCTGGCTGGTGCCCGACGACTCGGGCCGGCCCAGCTGGCTCCCGTTCGTGCTGGAGAGCACCTACCAGCCCGGAGTGCCGCCGATCCCGCGGAACTGGCTGCCGCCGGTGTCCGGGCTCACCGAGGCAGGAACCGGAACGTTCTGGCTGCAGGACGGGTGGCTGGTCGACGTGCTACCGGCAGGTCTGCTCGTGCGCCCCGTCCGCGTGCCGGTCGACCCGGTCGCGTCGAGGCTCCCCATCTCGCCGGACGCCGTCAACTTCGTCATCAGCTCCGCGGGCGGACCACCGCCTCAGCGCGTGCTGACCGCGGTGGAACGACTCGCCGGTCAATTGCCCGCTGCTGCGCGGGAACGCCTGCGACTGATCGCCACACCTCACGCCGAACCCGACTACCTGGGACGGCTGGCCGCGTCGCTCGAGGTCGACGTGCACGTGCTCGGTACCGCAGGACCGGGACCCGCCGTTGACCGCGCCGCGAGCGCGCCGCTGGGCGCGCACCCCTGGGAAGCGTCCACCGGTGCGGTGCCGGCGGGTGTCGGTGGGCAGGCCGTCGCATGGATCCCCGCGCCCCCGTCAGGGGTCTCGTCGGTGGCCCAGCCCACCGCGCAGCTGCCGACGGTTGCGCAGCGGAGTCCTGCCACGCCCGCTCCGGACGAGCCCGCCACGACCCCGGTTGTCGCGACGCCGGTCGTCTCGGCGCCGCAGCCGATTCGGCACCAGCCGACGGAGCCGTTGCGCATCGTCTCGCCGATCGTCGTCGACGCCGAGGGACGGATGCGGCCAATCGGTGACGGGTGGCGCCCCGGCCCGGCCGACGCGGCAGCTCCCGTCGCTCCCGCCGCGGACGTGGCGTCCGTTCCGCCGGTACCCGCGGCGCTGGGACCGGCCACACCGATTCCGCAGCTGTCCCAACCCCGGTCGCCGCAGGTGCCGGCACCGGAAGCGTCGGTGCCGGACGTCCAGCCGCCCGCCGACCAGGAACCGGGCGGGGCGGCCACGCCGGCGACCGGCGCAATCGCCGAAGCCGAAACCCCCGAAGCGCCGGAAGAACCGGTCGAGGAGCGGAAGCCGGTGGTCGCGGTGCCCGTCACGGCGACATCGGTGCAGATCCCGGCGGTCGCGTCCAGCACCCCGCTCCCGTCGATGAAGCCCGCGGAGCCCGAACCAGAACCCGAACCCGAGCCGGAACCGACCACTCCCGTGCGAGCCGACGCGGCACCGGAAGCCCCGGCACCTGTGGCACCGCCGCCCGTCGCGTCGGCGGCCGGGCCGCCACCCGCGGCCCCGCAGGTTTCGGCTGCCCCGGCACCGCCCGCACCTGCGCCGAGCCAGCCGGCGCCCTCACCGATGGCGCCCGCAGCGCAGCCGACACCTCGTCCGGCTGCCGCTGCGCACGGCCCGGCTCCGGTCGCTGCCCCGATCAACCGGATGCCCGCTCCTGCCGCCGCACCAGCGGTTTCGGCGCCGACGGCCCCACCGGCTCACGCACCTGCCCCGGCACCGGCGACTCCTGCGGCGGTGGCCCACCGGCCCGCACCGGAGCAGGCCGTCTCGGCCGTTCCGGTGTCGACCACCGCAGTGCCCACCGAGACCACGGCGCAGCAGACGGTTTCCGACGCGGTCGACTCCGCAGCAGCGGAGGGTGCGAAGAACGAGGTCGCTCAGGACGTCACCAAGTCGCAGTCAGCTGCGGAGCAGACGACAACGCTGAACCTGGCCGACATCCGATCAGCGGCCGAGCAGGAAGGCTCCGCAGTAGAGAACGTCGCGCACCAGGAAACCGTTGCGGCGGAGCAGGTGTCGTCCGTCGAGGTCACCGAGACGAGCGCGGCGGTGTCCGAGGCCGTCGCGGAGACCGAGACCGATGATCAGGTAGCAGCAGCTGCGCTGAAGCCGCTGCTGCTGCTCGACCACGTCAGCTCCGAGGAGGACCGGCGGCAGTTCAAGAAGTCGCTCGGCTGGAAGTACGACGCGGCCACGCGTTCGGTGACCCGGCTGCTCGCCGAGCGGCCGGGACTGCGAGGCGGCATGCCGGTGGACGACGCGATGCTCACCGAACTCGCCGCCGTGCACGTGTTCGCGACCTCTGACCAGCGTGAGTTCGTCAACGCGATCCGCACCGGCGACGTGGCCACGCACTACCCGTTCATCTCCTGCCTGGCCGGCGGCCTGCGGCGGCTTCCGTCGCTGCAAGGACTGGTCGTGCGCGGTGGCCCCGGCGATGCCGAGAGCGTCGAGGACTACGTGGTCGGCAGCGAACTCGTCGAACCCGCGCCGATGCTCGGCGTCTCGGACGAGTCGGCGTCCGTGCCCGGCTCGGTGGAACTGCTGATCTGGTCGGTGACCGCGCGGCGGCTCGGAGGCCTCGCCGCCGACGAGAACTCCGCCGACGTCGTGTTCCCACCCGCCACGTCCTACCGGGTGCTGGCCGTGGAAGCCGACGCCGGTCGCGTGCTGCTCACCGAGGTCGGGAAGAAGCAGCGGTCCGAGGAAGCCCGCAAGCGACACGACGCCCGAGTGCTGGAACGCCTGACCGAGGCCGCCAAGAACCGCGACGAGCGGCCCGCAGCCGACTCCACCGCCCCCGACCGCGAGCGGTACTCGGTGCTGCTCGGCGAGCCGACGAGCCCGTTCGCCGAGGCCGCCGGAGTCGACCGGTGAGCCCGGAACCACCCGAGGTGCACCGGCTGCTGCTCCAGCTGGCGGGCCGGATCCCCGACGGCGAGCTCGCTGTGCTGCGCACCTGCCTGGCCGACGAGGAGCTCGACGAGATCGCCGACTCGCTCATCAGCGCCGTCGGACTGGGCCTGGCGCTGACCGAGCCGGAGGTCGAACTGCTCACGGCTCTGGCGCAGGACCACGGCATCGACGCCGCGGCGCTCGTTGAGGCACCGCGCGCGACCGAACCACCGCCGTGGCGGTTCACGGCGAAATCCGCCGACGACGCCGACGAGGCCGTGGTGCGGTCCGCCGAGCGGGTCGGGGGAGTGCGGGCGCTGTGGCGCAGCGGCCGGGTCTCGGCGGAGACGACAGAACCGGTGTACCTCGTCGAAGCGGGACAGGACGCCGATCTCGTCGAGCTCACCGCCGAGATCCAGCACGGGCTCGCCGAAGCGGGCGCCGAACCGCGAGTCGAGGTCTTCCACACCGACGCCGCCCCGACCCAGTACCACGAGGTCGCGCTGGCGAGGTCCGAACTGGTCTGGAACCCGGCGCCGCCCGCGCGGCTGGCCCGCGTCTTCGACGGTGCCGACACCCTCGGCAAGCCGTTCTTCCGGCCCGACCACCCGCGCGCCGAAGCCGCGGAACGGCAGCGCGTGCTCGGTTACCTGCGCTCGGCGCCGATCGCGATGGCCACCGACCAGGTCATGCCCGACGTGATCGACCCGAACCGCACCGTGCCGCTGAACTTCCGCTCTGACGGCACCTGGGTCTGGAACGACGCGGTCCACTACTACCTCGACCGCTACCACCTGGCGCCGGACCCCGACCTCGTGTCGCACGTGGTCGCCGCGAGAACCGGGCCTCCCGCGCTCGGCCGGCTGGACCTGCACCGCGCGATGGGCGTTCTCACCGAACCATCGAAAACCGAATCGGCTGACGAAAAACTGGGGCGAGAATGACCAACACACGATCGATGCTGTCGGTCTCCGCGACGGCCCCGGACTCGTTCCGCACCATCGGCGACGCCATCGCGGCGGCGACCACCGGCGACGTCATCTCCATCCAACCCGGCACCTACACCGAATCGGTCGTGCTCAGCCGCGACGTCACGCTGTCGGCGGCGGGAGCGGAAGGGGGCGTGCGGATCGAGTCCACCGGGGACCCGGCCGTCGTGATGGCAGCCGAAACCGCGGTGCTCTCGGGCTTGGTGCTGGTCCACAGCGGAGCCGAGACCTCGGCCATCGACGTCTCCACCGGTCGGCTGCGGTTGGAGGAATGCCGCGTCGAGGCGTCGTCGGCGGCAGCGCTGTACGTGCACGGCCAGGCCGAAGCCAGCGCCAGCGGAACCGAGTTCACCAACCCGTCCGGTGCGGGAGTGATCGCCATCGACGGCGCCGAGGGCCACTTCGGGAACTGCACGATCAGCAACGTCAAGGCCGCCGCGGTCGTCATCCGCACCGATGCCGACCCGCAGTTCGTCGGCTGCACCATCACCGACGCCGAGGGCAGCGCCGTGCTGGCCGCTGAACGCGCCCGGGGCGCGATGCGCGACTCCCAGATCGTGCGCGCCGGAAACCCCGCCGTGGTGGTGGAGGGCAACAGCTCCTTCCGGTTGAGCGGCACGTCCATCACCGAGCCGATCGGCGTCGGCCTGCTCATCGCCTCCCGGTCGACGCCGGTGATCGAGGACTGCACGATCACCTCTCCCGGGGCGCAGGGCGTCGTGCTGGTGCAGCAGGGCGAGCCCGAGATCCACCGGCTGCGCATCGACAAGCCCGCCGGGTACGGCGTGCACGTGCTCGAAGGGTCCCAGGGCGAGTTCGGCGAGTGCACCGTCGTGGACTCCCGCGACGCAGGGGTGTGGATCGCCGGAGCCTCGCCGTCGTTCTCCTCGCTCGACGTGACAGGTGCCGGCGGCGCCGGGGTCGTGGTGACCGAGAACGGCACCGGGACCTTCCGCGAGCTGACGCTGCGACGGCCGGCCGGTGCCGGCATCGAGGTGCGCGGTTCGAAGGCCACCATCTCCGGTGGCGCTGTCGCGGAGGCGACCGGCGATGCGGTCCTGCTGGCCGAGAAGGCGCAGATCGAGGTCGAGGACGTCGCCCTCTCCGGTGCTGGGGGCGTCGGCGTGCGCGTCGGCGAGCAGAGCTCCGCCGACCTGCGCGGTGTCACCGTCGCCGGCAGCGGGGGAACCGCGGTGCTGGTCGCCGACGGCCAATCGGTGCTGCGCAGCTGTGACCTCTCCGACGCCGGGGAGCACGGTGTGAAGGCCTCCGGAACCTCGTCGGTGGCCCTGGAGCAGACCCGCATCCGCGGCTGCGAGGGCAACGGCCTGGAATGGGCGGCCGGATCCTCCGGCGTGCTCGACCGCTGCGAGATCTCCGGGAACGCCGCCGACGGCATCGTCGTCGGCTCCACCGAGTCGATCAGCGTCCGCGACACCGTCACCAAGGACAACGGCGGCGCAGGTGTGCGGTTGCAGGTCCGCAGGGACAACGTGCGGCTCAGCGGAATCAGCAGCGCCCAGAACGGGGATCCGGAGAGCGACTCCGGCGAAGCCGCACCCGAATCCGACGATTCGCAGCGCTTCGGCAGCTCGCGCAGCGCCGATGCGGCGCCGCCGGGCGAGTCCGGCTACGAACCCGAACCCGTGCAGGCCAAGCGGAGTTCCGAAGGCCGTCTGGGAGAGCTCCTCGGCGAGCTCGACGCGCTGGTCGGTCTCACCGACGTCAAGCGCGAGGTGGAGGTCCTGACCCGCCTGGAGCAGATGGCCGAGAAGCGCGCGGCGGTCGGGCTGCCGATGCCACCGATGAGCAGGCACCTGGTGTTCGCGGGTTCGCCCGGTACCGGTAAGACGACGGTCGCGCGGCTCTACGGGCAGATCCTCAAGGAACTCGGCGTGCTGCGCGCCGGCCAGCTCATCGAGGTCGGCCGCGCCGACCTGGTGGCGAGCGTCGTCGGCGGTACCGCGCTGAAGACGACCGAGTGCTTCGAGAAGGCCCTAGGCGGTGTGCTGTTCATCGACGAGGCCTACACGCTCTCCGGTGGAGGTGGCGGCGGCGCCGACTTCGGCCAGGAGGCCGTGGACACGCTGGTCAAGCTGATGGAGGACCACCGCGAGGACGTGGTGGTCATCGTCGCCGGTTACACCATGGAGATGCGGAAGTTCCTGGCCACCAACCCCGGCCTCGGATCCCGGTTCTCGCGGACCATCGAGTTCGCCGACTACAGCAACGAAGAGCTGGTCACCATCGTCGAGGGCATGTGCCGCGCCAACGACTACCGGCTGGAGTTCGAGACCCGCGAGGCGGTGCTCGGCTACTTCTCGAAGTACCCCAGGGATGAGGCGTTCGGCAACGGCCGCACCGCCCGCAAGGTCTTCGAGGAGATGATCGGCCGCCAGGCCTACCGCCTCGCCGACGACCCCGAGCTCAATCCCGTTGCGATGACCCGCCTGCTGCCGGAGGACATCGGTGCGCTGCCGGGCAGCGGTGTCGGGGCCGGTGCGGCCAACGCGGACACGGCCAAGGTGGAGAGCCTGCTCAACAAGCTGCACCACATGGTCGGTCTGGCCGACGTGAAGTCGGAGGTCGGCAACATGGTCGACCTGCTGGCCTCGGCCAAGCAGCGCCAGGCCGCCGGGCTGCCGGTGCCGTCGCTGAGCAGGCACCTGATCTTCGGCGGTCCGCCCGGCACCGGTAAGACGACGATCGCCCGCCTCTACGGCGAGATCCTCGCCGCGCTGGGCATCCTCCAGCGGGGGCAGGTCGTCGAGGTCGGTCGTGGCGACCTGGTCGGCGAGTACGTCGGTCACACCGCCCACCGCACCACCGAGGCGTTCGACCGGGCGCGCGGCGGCGTGCTGTTCATCGACGAGGCGTACACGCTGTCCTCGCAGCGAGGCTCCAGCTCCGACTTCGGTCAGGAGGCCATCGACACGCTGGTCAAGCTGATGGAGGACCACCGCGACGAGGTCGTGGTGGTGGCGGCCGGGTACGAGGGGCAGATGGAGGAGTTCCTGTCCGCCAACCCGGGTCTGTCCTCGCGGTTCTCGCAGCGGGTGCGCTTCGCCGACTACAGCAACGACGAGCTGGTCACCATCGTCACCCAGCACGCCGCTGCGGCCGGCTACGAGTGCACCGGGCCGACGGTCGCGGCGCTGCGGGCGCACTTCGTGTCCACGCCGCGGGGCCCGTCGTTCGGCAACGGTCGTTACGCGCGCCAGGTCATGGACGCCGCGGTCACCCGGCACGCGAAGCGACTGCGGCGCACGGCATCCCCGACGTTGGAAGACCTCTGCCTGCTGCTGCCCGACGACGTTCCCGCCGCGGGCCAGGTCGCCAGCGGCTGACCCGGCGGCCGAGTCGCTCGGAGCGCGGGCGGTGCGTGGTGGGGGATCTCGCGGCCGCACCACCTGCTACCGGATCGGCTACCGTCGGAGCGGTGCTGGCAGAACTCGCGGAACGTCACGGCCTTCGGGTCCGGGTCGTGGAGATCGATGAGACCGGCTGGGACTTCCAGGTCGGACATGCGGTGGACGCCGACGGAACCCGATGGGTGCTGCGCGCACCCCGTCGCAGCGAGGTCGGCGACCTGATCGAGGGCGAGCGGCGCCTGCTGGACCACCTGCGCCCGCGCTTGCCCGTCGCCGTTCCCGACTGGGAGATCTGCACGCCGGAGCTCGTCGCCTACCGCAGGCTACCGGGGCGGCCGCTGGGGCCGGAACACCCGAAAACCCTGGAGTACCAGTGGTGGCGGGAGCCCGCCGAGGAGTTCTTCGCCGACCTCGGCGCGGTGATCGCGGAACTGCACCGCACCGAGGTCGACGAGGTCGCACGGCTGGGCGTGCCGGTCTCTGGCGCTCGGGATCTCCGGGAGGAGACCGACGATCACCTGAGGCTGGCGCAGAGCATGTTGGAGGTTCCCGAGAAGAAGGTGGCGCGCTGGCGATCGTGGATCCACGACGACGTGTACTGGTCACGGGCCGCGGATCTGCGCCTGGTTCACGCGGATCTGCACCCGGGGCATTGCCTGGTGGACGAATCCGGTCGTCTGACCGGGGTTCTGGACTGGACCGATGCCGCGGTCGACGACCCGGTGCTGGACTTCGTGGCCGCCCACAACGCGTTCGGCGAGCGCGGTCTGTCGCGGCTGCTCGCGGGTTATGCGCAGGCCGGTGGGAGCGTACGAGCTGAGTTCGTGTCGCATGTTCGGTTCCTCTCCGAGTTCCGGTTCTCGGTTTCGCTGGGCGTGTACGCGGTGGAGTCGGGACGTGGTGGATTCCTGGAGATCGCGCAGCGGCGCCTTCTCGGTTGAGCGCCTGTCTTTTCCCACCTCTTCACTTGTCAAACAACAAGTCGCCGAACGGAAATCGCGCCCGTCGAACTGATGTTTCAAGTGTGCCCCGCCGCGTTCGAAAACGCTAGCGAACAGCCATCGCTGGATGGGGTGGCCAATCGATCACGCGCTGAAACCGGTTGGTGCGAATGATGTTTGATCACTCCACCGTGGAGTGATGTGACCGGTGAGGTGGGCGGTCCGCGGACGGTCAGATGACCGGGATCGGGATCTCGAAGTGCACGGCCGGGCTGTGGGCCGGGTCGGTGCGGCCGTCGTGGATCTCCTTGGCGACGCTGCGCCAGAACGGTTCCGCGCCGTCGATGGCGGCGTTGGTGTGCAGGTAGATCGACTCGTAGCCGGGGGTCAGCGCGACGAAGCGGCAGGCCAGCTCGACCAGTTCCCCGGCCAGTCCCCGGCGCCGGTGCTCGCGGCGGACGTAGACGCGGAAGATCTGCGCGGTCGTGCCCGACGGGTAGCGCTCGGCGAGCCAGGGCGCGTGCGGCGGGCTCTGCGGGCCGTCGGCGCGGACGGAGGTGGTGGCGACGACCTCGTCGTCCAGCGCGGCGACCAGCAGGGCCTGCCGGGGGTTGTCGAAGTAGGCGGTGTCCATGTCGACGACGTCGTCGTGCCAGCGCGGGTCGTAGCCGTAGCCGAACTCCTGGTAGAAGGTGTCGAGCATGACCGACCTGGCGCCCGCCGCGTCCGCTCGGGTCGCTTCGCGCACCACGTAGCGGCCGATCTGTCGCTCCCCGAGCTGGTTCACGTCTACCTCCTCCGTCGACAACGTATTTTGAAAATCATATTCAATTAGCGGCTCGCCATGTCTCCCGACCTCCCGTTTCGGCGGTGACGAGAGACCTGGTGACCTCGTGCCGCGGCGAGGTGAGGACCTCGGCGGCGGCTCCCCGCTCGACCACCCGGCCCTCGTCGAGCACCAGGACGCGGTGCGCGAGCCCGGCGACACCGGCCAGGTCGTGGGTGATGACCAGCAGCGCGCACCCGGTGTTGTGCTGCAGCTTGGCCAGCACGTCCAGCAGATCCGCTCGTCGTCTCGGGTCCAGACCGGAGGTGATCTCGTCGCAGATCAGCACGTCCGGCTCGGCCAGCACCGCGCGCACCAGCGCGGCTCGCTGCAACTCCCCGCCGGACAGGCCCGCCGGGTTCCGCCTCGCGGTCGATTCGGGAATCCCCAGCTGCGCCAGCTCATCGGCGGCCCGCTCCCGCGCCCGGTCACCGGGCACGCCCCGCAACCGCTCCGCGGTCCGCGCGACCTGGTCCAGCACCGGGGTGAACTCGCTGAACGAGGCCCGCGCGTCCTGGAAGACGTGCTGCACGCGGGCGAGCTGCTCGCGGGAACGCCGGTGCAGCACCGGGGACAGCGGCTCACCGCCGAGCAGGACCTCACCCGAACGGTGCCGGTGAAGTCCGGAGACGCACCGCGCGAGGGTGGTCTTCCCGCTGCCGGAACGTCCCAGCACCGCGAGCCTCTCGCCCGGCGCGACCTGCAGCGACACGCCGTGGAGGGTGTCGGTCCCGCGATGGCCTGCGGTCAGGTCCCGCACGGACAGGACCGGGTCCGCGGCCTGCGGAGGCGCGGGTGGGACCGCCGTCGCCTCGGCGATCCCGTCCACATCGGAGGGACGAACGCGGCCGCCCTCCACGAGCAGGACCCGGTGCGCGAGGTCGCGGACCAGGTCGAGGTCGTGGGTGAGCAGCAGGATCGCGACGCCCTGCTCCGCGACCTCCCGAAGCTCCGCGGCCAGCTGCGCTCTCGTGACCGGGTCCTGACCGGTCGTCGGTTCGTCGGCGATGAGCAGCTTCGGGTCGCCGATGAGGGCCTGTGCCAGCACGATCCGCTGCTGCTGGCCACCGGAGAGCTGATGCGGGTAGCGGCGCAGGAACCGCTCGCCGTCCGGGATCTGCGCGCGCCGGAGCGCGTCCAGGACTCGCTGCCGGACCTGCTGCTTCGGCACGTGCAGCCGGGCGACCTCGGCCAGCACCGAACCGATGCGGCGCACCGGGTTCAGCGCCGACGACGGCTGCTGCGGGATGAACCCCACCTGACCGTCGACGTCGACGTCACCGGAGATCACCGCGCCCGGCGGTCGCTCGCCGAGCAGCGCGAGCGCGGTGGTGGTCTTGCCGCTGCCGGACTCGCCGACCAGCGCTGCGATCTCGCCTGCGGCCAGGCTGAACGTGGCGTCCGAGACGAGTTCGCGGTCGCCGAGGGTAACGGTCAGGTTCCGCACGTCGATGGCGGTCACCGGGCCTCCAGGAAGGTCGTGCCGGACTGCCGCAGCCAGCGGTCGAACAGCAGGTTCACGCCGATCGACAGCGCGATGATCAGCAGCGCGGGCAGCACCACCGCCCACGGCTGCAGGAACAGCCCGGTGCGGTTGCGGTCCACCATCGCCGCCCAGTCCCCGGCCTGCGGGGAGAGCCCCACGCCGAGGAAGCTCGCCGAGGCCGCCAGGTAGATCGCCCCGGTGAAACGGGTTCCCAGGTCGGCGGCCAGCGTGCGGCGCATCGCGCGGGCGACGTAGCCCACCGCGATGCGCGCGCGGCTCTCGCCCTGCAGGCGCATCGCCTCCACGGCGGGGCGCGCCGCCAGCGACAGCGCGGCGGCGCGGGTGATGCGCACGACGTCCGGGAGGTTGATCAGCGCGACGATCGCCACCAGCACCCACGGTCGGCCGGGTGCCAGCGCGGCCAGCAGCAGCAACATCAGCATCGACGGGACCGCGAGCAGCAGGTCCAGCGGACGCATCACCACCTCGTCCAGCAGCCGGTTGCGGGTCATGCCCGCGAGCAGTCCCAGCGGGAGGGCGAGCAGGTAGGTGCAGGCGGTGGCCGTGAGAGCTGTGAACACCAGCGACCGGCCCCCGAGCAGCACCTGGTCGAGCACGTCGCGGCCGACGAAGTCGGTGCCGAACAGGTGGCCGCCGCCGAGCACGAACGCCACGTCCTTGGCGGGATCGTCCGCGGCGAACAGCGGACCGAACAGCGCCACCAGCACCGGCACGGCGACCAGCGCGCCGGGGATCAGGTACCTGCTCATCGGTGGGCCTCCGCGGTGGGGGACAGGATGCGGGCGGCGACGTCGGCGCCGAGGTTGACCAGCACCGTCGTGCTCGCGAAGACCAGCGCCAGCCCCTGCAGCACCGGCAGGTCCCGTGCCGAGACGGCTTCCAGCAGCGTGGTTCCCAGCCCCGGAACCACGAAGATGGCCTCCACCACGATCACGCCTCCGATCAGCCAGTCCGCCGTCCGGGCCAGCTGCTGCACCGCCGGGGCCGCAGCGTTGGGCAGCGCGTGCGCGAACCGGATCCGGGCAGGGGAGAGCCCGAGACGCCGGGCGTGCTGCACGTAGGGGGAGTGCTGCGCCTCGATCATCCCGGCGCGCACGAGGCGGCTCAGCGAGCAGATCGGCCGCAGCAGCAGCACGACGACCGGGAGCACCAGCAGACCGGGACGGCTCAGCAGGGAACCTCCCACGGCCGTCGGCGGGAACCAGCCCAGCTGCACGGCGAAGACCGTCACCAGCAGGATCGCCATCGCGAACTCCGGTGCCGCGTACAACCCGAGCGTGGTGCTGGTGATCACCCGGTCCAGCCGGCCGCCTTCCCTGCGGGCGGCCAGCATGCCCACACCGGTCGACAGCGGCACCAGCAGCACCAGCGCCAGGCAGGCCAGCAGCAGCGTCGGCCCGGCGGCCGAACCGATGACCTCGGCGACGCTGCGCGGACCGGCCAGCGAGGTGCCGAGATCGCCCTGGGCAGCGGCGAGGACCCACTCCGCGAACCGCTGCCACATCGGCCTGTCCAGGCCCAGCTGCTGCCGAAGCCCGGCGATGACGGCCGGATCCGGGTTGTCCCCGGCGATGGTCACGGCCGCATCGCCGGGGAGCGCTTCGGTCAGCAGGAAGATCCCCACGACCACGAGGAACACCTGGACGACGCCGAGCAGGACGCGGCGAAGCAGGTAGTGGCTCACGCCAGCCACACCTTGTCGAAGCGCGCCCAGTCCAGGGTGTTGGCGGGTGCCCGGTCATCGACACCGCCGACGTTGGCGGCCGAGGCGACGATCCAGTCGGACACGCCCCACCACACGAAGCCGCCCTCGTCGAACAGCTGCTCCTGCATGCGCCGGTAGATCTCGGCGCGGCGGCTCTCGTCCAAGGTGGACTGCGCTTCGTCGTAGAGGGCGTCGAACTCCGGGCGCCGCCACGCGGTGTTGTTGGTCGTGGAACCCGACAGCAACCGCTGGGAGAAGTGCGAGTCCAGCGGCATCCCGCCGGAGCGGTAGCCGGCCAGAACACCGCTCTTGTTGATGTCGGACCAGTAGGTGTCCTTGTTGCCCAGCCGCACGTTGAGGTTGAGCCCCGCCTTGCGCGCCTGGTCGCTGATGGCCATCGCCGCCTCCTTCAGGCCGGTGGAGGCCTCGGAGGTGTCGAAGTCGATGGTCATGCCCTCGGCCCCGGCCTGCTTCACCAGCGCCCGCGCCCGCTCCAGGTCCTGCCGGCGTTGCGGCAGTTCGGCGTAGTAGCGGTATCCCTTGCCGTAGAGGTCGTTGCCGACCTGGCCGGAGCCCTGCAGCACCGAGCGCAGCAGCTCCTCGCGGTCGATGAGGTGGAACATGGCCTGCCGCAGCTCGGGGCGGTCGAACGGCGGGCGGTCGACCTTCATCGCCAAGCCGTGGAAGTTGCTCAGCGGCAGCCGGTGGACCTGGAGCTGACCGCTGGACTCGTAGGTGCGGGCGCTGGTGAGGGTGAGGTCGTGGGCGTAGTCGATCTGCTTGCCCAGCAGCGCGTTCACCCTCGCGGCCTCGTCGTTGGTGACCACGATCTGCAGCTCGTCGACCAGCGGCGTGCCGTCGAAGTACTCGGGATTGCGCGCTGCGAGGAAGGAGCGACCCGGTTCGAACGAGACCAGCTTGAACGGACCGGTGCCGATCGGCGTGCTGAAGTCGGTGGTGCCCTCGGGGACGATGTAGGCGCCGAGGGTGGCCAGCGCGTTGGGGAACTCGGCGTAGGGCCGCTTGAGCCGGAACTCGACGGTGCGGTCGTCGATCGCGCGGCTGTTGGCCAGGTCGATCACCGAGAGGGTGGACTTGGCGCGGCGGCTGCCGCCGGGTTCGGTGATGCGCGCGTAGCTGGCCAGCACATCGGCGGCGCGCAACGGGCGCCCGTCGTGGAAGTTCGTCTGCCGCAGCGTGATCCGCCAGGTCAGCAGGTCGGCGGAGGGTTCCCAGCGCTCGGCCAGACGGGGCTGCGGGGACATGTCCGAGCCGTAGTCGGCGAGCTTGTCGTAGAGGGCCTTGGCGCGGGCGATCTCGATGTAGAGGTCGGTCTCGTGCGGGTCGAGGACCTCGGCGGCGCCGCCGCCGGAGAACGCGGCGCGTAACCGGCCACCGGGTTTCGGCGCTCCGACGGTGCTTCCGCCGCCCGGGGCGCAACCGGTGAGCAGGACGGCACCGGCGGTCAGACCCAGGAAGTCGCGGCGGTTCAGGTTCTGCATGGGGATCTCCTCTAGCGTCGGCGTGCGATCAGGTGCAGGCGGTCTCCGGACATCCGCTCGGACAGCTCCGCGCCGGCCTGCCAGCGGGTGTCGGTGCGGGGCCCGGGTTCGTCGAACAGGGCCAGGACGTCGAATCCGCAGGTGTCGGCGAAGTGGCGCAGTTCCTGCGGGAACAGCAGGCGCCAGGCGGATCGCTGAACGAGCTCGGAGCCGTCGTGCCGCCACACGCGTTCTCGCCGCAGCAGCTGTCCGGCGTGGTCGATCCACAGTCGCGTCCGGGACCGGTAGGTCGACCCGTCGTAGGTGAGCTCTCGTTCGGAGGTCTCGTCCAGCAGTTCGGTGTTGCCCAGGAAGAACGCCCCGTTGCGTGCCTCGGCGACCAGCAGCCCGCCGGGACGGAGGTGCTCGTGGCACTGCTGCAGGAACGACAGGAGCTCCTCGTTGCGGTGGCAGTACAGCAGCGCGCTGTCCAGGCAGGTGATCACGTCGAACTCCCGCCCCAGCGCGAACTCCCGCATGTCGGCGACGACGAACTGCGCCTCGGGGCAGTGCTCTTGGGCGTGCGCGACCATGTCGGCGGAGGTGTCGATGCCGGTCACCCGGTACCCGGTGCGCACCCAGTACCGCGCGTCCCGACCCGTCCCGCACCCCACGTCGAGCAGGTCCCGGCTCGGGCGTTGGGATTTCAGTGGAAATCGGGATTCTGATTTCCACTGAAATCCGGTGAAGCGGGTGACGAGGTCGTGGACGAAGGTGGCCGCGGTGTGATCGGGGTCGGGGAACCAGGCCTCGTAGATCTCGGGGTTGTCGGTCAGGAAGTTGCGCATGCGGGTTCCTCGGTTCGGGGGCCGATGCCGGTGCGGCGGTGGACGGCGAGGACGGCGAGTGCGGAGGCGAGTCCGATGAGGACGCACAGGGCGGACGGGAGCCACGGCAGGCTCGGGGCGGCGAGGTCGGTGGCCCAGCCGATGAGGGCGTTGCCCGCGGCGGCCGTCAGACCGGAGGCCAGGTAGAACACGCCGAAGTAGGTGCCGGACAGCGCCGCGCCTCCGAACGACGGGATGAGCTCGTAGACGAACGGTTGCGCCAGCATCACGCCGACGGACAGCCCTAACGCGGTGACCAGCACCGGAACCAGCCGCAGCATTGCCTCCCCCGGCGAGTCCGGCGCAGTGCCCGGCAGCAGGCTCGCCGCGACGGCGGTGACCGCGAACGAGCCGCCCATCAGCGCCAGGCCGGTGGCGATGGAACGCCCCCGGCTCCACCGCTCGGAGAACCGGGCGGTGATGCGCACCTGCAGCAGCAGGCTCGCCGCCGTCGACACCAGGAAGATCACCGACACCGCCGCAGGCGAACCGGTGAACTGCTCGGCGTGCATCGGAAGTACCAGGTAGAGCTGGTTCTGCAGGGCGAACATGCCGGTCAGCGCTCCGGTGAACGCCAGGAAGCGGCGGTCGGTGAGCACGCCGCGCCAGTCGGTCAGGAACGAGGTTCCCGAGCGCTCCACCCGACGCACCGGCAGCACCAGCACCTGCGCGACCGTCAGCAGCGCGAAGATCACCGCCGCGATCACCGCCGAGACCCGGAAGTTCACCAGCAGCAGCGCGCTTCCCAACAGCGGACCGAGCAGCATCCCGGTGTTGGCGAAGACGTTGAACAGCGAGAACACCTCGGCGCGACGGTCACCGGCCTCGGTCGCGAGGTAGGCGCGGACCGCCGGGTTGAACAGCGCACCGGCCAGGCCGCTGAGCACCGAGGCCCCCAGCAGCACCGGCACGGAGGAACCCAAGGCGAACAGTCCGAAACCCACCGCGCGCAGCGCGCATCCGGCGATGATGACGCCGCGCGCGCCGAGCCGGTCCGCGGCCGAGCCACCGACCAGGAACAGGCCCTGCTGGCTGAGGTTGCGCACGCCGAGAATCACCCCGACCACCGCCGCCGACATCCCCAGGTCGTGCCCGAGGTATCCGGCGAGGTAGGGGATGAGCAGGTAGAAGCCGGTGTTCACGCCGAGCTGGTTGACCAGCAGCACCTGCACCGCCAGCGGGTAGGTGCGGATGAGTCGCCAGGTCTTCAAGAGGGTCGAACCCCCAGTCCGGTGGCGCCGGTGACGCGCAGCAGCCCGTCCTCACCGCCGATGCCGGTCCACGGGTCTCGGGCCAGCAGCAGGTGACCGTCGAGGTCGACCCAGCGGGCCAGCCCGGTCAGGTGCACGGCCGGTGCGATGCCCAGCGAACTGGCGACCTGGCACCCGAGCATCACGTCGACGCCGGAATCCCGTGCGGTGTCGACGAGTTCCCGCGCGGCCCGGATCCCACCGCATTCGGGCAGTTTGATGTTGATCCCGTGCACCCGCGAGCCCAGCGCGCGCACGTCGTCGACGGTTCGGGCGTCCTCGTCGGCGATCACCGGGATCGGGGAGTCCGCCGCCACCCGGGCGAGCATGTCGGGTGTTCCCGGGGCGATGGGCTGCTCCACCGCGTCGACGTCGAATTCGGCCGCAGCGCGGAGCATGTCGGCCGCCCGTTCGGGTTCCCAGGCGCCGTTGGGGTCCAGCAGCAGCCGGACGTCCGGCAGCGCGTCGCGGATGGCCTTGACGCGGTCCAGCTCCTCGGGCTCGGCGCCGATCTTCACCTTGAGCAGCCGGAACCCCTGGGAGGCCAGTTCGCAGGCCGACGCCACGGCGCGGTGGGTCGGGGTGATGCCGATGGTGCGCGCCGTGGGCACCGGCCAGCTCGGCGCCGTCCCGACCAGGTCGTAGACGGCGACGCCGCGCGTGCGGGCCACCAGGTCGTGCAACGCGGCGTCCACCGCCGATCGCACGCCGGGGGAGGCCGAGATGCCCGCCACCAGCGCGGAAGTGGGGTCGAGCGGGGCGAGGTCGCGCTGCGCCACCGCGAGCTCCCGCTCGATGCGGTCCACGTCCAGTCCGTAGTAGACGCTGGTCACCACTTCGCCGTGGCCGACGACGCCGTCGTGCTCGGCGGTGACGGTGACCGCGCCGCGTTCGGCCATCACCGACCGCGAGATCCGCAGCGGTTCGCGCAGCGCGAGTCCGCCCACCCGCCAGTGCAGCTTCACGCGGGCACCTCCAGCTTCACCAGCGGATCGCTGATCACCCGGCATCGCGTCCACCCCGTGGCCTCGACCTCGGGATCGGCGACCTCCACCGGCCGGGTGGCCGTGGTGCCGTCGAGGAACCCTCGCGCGCGGCAGTAGTCGTCGTCGAAGACGGTGCCCAGGTAGCGCTGCGGGCCGTCGGGGAACACCGTCACGACGTTCGCGCCCGGCTCCACCCGCGACGCCCACGCCGCGACCAGCGCCACCGCGCCGGTGCTCCAGCCGCCGGTGACGAAGGAGTCGCGCGCCAGGGTGCGGCAGGCGGTGACCGCCTCGGCGGGGCCGACCCAGTGCACCTCGTCGAAGTGCTCGTAGGCGACGTTGCGCGGATGGATGCTGCTGCCGAGGCCGCGCATCACGCGTGGACGCGCGGGCTGCCCGAAGATCGTCGATCCGACGGTGTCCACGCCGATGAGCCGCGCGTGCGGCCACCGCTTGCGCACCGCGCGGATCGCACCCGAGCTGTGACCGCCGGAACCGACGCTGCACACCAGCACGTCGACGCGGTCCAGGCATCGGGCGATCTCGGCGCCCATCTCGTCGTAGCCGGCCGGGTTGTCGGGGTTGTTGTACTGGTCGGGCCAGTAGGCGCCGGGCAGGTCGCGGCAGATCCGCTGCACCCGGTCCAGTCGCGCCTGCTGCCAGCCACCCATCGGATGGGGCTGGTCGACGACCTCCAGCCGGGCTCCGTGGGCCCGCAGCAGGGCGCGCATGCCGGGTTCGAGTTCGCTGTCGACGACCAGCACGATCGGGTGTCCCAGCGCGTTGCCGGCGAAAGCCAGCCCGACGCCGAGGGTTCCGCTGGTCGACTCCACGACCGGGGCGCCGGAGCGCAGCTCGCCGCGTCGGCGGGCGCCGCGCAGCATCGACAGGGCGGCGCGCGCCTTCATCCCACCCGCGCTGAGGCATTCCAGCTTCGCCCAGAACCCCGGGTGGGGACGCGGCAGCGGAGCCGACACGCGAGCGAGGGGCGTCTCCCGAACCAGGTCGAGAAGGTCGGGGTTCGGTGTTCCGTTCACCGGGACGCCACCTCCGAGTAGCGGTAGAGCACGCTCGGGCCGCCGTCGAGCCAGAAGAACGGGTACGGCTCGGCGGACACGGCCGTGACGCCGTCGCCGAGGAAGCGCGGCAGGATGCCGCTCCCGGTCTGGGCGAAGAACACCAGCGGTTCTCCGGTCCGGTGGGCGTGGTCGAGCAGGGTCTGGAAGGTTCCGCTGCCCAGCACCATCCCGGAGGCCAGCACCGCGTCGCAGTCGTCCAGCGCATCTTCGGCGTCGGTGATCACCGGCTCGTCCCACTCGGTGCTGCCGCCCTTGCGGTCGCAGGCCACGTAGCCGATCCCGCGTTCCCGCAGGCGTTGCAGCAGCGAGTTCACGACGCCCACGACCAGCACCCGGCGGACCCCGGAGGGCAGCAGGTCCACGACGTGCTGCGAGCGGTGCAGCGATTTCCGCAGCGAGTCACCGCGGTCGAGGCGCACGGCCTCGGCGTGCTCGTGGTGCGGCTGCAGGTGCTGCAGGTGCGCGTCGAGAGCGGCGATCCGCACGGCGGGCAGCGGGTGCCGCAGGAGATCGCGGACGGGTGCGCCGACGCAGTCCAGCACGACGTCCTCGCCGACCTCGCCGGGTTCCACCGCGCAGGATCCGACGGCGTCGCCGACGCGGAGGCTGAGCACGTGGTTGCGGTAGGAACGCTGCCGAGAGGCGTGCCGGACTCCTTGCTGGGTCAGGAAACCCACGCTGATCTCGGAATCCGCGTCGGGGAGCGCGGTCTCGATCAGGTCGTCCAGTGCCGTCACGCGGCGTCCTCCGCGTAGCGCACGTCCAGACCGGAGATCAGCAGCTCGGCGTGCGGACGCGCCGCGCCCGGCCGGTCGCTGGTCACCATCACGTGGCCCAGGTAGTTGTTGTTGCTGGTCGCGGGGCCGGCTCGGTGGCCGACGGGCTTGAGCTTCCACTCCGCCACCGCGGGATCGCGCAGCGCTTCGGTGCCCTGGATCTCGGCGATCGGTCCGGTGCGCGGGGGCAGAAGGAACGAGATCGCCGCGCTCGACGCCCCGGTGTCCACCGGGCTGAGATCGGGCTTCTCGCCCAGCGCGACCTGCGCGTACACCCCGGCGAGGTCGATGCCGGTGACGCGGCGGATCAGCTCGGTGATCTGGTTGCCCGCCGGACGCGGGTTGACCTCGACGATGCGCGGGCCGTCGGCGGTCAGCTTGATCTCGGTGTGGCAAACGGTGTTGTCCAGGCCCAGCGCCTCGATCGCGGCCACGGCGGTCGAGATGACGCCGTCGCGGGTCTCGTCGTCGAGCGCGGCCGGGAACATGTGACCGGTTTCGACGAACCACGGTGCGCCGGCGACGCTCTTGTCGGTGACCCCGACGACCGTGGTCCGTCCGCCGAAGGTGACGGTCTCCACGCTCACCTCGGCGCCGGTCAACAGCTCCTCCAGCAACACCACGGGACTGCGTTGCTGGCCACGAGCGTTGACCGGAAATCCTTGCAGTTCAGCGAAAGCCGCGCGCAGCTGCTCGACGTCGTCGACCCGCCGCACGAACATGCCCGCGCACAGGTCCACGGGCTTGAGCACCAGCGGGAAACCCATCGCGGCAGCGGCTTCTTCCAGGCCGCGCAGCGTCTCGGCGAGCGCGAACGCCGGTCCGGGCACTCCGGCCTCGTGCAGCGCGCGCCGGGTCCGGTCCTTGGCGCAGGCGCTTTCGACGGCCTCCGGCGCGGGACCGGGAAGCCCCAGCCGCTGAGCGATCTTCGCGGCGGTGGGCAGGTAGTAGTCGCACGAGGTCGCCACCCCGTCGAAGCCGAGCACCGGTTGCAGCCGTTCCAGGTGCGGCAGCAGCACTTCGGGGTCGTTGGTCTCGCAGGTGAGCACGTTGTCCGCCCCGAGCAGCGGATGCGGGCCGGTCCCGGGGGCGGAGCGCAGGTAGTGCTGGAGATCTCTGGTGACGAAGCTGAACCGGTGGCCCTCCTCGTTGATCGCTCTGGGGAGCAACGTGCTCATCGCCCCGACCCAGCTCTCCACCAACAACAGGTGACTCACACCGACTCCTCCCGGCCATTGCGCCTGACGCTCGGCGATGATAATCGTTTTCAATAAGTCTGACAACTCGCCGTAGGGATGTGAACCCGAAGTGATGAGAACGCTTCGCCCGGTGGTGGCTTTGGCGCTGCTGGCCCCCTTGCTCACCGCAGCTCCTGCGGCGGCCGAGCCGCCTGAGTTCGGTGCCTGCCCCTTCGAAGGTGCCGAGTGCGCGGAGCTGTCGGTACCGCTGGGCGAGGGGGACCGGTCGATCTCGATCGCGATCTCGCGCGTGCGCGCCACCGGCACGCCCGCGGAACACCGGGGCGCGCTGCTGGTCAACCCGGGAGGGCCGGGAGGTTCTGGGCTGGAATACGCGGTGAGCAAGGGGGCGAAGCTGCCGGAGTCGGTGCGGCGCAGCTACGACATCATCGGGTTCGACCCGCGCGGCGTCGGCCGAAGCGCTCCGCTGGACTGCGGTGAGCTGGGCGGACTGTTCGAACACCCCGCGCCCGAGCCGGTTCCGGGCAGCCGGCCAGCGGAATCCGAACACCTGCTCCGATTACGCGCGATGGCCGAGGACTGCCTGCGGCACAACCCGGATGCGGCGTGGATGAACACCGCCGGCACCGCCCGCGACGTGGACCGCATCCGGGAGGCGCTCGGTGAACCGAAGCTCAACTTCCTCGGCGTCTCCTACGGCAGCTACCTCGGTGCCGCCTACGCCGCGCAGTTCCCCGACCGCGTCGGGCGGATGGTGCTCGACAGCGTCGTGAGCCCGGACCGCTGGCACGACTTCGACGTCCGGCAGGCGTTCGCGATGCTCGATCAGCGCGAGACCCTCTTCGAATGGATCGCCGCTCACCCGGAGTTCGGGCTCGGCGAGACGAAACAGCTCGTCCGCGAGTCATATTCGACGGCGCGGGCCGGGTTGACCGGAAGCTTCGGCCCGGCGGAGTTCGACAACCTCGTCTACAAGACCCTCTCGCGCACCGAGCGCTGGGAGCCCTTCGCCCGCGACCTCAGCGCGCACCTGCACCAGGGCGCGCCGCTGAGCCCCGCGCTGCCCGAGAGCGACCCGGAATCCCGCAACTACGAGGCGGCTCTGCGCACCGTCAAGTGCGCCGACAGCAGGCGTCCCAACGAGGACGAGGTCATCGGCTCCCTGCGGGCGCTGCGCGCGGCCGACCCCGAACCGATCGTCACCGGGCTCGAAGCCGCCACCTGCGCCTACTGGCCGGAACCCGTCGAGCCCGCCCGGTTCGGACACCCGGAGATGCCGCCGGTGCTGCTCACCCAGGCCGACCACGACCCGACCACCCCGCTCGACGGCGCTCGACGGATGCAGGCCCGACTTCCCGGCGCGCGCATGGTGGTCCTGCACGACTCCCACTCGCACGGCGTCTTCGCCAGCCAGCGCAACCCCTGCGTCGACGACGCTGCCGCGAAGTACCTTCTCACCGGCGAACTCCCGGCGGATGACCTCAACTGTCAGGGGCCGGGGCTACCTTGAACCCGCTCGCATCGGACGCACTGGCAGGTTCGGAGGTGCGGGCGTGGCGCACGGGGAACTGGAGGTGGTCCATGCGTCGAGCCGACGCGATGGCGATGGCGGTCGCCGAACGCACCGATCTCGCGGAGTACCTCGGCACGCTCACCCGCGAGCAGTGGGAGGCACCGAGCCTGTGCGCGGGCTGGCGGGTGCGCGACGTGGTCGCGCACGCGATCAGCTACGACGACCTCACCTGGCCCGACGTGCTCAAGCGCGCCGCCCGAGCGGGTTTCGCGCCGAACACCATCAACGATCTCGGTGTCGCCGAGACCCGTGCCCGCAGCACCGGTGAACTGCTCGACCGACTGCGCGCCCACCTCCGGCCCACCGGCCCGATCACGGCGCTGGGCGGCATGATCCCGCTGGTGGACGCGCTGATCCACCACCAGGACATCCGCCGTCCGCTCGGCCACCCGCGCGAGATCCCGCCGCAACGGCTGCGCGCCGTTCTGGACCTGGCGTTCAAAGCCCCACCCGTCGGGGTCAAGAAGCGCGCCGCCGGCCTCCGCCTGGTGGCCGCGGACCTCGACTGGACCCGCGGCGAAGGCCCCGAAGTCGGGGGACCGGGCGAAGCGCTGCTGATGACCCTCGCCGGGAGGTCGGCCGCCTTCACCGAGCTCACCGGAGAGGGCAAGGCCATCCTCGCGTCCAGGCTCTAGCTCCCGCGCAGCGGCGGGATGGTGGGGACTTCGGAGGCGGTGGCGATGGCTTCCTGGGTGAGGCGGAACTGCTCCGGGTAGTGCTCGCGGGAGGTGCGGCGGGCGGGTTCGGTGGTGCGCCACATGTACAGGCAGCGCGGGCACTGCAGCACCTCCCAGACGCCCGGCACCGGTGAGGTCGTCACGGTGCGGATCTCCGGATCGGCGCAGCGGGGGCAGATCGTCTGCATCGGGTTTCCTTTCCGCGCGGTGCGCTTCATCGGTTGGCGAGCTCGGAGCGCAGGCGTTCGGCCCACTCGGCGGTTTCGGGGAGGTCCTTGGTCGGGGTGCCGAAGTTGCCGCGCACGTCGGGTTTCACCGGGGTGGTCGCGTCGATGATCATCTTGCTGGTGACGCCCGCCGGCTGCGAGGCCGGAGCCAGTTCCACCACCGACAGGTTCGGGATGACCACCACGTCCTCGGACGGGTTGACCTTCGCCGACTGCGCCCACATGACCTGCGGCAGGTCGAACGGGTCCACGTCCTCGTCCACCAGGATCACCTGGCTGACGTAGCCCAGGCCGTGCGGCGTGGTCATCGCGCGCATGCCCACCGCCTTGGCGAAACCGCCGTAGCGCTTGGCCGTAGAGATGATCACCAGCAGGCCGTGCGTGTACATCGCGTTGACGGCCTTGACCTCCGGGACCTCCGCGCGCAACTGCTTGAGCAGCGGAACGCAGGTGTTCGGTCCCACCAGGTAGTCGCACTCGGTCCACGGCATGCCCAGGTAGAGCGACTCGAAGATCGGGTTGGTGCGGTGGGAGATCCGCTCGATGCGCACCACCGGCATCCGCCTGCCACCCGAGTAGTGCCCGGTGAACTCGCCGAACGGGCCCTCGATCTGCCGCACCCGCGACTCGATGCGGCCCTCGATGACCACCTCCGACCCCCACGGCACGTCGAAACCGGTCAGCGGAGCGGTCGCGATCGGCATCGGCTCGCCGCGCAGCGCACCGGCCATCTCGTACTCGGACTGGTCGTAGGCCATCGGCATGCCCGCCACGATCGGCACCACCGGGTCGTTGCCGAGGGTGATCGCCACCGGCAGGTCCTCGCCGAGCTCCTCGGCCTTGCGCAGGTGCTGGGCGATGTCGTGCATCGGCACCGGTTGCAGCGCGAGCCGGTCGGTGCCGATCACCTCGATCCGGTAGATGCCCAGGTTCTGCTTGTCGAAGTCCTCCGGCGCGTCCGGGTCGCGCGAGACGACGGCGGCCTTGTCCAGGTAGAACCCGCCGTCGCCGTCGTTGAGCCGGAACAGCGGCAGCACGTCGAAGAGGTTCACGTCCTCGCCGGAGACGCTGTTGGCCTTCCACGGCGCGTCCTCACGGCGGACCGGGGTGACCGGGAAGTCATCCCAGCGCCGGGCGAACTCCTCGACCTGCTCGCGGGTGGAGGTCTCCTTCGGCAGCCCCAGCGCCATCGCGTGGTTGTGCCAGGATCCGTGCACGTTCATCGCGATCCGCGCGTCGGTGAACCCCGAGACGTTGTCGAACCACAGCGCCGGGGCACCCTCGCCGATGCGACCGGCCGCGTTCGCCGCGGCGGCCAGGTCCGGCTCGGGGGACACCTCCTCGCTGATCCGCAGCAGCTGTCCCTCCTTCTCCAGGGCGTTCAAGAACGACCGGAGGTCGTCGTAGGCCATGGTGCTCCTCCTTCAGATCCTCTTGCGTGGCGGTGCCGGTTGCTCAGGTCGTCCTCACGTCTCGCGGCTGCGCCGCTCGCGCGCAGTCCGCAGAAGGAACTCAGGAAACCTTGAGCTTGGCGGTGCGGAGCCCTTCCCAGCGCTGGGCGGCCGGGGCGGGGAGATCGAGCTGGTCGAGGACCCGGGCGGTGATGTGCTCGACGAAGTCGTCGATCGAGGCCGGGTTGTTGTAGAAGGCGGGCATCGGCGGCACGATCCGCACGCCCATCCGCGAGAGCGCCAGCATGTTCTCCAGGTGGATCTCGCTCAGCGGCGTTTCGCGCGGGACGAGCACCAGCGGACGGCGCTCCTTGATCGTCACGTCCGCCGCGCGCGCCACCAGGCCGTCGGCGTAACCGGAGCGGATGCCGGCGAGGGTCTTCATCGAGCAGGGCACGATCACCATGCCGTCGGTGCGGTAGGAGCCCGACGAGATGCTCGCGCCCTGGTCATCCGGGTTGTAGACGACGTCGGCGAGCGCGCCGATCTCCTTGACGCTCAACCCGGTCTCCAGCTCCACCGTTGCTCGCGCCCAGCGGCTGAGCACCAGGTGGGTCTCCACCTCGGGCAGTTCGCCCAGCTGCTCCAGCAGTCGCACACCGAGCGGCGCCCCGGTCGCTCCGGTCATCCCCACGACGAGTCGCACGCTTCTCCTTTTCGGTCACCTCGTGCTGATGACTCCACGCTAAGCGACGATCGCGCAGGTGAGCGGGTATTCTGGCGACAAGCGATGGGGAGAATCGGACAGGGCGCAGATGGCTGAGATCACCGACGTCGGCTACCGGCCGGGGCTGAACGCGCCGATCGGCATGGACGTCATCGACTTCACCGAGCTGCGCTCGCGCGCCGAACGCCGCGGGATCGCCCTCGCCGGTCCGCAGCGGCCGGACTTCCACCACCTCATCCACGTCCACGCCGACGCCGACCCGCTGCCGCACACCGTTGACTTCACCGAGCACGTCATCGAGCCCGGCGGCTGGCTGTGGGTGCGCCCCGGCCAGGTGCACCAGTACGGCGCGCTCACGCGCTCGCGCGGCACGATCGTCATCTGGCGACCCGGTTTCGTCACCATCGATACGCCGCCACCGGAAACCCCTCTGCTGCCGGGAGGTTCGGCCCGCGAGGCGGTCGATCTGGCGCTGCGACACCTGCTCGCCGACTACGCCGACCTGGGCTCGATGACGCTGGAGGCGCACAACAGGTCGCTGCGGATGCTGCTGGCGGTGCTGCTGCTGCGACTGGCCCACGCGGGCGAGGCTCCGTACTCCGCCACCCCGGCCGACGGCCCGTTCGAGCGATTCCAGGCGGCGGTGGAGCGCGACTTCACCCGCACCCACCGAGTCGCCGACTACGCCGCCGACCTCGGGTACAGCGCTCGAACCCTCACCCGCGCAACGCTGTCCGCAACGGGTCGCTCGGCCAAGTCCTACCTGGACGCCCGGATCGTCCTGGAGGCCAAGCGGCTGCTCGTCCACACCGACCGCGCCTCAGCGGACATCGCCCGCCACCTCGGTTTCACGACTCCGGGAGACTTCAGCAAGTTCTTCCGCAAGCACGACGGCCGAACCCCGCTGGACTTCCGCGCCGAAGCCCGAGGCGTGGGCTGACTCTCACCTTCAGATGAGCTCGCGCAACGCCCGGTGAAACCGCTCGAACTCCCCGCTTCCGGTGACCGTGCCGGAGGGGAAGCGGAAGACAGGGGGCATGTCGATGCCGAGGGCGCGGACGCGATCGAGCTCGGCGCGCAGGGAATCCGCCCCGCCCACCGGTGCCGCGACACCGACTTCGCCGGCCAGAGCCGTGAGGGTGGATGGGTCGGCGATGTTGAGGCCGTCGGTGAAGTAGGCGCGAAAGAGGCGATCGGCCATGACTTCACCGCTGTCCTGTTCGGACGCGGCGGCGAGGAGGCGGTGGGCCTCGAAGGTGTTGGTGAAGATCGCGCGCCGGAAGTTCAACCGCAGGCCGTCCTGCTCGCCGATCGACGACGTCGCGATCTCGCGGGCGACCGACTCGCCGCGCTCCCGCGCGTGCAGCTCGAACAACGGCTCGCCGGACGAAGAGGCATCCGGACGCAGCTGGAAGGGCGCGAACCCCACCTCCACCTCACCACCGGTTCGTCGATGCGCCTCGACCGCGCGCAGGAAGCGCGTGAACCCCAGGTAGGAGTGCACGCACACGAAGTCCAGCACGACCTCCACGCGCGGGGCGCTCACCACGCCACCTCGCCGTCGCGGGAGAAGAAACCGCCCGTGGGACCGTCGGGACCGGTGGTGGCCATCCGGACGATGATCTCCGCCCCTTCGGCGACGGTCTGAACTCCCCGGTGGCCGTTGAAGTCGGTGGCGGTGAAACCCGGGCAGACGGAGTTGATGCGCATCGCCGGGAACGCCCGAGCGTACTGCGCGGTGAGCATGTTCAACGCGGCCTTCGACGAGGAGTAGACCGGCACCGGGATCCAGTGCGGATCATCCGTGGCGGGATCCGGTTTCGCAGCCGCGGCGATCGATCCGAGACGGCTGCTGACGTTGACCACCACCGGGTTCGGACTCGACTCCAGCAGCGGCAGGAACGCGTTGAGCACCCGGACCGGACCGAAGAGGTTGATCTCGTAGGCGGCGAGCAGGTCGGCGGGGGAGGCGTGGCCGGGTGGCAGCACGGCACCGGGCACGCCCGCGTTGTTGACCAGCACGTCCAGCCCGTCGAGGCTCTCCGCCGCCGTGCGAACCGAATCCTCACTGGTCACGTCGAGGACCAGGGGAACGGCTCCGATCTCGGTCGCGGCCTCCGCGCCACGTCGTTGGTCACGCGCCCCGAGCATCACGGTGTGTCCGATTCCGACCAACCGCCGCGCGGTCTCCAGACCCAGGCCGCGGTTGGCGCCGGTGATGAGAGTCGTCGTCATGCCGCCACCCTGCGCCGCCGAGCAGTCGAATCCCGATGCAACGGTCTTCCTGGTACCGCCGGTACCACCCACGCGGAGCGAGTGCGGGCGATACTGGACCGATGACGGAACAACCCGCAGAGCTCGGTGCGGCGCTGCGCGGCTGGCGCGACCGGATCGGCCCGGCCGAGGTGGGACTTCCGGCAGGCCTCGGTCGTCGTGCGAAGGGGTTGCGGCGGGAGGAACTCGCCCTGCTGGCAGGGATCTCGGTCGACTACGTCATCCGCCTCGAACAGGGCCGCGCCAACCCGTCTCCGCAGGTCGTCGGTGCCCTGGCCAGGGCGTTGCGGCTGACCGGGGCCGAGCGCGACCACCTGTTCGCGCTCGCCGGGAAAGCCAACCCCACCAGCGGGCACAGCTCGCCGCACCTGACGCCGAGCCTGCAGCGGCTGCTCGACCAGCTGCGCGGCCTCCCCGTCGGCGTGTTCGACGCGGGCTGGACCCTCACCGCCTGGAACCCGCTGTACGCGGCGCTGTTCGGCGATCCCACGGCGCTGTCGGCGCGAGAGCGCAACGTCGTGTGGGCCTACCACGCCGGCCTTCCGATGCGGGTGCGCTCGACGCCCGAATTGGCAGCGGCGTTCGAGGAGGCGACGGTCGCGGACCTGCGTTCGGCCGCGGCCCGCTTCCCGGCCGACGCGGAACTGCGGGCGTTGCTCGACGACCTGCGCGGATTCCCGCGCTTCGCCGAGCTGTGGGAGTCCCGCACCGTCGGTGAGCACGTGGCGCACTCCAAGGTCGTCGACCACCCCGAGCTCGGTCCCATCCCGGTGGACTGCGACGTGCTGGAGGTGCCCGCCAGCGACCTGCGGCTGGTCGCCTACACCGCCCCGGACGAGGACGCGGCGGAGCAGTTGCGGCTGCTCGACGTCATCGGCACCCAGACCCTCACCTGAGGCACTGGTCCTCCTGCGCGAAGGACATCTGGGCGGGGTGGGCGAGCACCAGGTCGTGGGAGGCCGGATCGAGGTCGGTGCCGATGGGGTAGAGGGTGCCGCCGAGCTCGGCGGCACGGCGGCGCCATCGCTGGTTGCGGCGCAGCCGGTCCGGCAGCCAGAACGGGTCGGTCTGGCCCGCGGCGTCGGAGAGCATGTCGAACAGCCACACCAGCTCGTCGTCCGGAACGCGCAGCCCGGGGCGGGTGAACGACGAGCGGCGGTGCGGGAACAGCAGCCCGATGCTGGTCTCGCTGAGATCGAGGTCGGTGATCTCCGGTGCCGTGCCCGCCAGGAACTCGTCCAGCGCCGAATCGGGCATGAAGTAGTCCGCCCACACCTTGTGCACCCGGTTCCAGCCGGCCGTCACGAACGGCTCGTAGCGGTTGTCGGTGCTGGTCGCGAACTCCCAGTAGGAGACGTCCCAGACCTGCGCGGTCACGTCGAGTCCGCGCAGCAGGTGCGCGTCGTCCGGCTTCCGGTCCGCGCGGTGGTAGGCGGTGAAGCGGAGCTGGAAGCGGTGGCGCTGCGGGGCGAACCAGCGGATCAGCAGGTCGTCGACCTCACCGCGCCGGACCAGCACGCGCCCTGCCCCCACCGCGTCCTGCAGCGACGGGAAGTGCAGGTCGTACACCCTGGCCAGCGGCGGAACCGGAGTCAGCGCCAGCCGCGCGCGCGTGATGATCCCCGCGCAGCCGAGCCCGCCGAGGACCGCGTTGAACAGTTCGCCGTCGCGCTCCGGTGTGCACCACCGCACGGCTCCCGACGGGGTGACGACCTCGACGGCCTGCACCCGGTCGATGATCGCCCCTTCGCTGTGCAGGCTGGAGATGCCGCCGACGCTGAGCACCCCACCGGTGCTCAGCTGGAGGTATCCGGTGGGGCCCGAGGTCAACCGGCGTCCGCGCAGCCAGGCGTGCCAGACGACGTCGCGCAGCAGCACTCCCGCCTCGACGTCGGCGTGGTCGTCGGTCACCGCGTGGATGAGGTCGAGGCTGCGCATGTCGACCTGGATCCCGCCGGACGGGCACAGCGCCTGGCCGCCGGTGGTGTGCAGGGTGCCGTGGGCGCGCAGCGGGACGCCGTTGCGGCAGCACCAGGCGGCCGCGACGGCGATGTCGGCGGTGGAACGCGGACGCAGGATCGCGGCGGGTCTGCGGTCGACGAGATTGCCGAGGTCGGAGGCGTGCAGCTCGTCCCCGTCGGTGACCAGGGCGGCTCCGCGACCGGGCAGTTCCGGGAAGGTCGAGAGATCGGGGGTGCCCGAATCCATCCCGATCACTCCCCCCAAGTGAACGACGTCTGCCAGCGGCCCAGTCCAAATCGGAGTCCATCCTGAGGACCAGGGCTTTCCCCGCGCTTTCTCGCCTGGTCAGACAGGTTTCGCCGAGCCCGCGCGACGTGGGTGTCCGCTTCTAGACATTCACCCGATGGCGCTGGTCTTGGACATGTGCGCGGGAGAGGATTCCGCTGGCGACCCTCCGGCGCGTCGGGGAAGTGGAGCGGAGGGCATTCAGCGGAAGGAAATCGGTGTGAAGACAGCTCGGTTCAGCCGTCCGGCGGCGCTGGGAACCGCCGTGCTGGCCGCGGCGGCGATGACCGCGGCCCCGGCCGCGTCGGCGGCCCCGGCAGCGGGGACGGACCCGTTGACCACGCAGGTCCGGCTGATCACGTTCAACGACCTGCACGGCAACCTCGAACCGCCGGCGGGCTCGTCCGGCCGGGTCACGCTGCCGGACGGCAGCGCCGTCGACGCCGGCGGTGCGCAGTTCCTGGCCACCCACGTGGCGCGGCTGCGCGGAGAGGTGAAGAACTCGCTGGTGCTCTCGGCGGGCGACAACGTCGGCGCCTCGCCGGTCAACAGCGCGCTGTTCCACGACGAGCCCACGATCGAATTCCTCAACCAGCTCGGAGTGTCGACTTCGGTCGTCGGAAACCACGAGTTCGACGAGGGATTCGAGGAACTGCGGCGGATGTCCGATGGCGGTTGCCACCCCGCCGACGGCTGCCAGTTCCGGGAGCCGTTCCCCGGCGCGAACTTCGAGCAGCTCGGCGCCAACGTCACCTTCACCGACGGTCGTCCCGCGCTCAAGCCCTTCGACGTCCAGAACGTCAACGGCACGCGCGTCGGCATCATCGGCGCGACGCTGGAGGAGCTGCCGTCCGTGGTCGCCCCCGGCGCCATCGAGGGTCTCGAGTTCGGCGACGAGGTCGAGGCCATCAACCGCACCTCGCGGATGCTCGACACCATGGGCGTGAAAGCGCAGGTCGTGCTGCTGCACCAGGGCGACGGCACCGAGAGCGGCGGGCCCGACGGGTGCAACCTGACGCCCGGACCGGCGAGCGAGATCGCCAAGGCCGCGTCGCCGAACGTCGACCTGATCTTCACCGGGCACAGCCACGCCCAGTACAAGTGCACGATCGACGACCCGGCGGGCAACCCGCGCCAGGTGCTGCAAGGAGCCTCCTACGGCAGGCTGCTCTCGGTCGCCGACCTGGCCATCGACCGCGTCAGCCAGGACGTCGTGCGCTCGGAGACCAAGGCGCGCAACGAGATCGTCACCCGCGACGTGCCCGCCGACCCCGCCGCTCAGGCGCTGATCGACGAGGCGGCCACCAAGGCGGCACCGATCGCCAACCGCCCGGTCGGCAGCATCACCGGCGACCTGCCCCGCGCAGCCGCCCCGTCCGGGGAGTCGCCGATCGGCGACGTCATCGCCGACGCGCAGTTCGAGGCCACCGCGGCCAACTCGCCGCAGGTCGCCATCACCAACCCCGGCGGCATCCGCGCCGACCTGCTCTTCCCCGGATCACAGGTCGGTGAGGGCGACGGCGTGGTCACCTACGGCGAGGCGTTCGCGGTCCAGCCGTTCGGCAACATCATGCAGACCATGACGCTCACCGGCGCCCAGCTCAAAGCCGTCCTGGAGCAGCAGTGGACCCCGGAGGAGACCAACATCCTGCAGGTCTCGGCCGGTCTGCACTACAGCTACTCGGCGGGTGCGCCGATCGGCTCGAAGGTCACCGAGATCAGCATCAACGGTCAGCCGGTCGACCCCAACACCCCCTACCGGGTCTCGGTCAACAACTTCCTCGCCGGAGGCGGCGACGGGTTCACCGAACTGACGAAGGGCACCGACGTCGTCGGCGGACCGGTGGACCTCGACGCCTTCCTCGGCTACCTCAACGCCCACCCCGGCATCACCCCACCACCAGCAGACCGCATCACCGCCCTGCCCTGAAAACCGACCCACCCACCCGAGTCGACTCCGCAGCCGCGTCGGTGGAGTCACCCCGGGTGGGTGGTCGTTCGGATTTCAGTGGAACTCCGACCCCCGATTTCAGTGGAACTCCGTGACCGGGTTTCAGTGGAACTCCGTGACCTGGTTTCAGTGGAAATCGGGGATCGGGTTTCCACTGAAATCGGGAACCGCCTGGGGCGGTGGGGATCAGCCTTGGGTGGCGAGGGAGCGGAGGAAGAAGGCGAGGTTGGCCGGGCGTTCGGCCAGGCGGCGCATGAAGTAGCCGTACCACTCGTCGCCGTAGGCGGCGTAGACGCGGAGTCGTCCTCCTGCGGAGGCGATGCGACGCTGCTCGTCGGGGCGGATGCCGTAGAGCATCTGGTACTCGAAGTCCGCGTTCGTGCGGCCGCTGCGGGCGGCCAGTTCACCGGCGATGGCGACCATGCGGGGGTCGTGCGTGGCGACCATCGGGTAGCCCTCGCCCTGCATCAGGACCTTCAGGCACCGCACGTACGAGCGGTCGACCTCCGACTTGTCCTGGTAGGCCACCGATTCCGGCTCGGCGTAGGCGCCCTTGCACAGCCGGACCCGGGAGCCGGCCGTGGCCAGGTCGCGGCAGTCCTGCTCGGTTCGCCGCAGGTAGGACTGCAGCACCGCGCCGACCCACGGGAAGTCCACGCGCAGGTCGCGCAGGATCCCGAGGGTCGAATCGGTGGTGGTGTGGTCCTCCATGTCCAGGGTGACCGTGGTGCCCGCCGCGCTCGCGGCCTCGCAGATCAGCCGGGCGTTGTCCAGCGCGATCTTCTCGCCGTCGGAAGGCAGGAACTGGCCCACCGCCGACAGCTTCACCGACACCTCGGCCCGCTCGGCGAGCCCCTGCTCGGCCAGCACTCCCAGCACCTGCCGGTAGTCCCGGACGGTGGTGGCGGCTTGGCTCGCGTCGAGGGTGTCCTCGCCGAGCCGGTCCAGCGTCACGAACAAGCCGTGGCCGCTCAACTCCCGGGTGGCCCGCACGGCGTCCTCGGGTGACGTGCCGGGCACGAAACGCCGAACCACGGGCTTGGTCAGCGGGTTGGCCTCGACGAGCCGTCGCACCGAAGGCGAGCGTCCCGCGGCCAGCAATGCACTGCGCAACACCGAATTCTCCCCACACTCAAGCTGTTCCGGATAAAAGGGGGTGCCCCGGGCCGTCCGGGGCACCCCGTCGTGCTCATCCCATGTGGGGGTAGGTGTGACCGGTCGGCGCGTCCCAGGTCTCCTTGATGGCGCGCGGGCTGGTCCAGCGCTGGATGTTGAGCAGCGATCCGGCCTTGTCGTTGGTGCCGGAGGCTCGGCTGCCGCCGAAGGGCTGGCGGGAGACGATCGAGCCGGTGGGCTTGTCGTTGACGTAGAAGTTGCCCGCAGCACCGCGCAGCTTGCGGTGGGCTTCGTCGATCGCGGTGCGGTCGGTGGAGAACACCGCACCGGTCAGCGCGTACGGGCTGGAGGAGTCCACGACGTCGAGGATCTGGGAGTACCGGGCGTCGTCGTAGACGTGCACGGCGAGGATCGGCCCGAAGTACTCGGTGGTGAAGACCTCGTCGGCCGGGTCGGTGCACACCAGGACGGTGGGTTCGACGAAGTAGCCGACCGAGTCGTCGTAGCCGCCGCCGGCCAGGACCTCGATGGTGTCGGTGCTCTGGGCGCGGTCCAGCGCCGCCTTGTGCTTGGCGAAGGCGCGCGCGTCGATCACGGCACCACCGAAGTAGGAGAAGTCGGTGACGTCGCCGAAGCGGATGGTGCGCGCCAGATCGGCGAGCTCCTCGCGCAGACCGCCTTCCCAGATGGACCGCGGCACGTAGGCGCGGGAAGCGGCCGAGCACTTCTGCCCCTGGAACTCGAAGGCGCCGCGGGCGAACGCGGTGGCCAGCGGAGCGGGGTCGGCAGAGGGGTGCACGACGATGAAGTCCTTGCCGCCGGTCTCGCCCACGATGCGCGGGTAGCTGCGGTAGGAGTCCAGGTTCTCGCCGATGGTGCGCCACAGCTTCTTGAAGGTGGCGGTCGATCCGGTGAAGTGCAGGCCCGCGAAGCCCGGGTCGGTCAGCGCGACGTCGCTGACGGCGTGGCCGTCGCCGGTGACGAGGTTGATCACGCCCGGGGGCAGTCCGGCGGCCTCGAGCAGCCGCATCGTGAAGTGCGCGGCGAACTGCTGCGACGGGGTCGGCTTCCACACCACCGTGTTGCCCATCAGCGCGGGCGCGGTGGGCAGGTTCCCGGCGATGGCGGTGAAGTTGAACGGGGTGATCGCGGTGACGAACCCGTCCAGCGGCCGGTAGTCCATCCGGTTCCACTCGCCCGGGACCGAGCGGGGCTGCTCGGCGATGATCTGCCGCGCGTAGTGGACGTTGAACCGCAGGAAGTCGATGAACTCGCAGGCGGCGTCGATCTCGGCCTGCTGCACCGACTTCGACTGGCCGAGGATGGTGGCGCCGTTGATGGTGTCGCGCCAGGGACCGGCCAGCAGGTCGGCGGCGCGCAGGATGACCGCGGCCCGCTCGTCGAAGGAGGTCGCGGCCCAACCGGCGGCGGCGTCCTTGGCGGCGGCGACCGCGTCGGCGACGTCACCCGCGGTGGCTTGGGCGGCGGTGCCGAGGACGTGCTGGTGGTCGTGGGGCTGGACGACGTCGAAGCGGTCGCCGCCCGCCATGCGCTGGGTGCCGCCGATGGTCTGGGTGAGCTCGATGCGCTCGGACTCCAGCTCGGCCACGCGCTTCTGCAGCGACTCGCGTTCCGGCGAGCCGGGCGCGTAGCCCTTGACCGGCTCGTTGTAGGGCACCGGCACCGAGGTGATCGCGTCCATGCTTGTTCCGCCTCCTTGAGACGCCGTGGGTGTGTTGATTGGAGGTTAGGGTGTGACGCACGCCCGGAGCTTGTTCAATTGGCTATTGTTGATGGTGTCGGCTTGTGGGGTCGGACAAATGGCGCGTGATGTCGAGTCGGTCGGAGTGACCGATGTGGGAGTGCCGCTGCGGCAGCTGCTGGCCGCGGTCGGCGATCCCCTGGTGGATGTGCTCGCCGCGCCGCGAGGCTTGGACGTCGAGGTTCGTGATGTGGTCATTGTCGACCCCGAGGAGGAGTCCGGCAGCGCTCGCGACAGCGATTTCGTGCTGGTCATCGGCGCGCGCGGCCGGGCCGCGGCACCTCTGGTGCGGGCTGCGGCCCGCGACGGCGCCACGGTGGTGGCGGTCAAGGTCGGCTCCGAGCCCGAGGCGCGAGCGTTGCGGGACACGGCGATGGCCGGCGGCGTCGCGCTCCTGGGCGTGCGACCGGAGGTCCGCTGGGAGCGCCTGGAGGCCTACGCCCACAACGCGATCGACAACGCCCGGCTGACCAGCGACGCGGATGTCGGAGAGGCGCTGGGCGACCTGTTCTCGCTCGCCCAGACGGTCGCGGCGATGACCGACGGCATCGTCAGCATCGAGGACACCGCCAGCCGCGTGCTGGCCTACTCGCGCTCCGACGACGAGGTCGACGAGCTGCGGCGGCTGTCCATCCTCGGCCGCCAAGGTCCCGAGCAGTACCTGGTGATGCTGCGCGAATGGGGTGTCTACCAGCGGCTTCGCGCAGGTGAGGACGTGGTGCGTATCGACGAGCGGCCGGACCTGGGCATCCGGCGCCGGATGGCGGTGGGCATCCACGCGGGCAGCCAGCCGCTCGGCTCGATCTGGGTGCAGGAGGGCCGGCGCCCGCTGTCGGAGCGGTCCGAACGCGCGCTGCTCGGTGCCGCGAGGTTGGCGGCCCTGCAGCTTATCCGGCAGCGCTCAGAGGCCACCGCGGGACCGAGGCTCCGGGAGAACCTGCTGGCCGGGCTGCTGGAAGGCCGGGTCGACGCGCGTTCGGTCGCCGACAACATCGGCGCCGACGCGGACCGGCCTGCCGTGGTCGCGGTGTTCACCCTGCGTCCGATGGGCAGCGTCGACCGCTCGGAGCTGGAGCTGCAACGGGCGGAGATGACCGGCTTGATCTCGGTGCATGCCTCGGCCTACCGGCGCAGCGCGCTGGTCACGACCATCGGGTCGCGGGTGTACGTGCTGCTGCCGGAGTTGCCGGAGCGCTCCGCCGCGCAGTCGGCGCTGTCGTTGACCCGCGAGATCGTCGCCGCCGCCAAGCAGCACCTGACCTCGCGGGTGCAGGCGGGAGTGGGGTCGGCCGTGCTGACGCTGGACGAGGTGGCCGAGTCGCGGGCCGAGGCGGACCGGGTGCTGGACGCGCTGGTGCACGACATCGACGCCGAGGTCGCGACGATCTCCGACGTGCGCGCGCAGGTCGTGATCAGCGAGATCCTCACCGTGCTGCAGGGCAACGAGCGCTACCGGGACGCCCGCCTCACCGCTCTCCACGACCACGACTCCGAGCACGCCACGGACCTCGCGCGCAGCCTGCTGGCCTACCTGGACCACTTCGGGGACGTCAAAGCCGCCAGCTCAGCGCTGCACGTGCACCCCAACACCCTGCGCTACCGCGTTCGCCGCGCCACCGACCTCACGGGCATCGACCTCGCCGACCCCACCGAACGCCTCAACACCCACCTCCAACTCCTGCTCACCAAACGCACCCGACACCGCCCAACCTGACCAGGCACAACACGCCGCGCAGGGGAGGACTTTCAAATTTCGCGCGAAATGCGACACGGAAACCTCGCCTTCAAACTTCGCGCGAAATTCGAAACCCCCACGTCAGGAGGGGTGCCGCGGAGCGGGCTGGGCTCGTGCGTTGTCACGCGGCCGGGTGAAGGATTCGAATTTCGCGCGAAATTGCGGGCGGAGCTTCGGGCTTCGAATTTCGCGCGAAATTCGACCGTGCTGGGTGGGGTCAGAGCTTGCGGAGGCGGACCCTGTTGATGGTGTGGTCGATGTCCTTGCGGAGGACGAGGGTCGCGCGGGGGCGGGTGGGCAGGATGTTGTCCACCAGGTTGGGCTCGTTGATGGTGCGCCAGAGGTGGTCGGCCTCGGCGCGCGCCTCGGAGTCGGTCAGTTCCGCGAAGTGGTGGAAGTGCGATTCCGGATCGGCGAAGGCGGTGCTGCGCAGCGCCAGGAACCGGTCGGTGTACCAGCGGGCGATGTGCTCGGTGCGGGCGTCGACGTAGACCGAGAAGTCGAACAGGTCCGAGACGGTGAGGCTGGGGCCGGGCTGCAGGACGTTGAGGCCCTCGACGATGAGGATGTCGGGCTGGCGCACCACGTGCCGCTCATCGGGCAGGATGTCGTAGGCGACGTGCGAGTACACCGGGGCGGAGACCTCGGGAGCCCCGGACTTGACCTCGGTGACGAAGCGCAGCAGCGCCCGCCGGTCGTAGCTCTCCGGGAAGCCCTTGCGGTGCATCAGCCCGCGCCGGACCAGCTCGGCCTTCGAGTGCAGGAACCCGTCGGTGGTCACCAGGTCCACCCGCGGGTGGTCGGGCCAGCGGGCGAGCAGGGTGCGCAGGATGCGGGCGGTGGTGGACTTGCCGACCGCGACGCTGCCCGCCAGACCGATGACGAAGGGAACCTTGGTCCCGCCGGTCTCCTCGCCGAGGAACGTCGTGGTGCTCTCGTGCAGCCGCTGCCGGGCCGCGACCTGGAGGCTGATCAGGCGGGACAGCGGCAGGTAGACGTCGGCGACCTCGTCGAGGTCGACCGGTTCGCCGAGGCCGCGCAGCGCGACCAGCTCGTCTTCGCTCAGCGGGAGGGGGAGCGAATCGCGCAGCTCCCGCCATTGCGCGCGGTGCAGCTCCACGTACGGGCTCAGTTCGCGAACGCGCGTCACAAAGCACCCCTCAGCATCGAGGCCCGGTCGTACTCCTGGCAGCACCGTGAGAAGCCCCGGTGGCGCCAGCGAAAACCCTAGGCATACGACACCGGATAACGCTGTGATCCAGTGCACGCTGAGACGCAGCAGACATGACCTCAACCGATCAACACCGGACCGGCGCAACGCGCGCCGGCCCGGTGCCGGCGGTCAGGAGTTCATCTTCGACTTCCGGTAGCCGTAGGCGAAGTAGATGATCAGGCCGATGGCGAACCAGCCCGCGAACCGCAGCCAGGTCTCCCAGGCCAGGAAGGTCACCAGCCAGATCGAGAACGCGATGCCGATGATCGGCACCACCGGCATGCCCGGCGTCTTGAACTCGCGGGGCAGGTCGGGTCGCTTGTACCGGAGCACGATCACCGCAGCGCACACGATCACGAACGCCAGCAGGATGCCGATGTTGGTCAGCTCCGCGGCCTCACCGATGGGCAGCAGACCGGCGATGACCGCTGAGGCGATGCCGATCAGCCAGGTGAACCGGGTGGGCACCTTGCGCACCGGGTGGGTCTTGCTGAACCACGCGGGCAGCAGGCCGTCGCGGCTCATCGAGTAGCCGACGCGCGTCACGCCGAGCATGAAGGTGAACATCACGGTGAGGATGCCCAGGATCGCGCCCACGCCGATGATCGCGCCGAGCATCGGCAGGCCGACGTCGGTGAAGGCGGAGGCGAACGCGCTCTCGCCCTTGATCTGGTCGAACGGGATCATGCCGGTCAGCACCAGGCAGGCCAGCACGTACAGCACCATCGAGAAGCCCAGCGAGTACAGGATCGCCTTGGGCATGTGCTTCTGGGCCTCTTTGGACTCCTCGGCGGCGGTGCTCATGGCGTCGTAGCCGAACACCGCGAAGAACACCGTCGCGGCACCGGTGATGGCCCCGCTCGCGCCGAAGGGGAAGAACGGCGTGTAGTTGCCGGTGTTGATGTAGAAGGCGCCGACGCCGATGACCAGCAGCACCACGGCGACCTTCAGGTACACCAGGAAGGTCTCGAACCGCGCGGCGCTCTTCATGCCCAGGTTCAGCATGAAGGCGATGAACAGGCACAGCAGCACGGCGAAGAGGTTGATCTTGTAGCTGCCGGGCGCGACGCCCTCCTCCTCGGTGCCCGGTGCGCCGAGCATCCACACCGGGAGGTCGACGCCGATGTAGCCGACCACTTCGTTGAAGTACCCGGAGATGCTGATGGCCACCACCGCCACGATCGCGGTGTACTCCAGCAGCAGGTCCCAGCCGATCAGCCAGCCGACGACCTCACCGAGCACGGCGTAGCCGTAGGTGTAGGCCGAGCCCGCCTTGGGGATCATTCCCGCGAACTCGGCGTAGGAGAACGCTGCGGCGGCGCTGGCGATGCCGGCGATCAGGAACGAGATCAGCACGGCGGGCCCGGCCTTCTCGTTGGCGACCGCACCGGCCAGCGAGAAGATCCCGGCGCCGATGATGCCGCCGACGCCGATGGCCGTGAGCTGCCACAAGCCCAGGGACTTGCTCAGACCTGTTTCCTCGCCGTCCGAGGTGATGGTCTCGATGGGCTTGCGGCGAAATATTCCCCGCCCGGGTTGCAGGCTCGGTGCTGACATGTCGACTCCATTGTTCGAATCACAGGTTGCGGCGAAACGTACGCCGCGTGTTCGAGCGTCGTGCTGTGCTGTTGGACGACAGTTCCGGGAGGTGGTTGTCGAACGGCACAACGGTCCAGGTCGGTCACCGTGGCGTGGGGCACTGGTGGCGGCCCCCGCGCACGGGCCGTGACTGCGGCCGTCCTCGATCGTTAGTGTTCTCACCCGGAGCGTCGAAATGTCGGCCCCAAAGGAAGTGGGAGAGCGATGTCCAGTTATCGCACCGTCGTCGTGGGAACGGACGGCTCCGCGCCTTCGCTGCGCGCGGTTGGCCGGGCCGCCGAGGTCGCCAGCGCCTCGTCGGCGCGGCTGGTGATCGTCTGCGCCTACTACCCGACCGACCCCAAGGAGCTGGAACGCGCCGCCGATCAGCTCGGCGACGAGGCCTTCCAGGTCATGGGTTCGGCTCCGGCCCAGGACACGGTGCAGACGGCATCGGACACCGCCCGCCAGGCCGGTGCGACCGACGTCGAGACCGTCGCCGCCGTCGGCGAGCCGGTCTCGGTGCTGCTGGGCGCGGCCGAGAAGCAGAGCGCCGACCTGCTGGTCGTGGGTTCCCGAGGGCTCAACACCCTCAAGGGGCGCATCCTCGGTTCGGTCCCCTCCGAGGTGTCCCGACGATCTGATTGCGACGTGCTCGTTGTCCGAACGTCGCGATGACCGGATCCGGCGAATCGAGGAGATCCTCCTCGGTTCGCCGCCTCAGTACACCAAGGACGAGATCGCCGAGGCGTCCGGAGTTTCCCTGGAGCGCGCCGAGCAGCTGTGGCAGGCGATGGGCTTCGCGCACGTCGACTCGGACGAGGTGATCTTCACCGACGCCGACGTCGCCGCGCTGCGCGCCCTGGTGTCGCTGGTGTCGGCGGACGTGATCCCCGACGAGCTCGAATCCGCGGTGGCGCGTTCGCTGGCGCAGACCATGTCCCGGCTGGCCGAGTGGCAGACGGGGCTGTTCAAGTCGCTGCTGGGGCAGAGCTTCGCCACCGATGTGGACACCACCACCGAGGTGGCGGCGGCGATCGTGCCGGTCATGGAGAAGATGCAGGACTACGTGTGGCGGCGGCACCTGGCCGCCACCGTGGCCCGCGAGCTCGACGAGCGCGATCCGGGCATCGACGAGCGCGTGCAGGTCGTGGGGTTCGCCGACCTGGTCGGCTACACCCGGTTGATCCGCGACTTCACCGAGCTGGAGCTGACCCGGCTGATCGACGGTTTCGAATCGCTGGCCGGCGGGGTGGTCGCGCAGAACCACGGCCGCGTCATCAAGACCGTCGGCGACGAGGTCCTGTTCGTGGCCGACAGCCCGCAGGAGGGCGCGGAGATCGCGCTGACCCTCAACGAGGAGATCGCCAAGAACGACCTGCTGCCGCCGCTGCGCATCGCCCTGGCGCGGGGACCGGTGCTGGCGCGCTTCGGCGACGTCTACGGCTCGACGGTGAACATCGCCAGCCGCCTGACGTCGGTCGCCCGTCCCGCCTCGGTGCTCATCGACCGCGAGATGGCCGCCGCGCTGCGCGGCAACGAGAGCTACAAGCTCATCTCGGTGGGGCCGACGAAGGTGCAGAGCTTCCGGGGCCTGCGAGCCTGGGCCCTCAAGCGGCGCTAGGCGCTGCAGCTGTTCCAGAATCACCCGCTCGAGGCAATGTCCTCCGCCGCGGGTGAAAGCGAGTCGCACGATTGCTCCGATCACAGCAAATGTGATCGAAATATCGCTGAACTTGCATGTATCACGCAAGCGTCTGCGAGACCTCCCCATTCGTGGCTCCAACCAGCGGTTTTGCGATCACCGAAGATCCCGGAACCGCCCGTCGCCGACGGGTTTTGGGCTGTTCGTCGGCTTGCGGGCGGGTTCGGGTCCCTCTTTAAAGGGGGTGCTTGAGACCGGATCCGGCATTACGGTCGAGGTATGGCGGATCGGGTAACGCCGATGATCGGCGAGCATTCCGACGACGTGGCCGAGCTGGTCGCGCAGTACGCACAACTGCCGGCCGGTGCACCGGTCCGGCTCGCCAAACCCACCTCGAACCTCTTCCGGTTCCGCGCCCCCTCGGATTCCCCGGGGCTCGACGTCGGCCGGTTCACCAAGGTCTTCGACGTCGATGCCGAAGCGGGAACCGCGCAGGTCCAGGGCATGGCGACCTACGAGCAGATCGTGGACGCGCTGCTGCCCACCGGGCACATCCCGAAGGTGGTACCGCAGCTCAAGACCATCACGCTGGGGGGCGCGGTGGCCGGGCTGGGCATCGAGTCGACCTCCTACCGCAACGGGCTGCCGCACGAGTCGGTGCGCGAGATGGAGATCCTCACGGGCGACGGTTCGGTGGTGGTGGCGCGGCCGGACAACGAGCACGCGGATCTGTTCCGGGGCTTCCCCAACTCCTACGGCACGCTGGGCTACGCGCTGCGGCTGGAGATCGAGCTGGAGCGGGTCAAGCCCTACGTCAAGCTCCGCCACGTCCCGTTCGCCACCGCCGCCGAGTGCACCGAGGCGATCGCCAGGATCTGCGCGGATGGTGAATTCGACGGCGAGCAGGTCGATTTCGTCGACGGGACCGTGTTCACGCCGACCGAGCACTACCTCACCCTCGGGTCCTACGTGGACTCCGCGCCGTTCGCCAGCGACTACACCGGTGAGCAGATCTACTACCGGTCGCTGCAGCAGCGCCGCACCGATCACCTGAGCATCCACGACTACCTGTGGCGCTGGGACACCGACTGGTTCTGGTGCTCGCGGGCGATCGGTGTGCAGCACCCTCTGGTCCGCCGATTCTGGCCGGCGAAGTACAAGCGCTCCGACGTCTACCGGCGGATCGTCGCCTGGGACCGGCGGCACTCGGTGACCGACCGGCTCGCCGTGCTGCAGGGCAAGGGCCTCAACGAACCGGTGATCCAGGACGTCGAGATCCCGGTCCAGCGGTTGCCGGAGTTCCTGGAGTTCTTCCACCGCGACATCGGCATCTCGCCGATCTGGCTGTGCCCGGTGCGGCTGCGCGACCGCGAGGGCTGGTCGCTGTACCCGATGGACCCCGACACCCTCTACGTCAACGTCGGGTTCTGGGCGACGGTCCCGCTGCGCCCCGGCGAGGCGCCGGGCAGGCACAACCGCGCGATCGAGCGGAAGGTGACCGAGCTCGACGGGCACAAGTCGTTGTACTCCAACTCCTACTTCGAGGAGGACGAGTTCTGGCGGCTCTACAACCGGCCGGCCTACCAGCGGCTGAAGGACACCTACGACCCGAAGGACCGATTGCCGGGGCTGTACGAGAAGTGCGTTCGCGAGCGCTGACTCGCGGGCAGACGACACATCAAACTGGAAAGGAGACCCTCTGATGGGATGGGCAGGGGTGTTCGAGCGGATTCTCGGCGGCGACCTGTCGGTGGAGATCCGAGCCTTCGACGGCAGCCGAGCCGGGACCGCCGGGGCCGATGTGCGCGTGGAAGTCCGCTCACCGCTGGCGCTGTCGCACCTGGCCAACGCGCCCGGTGAACTGGGACTCGCCCGCGCCTTCGTCAGCGGCGCGCTGGAAGTGCACGGCGACATGTACAGCGCGCTGGCGGCGTTCCCGTCGGTGACGCTCAACGACGTGCCCGCCGAGCTGCGCCGCGAACTGTTCTTCAAGCTGGCCGGGTACCGGTTCTGGTGGCCGGTCCGGGTGCCGGAGGTCGAGCACCGCTCGCGCGGCTGGCGGCACTCCAAGAACCGCGACAGCCAGTCGATCTCGTACCACTACGACGTCTCCAACCGGTTCTACGAGTACGTCCTCGGCCCGTCCATGGCCTACACCTGCGCGGTCTACCCCGAGCAGGACGCCACCCTGGAGCAGGCGCAGTTCACCAAGCACGACCTGGTGGCCCGCAAGCTCGACCTGTCCGAAGGCCAGCGGCTGCTCGACGTGGGCTGCGGCTGGGGCGGCATGGTCATGCACGCCGCCGAGCACTACGGGGTGCGCGGGCTGGGCGTCACGCTGTCGCGGCAGCAGGCGCAGTGGGCGCAGAAGGCCATCGCCGAACGCGGCCTGGCCGACCTCGCCGAGGTCCGCTACATGGACTACCGCGACGTGCCGGAAACCGGGTTCGACGCCGTGAGCTCCATCGGCCTGACCGAGCACATCGGTCTCAAGCAGCTGCCGCACTACTTCTCGTTCCTGCAGGACAAGCTGGTGCCGGGTGGCCGGCTGCTCAACCACTGCATCACCCGCCCGCACGGTCACCAGAGGGCGCGGACGGGCAAGTTCATCGGCCGCTACGTGTTCCCCGACGGCGAGCTCGAACCGGTCGGCACCCTGGTGTCGGCGATGAACGACAACGGCTTCGAAGTGCGCCACGAGGAGAACCTGCGCGAGCACTACGCGCTGACGCTGGCCCACTGGTGCGAGAACCTCGACCGCAACTGGTCGGCCGCGGTCGCCGAGGCCGGTCACGCGCGGGCGCGCGTGTGGCGGCTGTACATGGCCGCCTGCCGGCTCGGGTTCGAGCGCAACAACATCCAGTTGCACCAGGTGCTGGGCGTCAAGCTCGACGGCACCGACGCGCGCATGCCGCTGCGCCCGGCGTTCTGAGACGGTTCGGGGTCACCTTGCTCAACGGTGCGGGTAGCGGAACCTGAGCGGCGCTGTGGACTCCGCGCGCCACTCCTTATGTATGTCCAATACACGGCGTCGCGGCGTGCTCGCCACAGCACCGCTCAGAACCCGCGGCGGTGCCAGTTGCGCAGATGGTGAAAAGGCAAAGCGGCTTCGCCGCGTTCTCAAAGGTACCGATGAGTTCCGCTGCGTGAGCGGGTCTATCCCTTCAGTCTGGTTTCCCGCGACGAAGGGTTTACCCATGTACGAGTTCACCCAGAAGATCACCCCGAACCTGTGGTTCGACACCGAAGCCGAGGAGGCCGCGAAGTACTACTGCTCGATCTTCCCGGATTCGCGCATCGTGCACGTCGTGCACCACGGCGAGGCCGGTCCGGGCGAGCCCGGCACGGTGCTGGTGGTGCAGTTCGAACTGTTCGGCCAGCAGTTCGTCGGGATCAACGGGGGACCCCAGTTCAAGTTCACCGAGGCGGTCTCGCTGGAGGTCACCTGCGAGTCGCAGGAGGAGGTCGACCGGCTGTGGGAGCAGCTCGGCGAAGGTGGCGAGCACGGCCCCTGCGGCTGGCTCAAGGACCGCTACGGCCTGTCCTGGCAGATCACGCCCCGCCGCCTCCTGGAACTGATCACCTCACCGGATCCCGCGGTCTCCGACCGGGTCATGAAGGCGATGTTGAACATGGGCAAGCTCGACATCGCCGAACTCGAAGCCGCCGCCCAGGGGTGATCACAGGTCGTCGAGGCTCAGGGGCGGAACGAGGTCCGAGGCCCTGGTCCTGCTCCAGTGGTCGCCGGTTTCGCGGCGGTCCCGGCGCGTGGTGAAGCGGTAGCGGTAGAGGTCGGCCTTGACCAGCTTCGGCGGCTCGTCCGGGAACGGGTTGTGGCGGAGCAGCGCCAAAACGGGGGCTTCACCGCGCAGCAGAGCCGCCATGAACCGGGGCAACCAGCCGCGTCCGTAGGACGGGTTGATGGCCACGAACCACATCAGCCAGTCCAGGCGCAGGTGGTACGGCGCGACCTGCGGTGGCCTGCGCGCGGGGTCGCCGGGCTTGCCCTTGAACCCGTACTCCCGCCACGGGCCCGCCGGGCCGCTCGCGCCGAGCACGACGACCTCGTACCTCACCCGGGTGATGCTGCCGAACGCGCCGTAGGTGTTGCCCAGGTGCAGCCGGTTGAAGCTGCGGTTCATCACCTGACCGCGGCCCAGCATGTTGCGAACCGGCCAGTAGGCGAGCACCACGAACAGCGCCGTCACCGCCAGCACGAGCACCGCGAACCAGCCCGGCGGATCGGGGAGCGCGACCGGTGGCCCGCCGACCGCGGCGAACGCCAGGGTGATGGTCAGGAAGTTCAGCCAGGCGAAGTTCCCGCTGAGCATCAGCCACAGCTGCGTCACGACGATGATCGCCGCCGCCACGGTCGCCACCGGTTGCGGGGCGAACAGCAGGAACGGCACGACCAGCTGCGTCCCGTGGTTGGCCAGCACCTCCACCTTGTGCAGCGGGCGTGGCAGCAGGTGGAACCGGCGGCTCAGCGGACCCGGCATCGGCTGGGTCTCGTGGTGGTAGTGCAGCGCCGTGAGGTCGCGCCAGCAGGAGTCGCCGCGCAGCTTGATCAGCCCGGCGCCGAACTCGACGCGGAACAGCAGCCAGCACAGCAGCCACAGGACCGGCGCCGGTGGGGCGACGTGCGCCGGACCCAGGAAGATCGCCAGGAAACCGGCTTCGAGCAGCAGCGATTCCCAGCCGAAGCCGTACCAGACCTGGCCGACGTTGACGATCGAGGAGTACAGCACCCACAGCAGCGCCCACACGAGCATCCAGCCCCACACCGGAGCGAAGTCCGCGAACTGGGCGAGCAGGCTCGCGGCGATGCCGGTCCAGGCCACGCCGGCCAGCCACCGATCGGAGCTGCGGAAGTGGAACACGCTCGGTGCCCGGCGGAACGGCACCCGAGCGACGAACCGGGAGACCGGAGTCAGCCCGCGCTCACCGAGCAGGCCGCGGAACTGCCGCAGGAAGCAGACGAAGCCGATCAGGTAGATCAGGGCTATCAGATGGGTGACGGCGAACCTCGCCGCCTGGTACTCGGGTGCGCTCAGCCAGTGCCACATCGCCGCGCCTCCTTCCGCGCCGCTCGCCGCATCCGCCGGTGACCATGCGGCGGAGCCACTGTGTCAGGTGTCGGGCTCACCCCGCACCGCCGCGGCGGAGGCCACGGAGCCGCTCACCGCCACCCGCACCGCTGGGCGATTCCGCGACAGGACCTAGAATCGCGCATCTGCGAAGTGTGTGGAGGCTGGGCTGTGCTGGACGAGGTGGTGGAGCTGCTGGCCTGCCCGCACTGCGGACTCGACCTGGAGCGCAGCGGGAACTCGCTGCGGTGTTCGTCGAACCACGTGTTCGACTTCGCGCGGCAGGGCTACGTCAGCCTGCTCTCGGGTCGCAGCAAGGTCGTCGGTGACACCGCGGAGATGGTCGCCGCCCGCGCCGGGTTCCTGGGCGCCGGGCACTACGACCCGATCGCCGACGCGGTGGCATCAGCGGTCACCGGCGACGGCCCGGTGGTCGACATCGGGGCCGGCACCGGTTTCTACCTGACCCGCGCCCTCGGCGACCGGATCGGCGTGGCCCTGGACGTCTCCAAGTACGCGTGCCGCCGGGCGGCAAGGGCGCACCCGCGCGTGGGCGCGGCGGTGGCCGACGCCTGGCAGCCGCTGCCGATCCGCACCGGCGCGGCCGGTGTCGTCCTCAACGTCTTCGCTCCGCGCAACGCCTCGGAGATGCGCCGGATCCTGCGTCCCGGTGGTGAGCTCGTCGTCGTGATCCCCGATCCCGGTCACCTGACCGGTCTGGTCGACCACCTGGGCCTGCTCAACGTCGACGAGTCCAAACCGGAACGCCTCGCCGAGCAGCTCGGAGGGCACTTCACCCCGCTGGAGCGGCGCGCGGTCGAGTTCCGGCTCGAACTGACCCGCGCTGAGGCCCTGGCAGCCGTGGCCATGGGGCCCAGCGCCTGGCACACCACGCCCGAAGCCCTCGAAGCCAAGATCGCCGCCCTGCCGGCACCCGTCACCCCGACGGCCGCGGTCACGGTCGCCCGCTACCGCCGGACCCCCTGAGCTCCCACGTCACCCGCACGGGCGACGAATTCGAATTTCGCGCGAAATTCGAAGGCGAGCTCAGGCCGTCGAATTTCGCGCGAAATTGGAAAAGCCCCGGTGGGCAACGGGACCCGCGGCCCGCACAGGAACTCGCGCGCGGGTGGTGCGGCTGCGGTCGTTGCCGGGTGGGGCGTTGTCCTACCCCGCTGCGTGGACCTTCTGCGGGATGTTCCAGGGGTTCTGGTCCTGGAGCGGTTCGGGGAGCAGGGACGCCGGGACGTTCTGGTAGGTCACCGGGCGGAGGAAGCGGTCGAGGGCTGCCGTGCCGACCGAGGTGAATCGGGCGTCCGTGGTGGCCGGGTAGGGGCCGCCGTGCTGCATGGCGTGGGAGACGGCGACGCCGGTCGGCCAGCCGTTGAACAGCAGGCGCCCGGCGCGCTCCCGAAGTCGCGGCAGGAGCGTGGCGACGAAGTCGGTGTCGGAGTCCTCCGCGTGGACCGTCGCGGTGAGGTTGCCCTCGAACGCCTCCGCCGCGCGGCGGGCCTCGTCCTCCGAGGTGTAGGTGACCACGATGGACAGCGGGCCGAAGACCTCCTCCAGCAGCGCGTCCCGGTTGGCCAGCAGGGTGTCCACGTCGGTGGCCAGCAGCGTGGGCGCGGCCCCGTCCTCGGCGGAGCCGCTCGCGCCGTCGGCGAGCACGCGCACTCCCGGCACGTCGGTGACGACCGAGCGCCGACCGCAGTAGCCCTCGTGCAGCCGCTCGTTGAGCAGCCGGTGGGACGCCACGGCCGCCGACTCCTCGGCGAGCGCGCCCTCCAGGCCGTGGTCGGCGGGCAGGAACAGCAGGCCGGGCTTGGTGCACAGCTGACCGGCGTTGCCGGAGTAGGAGGTCACGTAGCCCTTGGCGATGTCGGTGCCGCGCGCGGCGACGGCACCCGGGGCGACGAACACCGGGTTGAGGCTGCCGAGCTCACCGAAGAACGGGATCGGCTTCGGCCGCGAGTTGGCGATGTCGAACAGCGCGCGCCCGGCGGGAACGGATCCGGTGAACGCGGCCGCCTTGATCCGCTCGTCCCGCAGCGCGTCGGTGCCGGTGTCGAAGCCGAGCACGACGCTGAACGCGCCCTCCGGCGCACCGGCCGAGCGCAGCGCCTCGGCGACGATCTCACCGGTCCGCACCGACAGCTCCGGGTGACCGGGGTGGCCCTTGAGGACCACCGGGCAACCGGCGGCCAGCGCCGCGGCGGTGTCGCCACCGGCGACGGAGAACGCGAACGGGAAGTTGCTGGCGGCGAACACCAGCACCGGGCCCACCGGCAGCAGCATCCGCCGCAGGTCCGGCTTGGGGCCCAGCGCGAAGTCCGGATCGGCTCGGTCGAAGGTGACCCGCAGGTGGTCGCCGGGCTCGACGGTGTCGGCGAACAGGCGCAGCTGGAAGGTGGTCCGCTTGAGCTCACCGGTCAAACGGCCCTCGGACAGGTGAGACTCGTTGCGGGCCAGCGGGATCAGCTCGCCGGCCGCCGCGTCCAGGGCGTCGGCGACGGCCCGCAGCTGGCGGGCGCGCTCGGCGGGGGCCTGCTCGCCGAAGGGCTCGGCGGCGTCGGCGGCCCGCTGGAGCGCGGCGTCGAGTTCGGCTCGGGTGGTGTCCGGGATCTGCGTCGCGGTCAACGTCCCATCCTTTGCGCGATCGGGAGAGGTCCGCGTCCACCGTAGTACGCCGGACGGCCGGTGCACCGCACGGTGTTCGATATCGCGCATGAGGTCCGAAATCACGCACTCCGCTCGCAGGCCCGCGCCACGGTGAACAGGGCGGCCTGGTCGGGACGGGTGAGATCGCAGCCGGTGAGCTCGTCGATGCGGCGAAGCCGGTTGAGCACGGTGTTGCGGTGGCAGTACAGCTCACCGGCCACCGCACCGGCTGATCCGGTGCGCAGGTAGGCCGTCGCGGTCTCCAGCAGCCGCGAGCGCTCGCCCGCGCCGATGCCGCGCATCCGGCCGAACACCTCGGCGGCCAGCGCGTCGCCGAGCTCGCCCAGCCTGCCCGCCACCACCGACGACCAGACGTCGGGCAGCGCTCTCGGACCCGATTCGGTCGCGCCGGTTCCGGCGAGCTCGGCGGCGATGCGCACCGCGCGCGGCACGCCCGCCAGCGTGCGGGCCACGGGTGCGAGGCCGCACGGGACCTCCTGCAACCAGCGCGGCGGCACCGCCGCGACACCGGCGGGCAGCTGCGCGATGAGCACCGGCCGCCGGTCGACGTCTTGCAGGTGCACCGAGATGCCTCGGGACGACAGCTCGTCGGCCGCGTCGCGCAGCGGCCGGGTGGCCGGCAGCGGGGCGGCTGCCACCGCGAAGTCCGCGTCGGCGGAGACGTCGAGCGCCGTGGCGACCTGCGCGACCACCTGCGGATCGCGGGCGTCGGTGGTCAGCAGCCGCGCCACCAGCTGGGCGCGCTCGTGCTCCTGCTCGCGGGCCACCACGGCGGCTTCGGACAGGTAGGCGAGGTGGATGCGGGTGGTGTGGTGGTCGACCGCGGCCCACACCCGCGAGGCGCTGCGCACCAGCGAGGGCAGCTCGTCCTCGGACACCCGGCGCGCGAAGGCGTCCCAGAGGATCCGGAAGTCGACGCGCACCGCGTGCAGCAGCACCTCCAGCGGCACGCCCGCCTGCGCGCGGCTGCGCCCGATGCGCTCGCACAGGTCGCCCAGCCGGTCGGGCACGGCCAGGCCACCGGCCAGCCGCAGCAGCAGCTCCATGCTCCCCTCGGCGTGTTCGCGCAGCTCCGACCACGGCACCGCGTCGCTGGCGTAGGGCTCCATCGAGCGCAGCTCCGCCAGGAACACCGCGACCAGCTCGTCGAGATCGTCCAGGCAGGAGTGCACCAGTCTGCGCAACGGCCCGTCGGGTGTGACGGGCTCGTGAAGCGAAGTGTGCATCCGCCCAATCTAGAGCGATCAGATGGCGTGGATCCATCATTGTGCTGGGCCGGTGACCAGAGGACTGTGCTCTCATGCACTTGACGCCCCGCGAGCAGGAGCGGCTGAACCTGTTCACCGCCGCGGAGCTGGCCCGTCGCAGGCTGGCCCGCGGCGCCCTGCTCGGCGCACCCGACGCCGTGGCCTACGTGTGCGACGAGATCTGCGAACTCGCCTGGGACGGCGTGGACATCGACGAGATCGTGCGGCGGGCCGGCGCGCTGCTGACCGCCGACCAGGTCCGTCCGGGAGTTCCCGCCGCCGTCCCGGTGATCCAGGTCGAGGCGTTGTTCCCGCACGGCAGCTCGCTGGTGCACGTGCCGCAGCCGTTCGGCCCGCCCGGTCCGGACGCGCCGGGAGCGGTGCGCGCCGCCGACGGCGAGATCGAGTTGGCCGCCGGTCGCGAGCGGCGGACTGCGTGGCTGCACAACACCGGTGAACGCCCGGTGTGGATCTCCTCCCACTTCCCGCTGGACCAGCTCAACCCGGCGGTGCGCAGCGATGTCGAGCTCGCCGGTTTTCGGCTGGCGGTGCCCGCGGGCACGGCGGTGCGCCTGGAAGCGGGGGAGCGCAAGGAACTCGTCCTCGTGGCGATGGGAGGCCGACGATGACCAGCCTGTCCCGGGAGCGCTACGCGGCGCTGTACGGACCGACCACGGGTGACCTGGTGCGGCTCGCCGACACCGACCTGTGGGTGCGCGTCGAGGACGACGACACCGAGCCCGGCGAGGAGATGCTCGGCGGCTGCGCCAAGACCGCCCGCGACGGACTCCTGGTCGCGCCCAAGGCGGGCCGGGACAGCGCGCTGGACATGGTGATCCTCGGGGTGCTGCTGCTGGATCCGGTGCTGGGCGTGCGCAAGACCAACATCGGGATCAAGGAAGGGCGTGTCGTCGGGGTCGGGCGCGCGGGCAACCCGGAGGCCGGGAACGGCGTGGAGCTGGTCGTCGACTCGCACACCGCGATGATCACCGGCGACGGCCTGATCGCCACGCCCGGCGTCGTCGACTCGCACGTGCACCTGTCCAGCCCCGAGGTGGTGCCCGCCGCGCTGGCGGCCGGGGTGACCTCGCTGGTGGGCATGGGCATGGGCGGGGTGTGGGACGTCGGCGCGAACCCCGCCCACAACCTGCACTCGATGATCGAGGCGTGGCGGGACGTGCCGATCAACGTCGCGTTCCTGGCGCGCGGATCGTCGTCGTCGAACGACCTGCTGGAACGGGCGGTCCTGTCCGGAGCGGGCGGGTTCAAGATCCACGAGGACTGGGGCGCCACCCCGCACATCGTGGACACCTGCCTGGGCGTGGCCGATCAGGCCGACCTGCCGGTCGCGCTGCACACCGACACGCTCAACGAGTCCGGCTTCCTCGCCGACACGCTCGACGCGACGCGGGGCCGCACGGTGCACGCCTACCACGTCGAGGGCGGCGGCGGGCATCCCGACCTGCTGGAGGTCGTGGGCAGTCCGCACGTGCTGACCTCCTCGACCACCCCGACGCTGCCGCTGACCCGGGCGACGGTCGCCGAGCTGTTCCCGATGACCATGACCGTCCACAAGGGACACCCCATGGTGGACAGCGACAAGAGCATCGCGGGCAGCAGGGTTCGCGAGCACGGCATCGCCGCCGAGAACGCGCTGCACGACTCCGGGGCTATCAGCATCGTCAACTCCGACTCGATGGGCATGGGCCGCATCGCCGAAACCGCCCGCCGCACCTGGCAGCTCGCGCACGTGCAGGCCGCGCTCGCCGGTGAGACCGGGCCCGAGCACGCCGACAACGAGCGGGTGCTGCGCTACCTCGCCAAGATCACCCTCAACCCGGCTATCGCGCACGGCATGGCCCACGAGGTCGGATCGCTGCTGCCGGGCAGGCTCGCCGACATCGTGCTGTGGCAACCGGCCTGGTTCGGCGCCGAACCCGACCTGGTGATCAAGTCCGGGTTCGTCGCCTGGGGCGCCAGCGGATCGGGATCCGGCTCCACCCGGCTCACCCAACCGAGGGTCATGCGCCCCTTCTTCGGCGGACTGGGCGCCGCGCCCCGCAGGCTGTCCGCGGTGTTCGTCGCCGACGCCGCCGACCGCGCGCGCCTGCCCAGCGGCCCGAACTACACCTCCGTGCGCGACAGCCGGGGGCTGACGAGGGCGGACATGGTGCGCAACACCGCGACCCCGCGCGTGGAAGTCCCGCGCGAACCGGGCCCGGTGTCGGTCGACGGTGTAGAGATCGACGTGCACCGTGCGGCAACGCTGCCGCTGACCCGCACGCACCACCTGGGCTGAGGAGAGGAACGAAGTGCTGGACCTGCTGCTGCGCGACGTCCGCGCGCTGACCATGAACCCGGACCACCCCACCGCGCACACCATCGGCGTGCTCGGTGGGCGGATCGTCGGGGTGGACGAGGAGATCGCCGACCTGCCCGCGCGGCAGGTGATCGACGGCGGCGGCGCGGTCGTGACGCCCGGATTCGCCGACTCGCACAACCACATGGTCTGGTACGGGCTCTCGCTCGCCGAGCTCGACCTGTCCGGCTGCCGAACCGCCGAGGAGCTCTACGACCTGGTCGCCGCCAAGGCCGCCGAACTGCCCTCCGACGGTTGGGTGATCGGATCCGGCTACGACGACTTCGTCATCGGCGGGCACCCGGACCGCGCCAAGCTCGACCGCGCGGGCGGCGGCAGGCCGGTGTGGCTCAAGCACCGCTCGGCGCACATGTGCGTGGCCAGCACCGAAATCCTCGCCAAGGCAGGAGTTCTGGACGGTTCGGCCCGCGTTCCCGAGGGCGGCGTGGTCGAGCGCGACGCGGAGGGGGCGCCGACCGGGCTGCTCGCCGAGCAGGCGCAGCAGCTGGTCGACGCGCTGGTCAAGCCCTACCCGGTCGAGGAGCTGGTGGCGGCGATCGGCCGCGCCGCGAAGCGCTACGCGGCCGAAGGGCTCACGCACGTCACCGAAGCGGGCATCGGCGGCGGCTGGATCGGGCACAGCCCGGCCGAGGCCGCCGCGTACCAGCTGGCGCGGCAGCGCGGCGAGCTGCCGCTGCGCGTGGAGCTGATGCCCGCCAACGAGGTGCTGCACCAGGTCGGCCCGGACGCCTTCGGCCTGGATCTGGGGCTGCGCAGCGGTTTCGGCGACGACTTCCTGCGCATCGGGCCGATGAAGATCTTCACCGACGGCGCGCTGTCGAGCCGCACCGCCGCGGTCACCGACCCCTTCCACGGGCACGGCGGTCACGGCGTGCTCGGCGACGACCCGAACGTGCTGCGCGAGCGGATCCGCACCGCGCACCGGGGCGGCTGGCGAGTCGCCGCGCACGCCATCGGCGATCGCGCCATCGACCTGACGCTGGAGGCGTTCGAGCAGGCGCAGCGCGAGGTTCCGCGACCGGACGCGCGGCACCGCGTCGAGCACTCGGCGATGGTGCGCCCCGACCAGCTCCCCCGGATGGCCGCGCTGGGCGTGATTCCCGTGCCGCAGTCGCGGTTCCTCTACGAGATCGGCGACACGATGATCGGAGCGGTCGGCGAGGAGCGGGAGCCGTGGCTCTACCGGCACCGGTCCTTCCTGGACGCCGGCCTGGTGGTGCCCGGCAGCTCCGACCGTCCGTGCGTGTCCAACGGAGCGCCGCTGCTGGGGATGCGGGCGATGGTCGACCGCACCACCAAGGCCGGGCGCGTGCTCGCCCCCGACGAGCGGGTCGACGCCGTCGAGGCGCTGCGCGCCTACACCACCCACGCGGCGTGGGCGGCCGGTCAGGAGCACCAGCGCGGCCAGATCGCCGCGGGCATGTTCGCCGACCTCGTGCTGCTCGACGCCGACCCGACCGCCGTGCCCGTCCCGGAGATCGGCGACATCGACGTGCGCGCCACGTTCGTCGCCGGTCGTCCGGTGCACGGAGCCGACGAGTTCGCAGAAGTCCCCACCTGATCCGGCACACCGGGAGGCCCCGTGACCGAAACAGCGAGCACGCCACGCACCGACCCAGCGGAGGCGCGCAAGGTCGCGTTCGCCGCGTTCGTCGGCACCGCCTTGGAGTGGTACGACTACTTCCTCTACGGCACCGCCGCGTCGATCGTGTTCGACCGGCTGTACTTCGCGACCGAGGATCCGGCGGTGGCCACGCTGGCCGCCTTCGCCTCGTTCGCGATCGGTTTCCTCGCGCGGCCGCTCGGCGCGGTGGTGTTCGGCCACCTCGGCGACCGCATCGGGCGCAGGCGCAGCCTGCTCATCACGGTCACGCTGATCAGCGTGGTCACCGGGTTCATCGGTCTGCTGCCGGACTTCATGGCCATCGGTCTGGCCGCTCCGCTGCTGCTGACCGCGCTGCGCGTGCTGCAGGGCATCGCGGTCGGTGGTGAGTGGGGCGGTGCCGTCACCCTCGCCGTGGAGCACGCGCCGCCGGAGCAGCGCGGGCGGTTCGCGGCTCTGCCGCAGATCGGTTCGCCGATCGGCACGCTGCTGTCCTCGGGCGGGTTCTACCTGGTGGCGATGCTGCCGGACGAGTCGTTCGACTCGTGGGGCTGGCGGCTGCCGTTCCTGGCGGCCTTCCCGCTGCTGGGCGTCGCGCTGTACCTGCGGCGCAGGGTCGGGGAGTCGCCGCTGTTCGAGCAGATGCTCGCCGAGCACGATCGGGCCTCGGTGCCCGCGGTGGAGCTGTTCCGCACCGCCTGGCGGCAGGTGCTGATCGGCATCGCGGCGTCGCTGATCGGCATCGGCGGCTTCTACCTGCTGACCACCTTCGTGATCAGCTACGGCTCGGGTCAGCTGGGACTGCCGAAGTCGTTGATGCTGGGTGCGACGTTGTTCGCGGCGGCGGCCGAGGTCGTGACGCTGATCTTCGGCGGCAGGCTGGCCGACCGGTTCAGCCCCGGCAAGGTCTGCCTGTGGGGCGGGGTCCTGTCCGCGCTGGTGGCGTTCCCGGTGTTCTGGATGATCGACACGCGCAACCCGGTGCTGGTGATCATCGCGGTGACGCTGGGCATCAACTGCCTGTCGATCCCGTACGCGGTCTCGGGTTCGCTGCTGGCCGGCCTGTTCCCGGTGCACCTGCGCTACAGCGGCGTCGCGATCTCCTCCAACCTCAGCGGCCTGATCAGCGGATTCGTCCCCCTGGCGGCCAGCGCCCTGCTCATCGCCAGCGACCAGCAATCCTGGTCGGCAGCAACCCTCCTGCTCCTCCTGGCCCTCATCACCGCACTCGGAGGCCTCCTAGGCCACCGAGCAACCCGACCCCAACCCCAACCCTGACTCACCCCACCCCAACCAACACCCCGAATACCGCCGTAATCAGCCCCCTGAATACGGCGGTATTCCGTGAAAGACCCGGATTACTGCGGTAATCGGGGCTCGGGTTAGGGCCGTGGTTGCTGTGGTGAGCAGGAACGCCCCTGCGCTTGTGGCGCAGGGGCGTTCCTGGTTCCGGGTGGGAGGGTCAGTCCGCTCGGGAGATCTTGACCATCTCGTCTCGGGCGACGACCTTGATGCGTTCGCGGCCGTGGGGTTCGCCGAGGGACTTCTCGTGGGCGTCCAGGCGGCCCCAGCCCTCCCAGGTCGTGTACTCGATGCCGCGCTCCTCCAGCACGTTGATGATGCTGTCGGAGTCGGGCTGCTCGGCCTTGGGGAGATGGTCGAGGTCGGCCAGCAGGTTGTTGATCGTCTCCAGGGCGTCGCCCTTGGTGTGGCCGATCAGGCCGACGGGGCCGCGCTTGATCCAGCCGGTCGTGTAGACGCCGGGGATGTGCTCACCGTCGAGGTCCAGCACGCGACCGCCGTCGTTGGGCACCGTGCCCTTCTTGGTGTCGAAGGGCAGGTCGGCGACCGGCGAGCTGAGGTAGCCGACGGCGCGGTAGACCTGCTGGGCCGGGTAGGTCTCGTACTCGCCGGTGCCGCGCACGTTGCCGTCGCCGGTGAGCTCCATGACCTCGACCTTGAAACCCTCCACGCGGTCGGTGCCAACGACCTCCACCGGCGCCCGCAGGAAGTGCAGGTGCAGGCGGCGCTTGGTGTTGTGCTTGGGGTCGCGCAGCGCCCAGTCCTGCAGGGTCTTGACGATGGTCTTGACCTGGTTGTTGGACTGGGCTTCCTTCTCGCTGGCCTCGTCGAGCTCGAAGCCCTCCGGGTGCACGATGACCTCGACCTCGTCCTGGTGGTCGAGTTCGCGCAGTTCCAGCGGGGTGAACTTGGCCTGCGCCGGGCCGCGGCGCGCGAACAGGTGCACGTCGGTGACCGTCGACCTGGTCAGGCCCTGGTAGACGTTGTCCGGGATCTCGGTGCTGAGCAGGTCGTCGGCCTGCTTGGCCAGCACCCGGGCCACGTCCAGCGCGACGTTGCCCGCGCCGATGACCGCGACCTGCTCGCCGTCGAGCGTCCAGTCGCGCGGCGCCTCGGGATAGCCGTCGTACCAGTAGACGAACTCGGCGGCGCCGTAGCTGTGCGGCAGGTCGATGCCCGGGATGTCCAGCGGGCGGTCCTGGTCGGCGCCGGTCGAGAAGATCACCGCTTCGTAGTAGCGCTGCAGGTCTTCGAGCTTGACGTCCACGCCGTACTCGACGTGGCCGAGGAAGCGGATCTCAGGCTTCTCCATCACGCGCTGCAGCGCGTTGATGATGCCCTTGATGCGCGGGTGGTCGGGCGCCACGCCGTAGCGGATCAGCCCGTAGGGTGCCGGCATCCGGTCCAGCAGGTCGATCTCGACCGGGGTCTCGGACTTGGTCAGGATGTCGGCGGCGTAAACGCCGGCCGGGCCGGCCCCGACGATCGCGACTCGCAACGGGCGGGTCATGCACTCTCCTCCTGGGTGCGCCGGGCTCGGCGCGCTCGACTGCGAAGCCGCGCGGCAGCGGACCCGTAGTTGGACCGGGCCTGGGCCATGCGCGGAATCCCCACCAGCTTAGGGAGCCCTTACCCCCGATCCCGCGATGCGGGCTGGTGACAATGCTCATAACCGATCTCGCCCACCACCTCGGCGAACCCGGCCCCTCAAGATCATTTTCGCAGGACCGCCTGGGCAAAAGGGGCGTTGCGGGCTGATTTAATCAGCGCTGAGTGCGTGACCGGACGCGGTGAGTGACAGTAGGATCGGTCACTGATCAACCGCGTCGGTACTCAACGTGCAGGGCCGGTTACACGCGGTGTCCAAAATGTCGAGACAGGGTGGGCGAGTGCGTCGAACGCCGCACCGGAGCGCCGACGGAGTCGAACCGTGATCACCAGGGTGGATCGCCACGAGTTCATCCAGCGGTGGAAGCGCGAGATCGCGCTCAACAGCTACGCGCCGCTGCGCCGCGGCGACGTCGATGAACTGCTGAGCACCTGCCTGGAGCACCTGCTCGGCGAACTGGCCTGCCCCGACCGAGCGGGCGAGGCCGGCAACGCGGGCGCGGCGCTGCTGCCGTTGCACCCCGGCAACCCCATGGTCCTGCCCGGCACTCTGAAGCTGCTGGCCGCCGAGCTGCCCCGACTGGTGCCCGAGGTTCCGCCGGACCGGATCGTGGCGGCCCTCGGTCGCCTCGCCGCGGGCTTCGGCGAGGAGCTGCGCGCGGTCGGCGGCTCCGTGGAGCGATCCGGCCGAGACCTGCCCGCCCGTTCGCGGGCGCTGTTCCACGACTCGACCATGGGAGTCGCCGCGGTCAGCACCACGGGTGCGATCGAGGAGACCAACGGAGCCCTGCGCCGCATGTTCGGCCTCACCGAGGACGAGCTGACCGGTGCCTCGGTGCTGGCGCTGGTCGACGACCGGTGGCGGCCCGAGCTCACCGGTGCGCTCGCCGACCTCGCGGACGGGGCGAACGAGCGGGTGAACCTCGACGCCCGCTTCACCACCACCGACGGCGCCCAGGTGTGGACCCGGATGACGGCGTCGCTGGTCCGGGACCAACGGGGCGAACCCGACCACCTGGTGGTGTTCTACGAGGACATCACCGACCGGCACATGCTCCAGGAGCAGTTCCGCCGCCAAGCCGTTCAGGACCCGCTGACCGGGCTGGCCAACCGCGCCCAGCTCGAATCCTGCATCGACGCCGCGCTCACCCCCGTCTACCCGGGCCGCCGGGTCGCCCTGTGCCTGTTCGACCTGGACGGCTTCAAGGCCGTCAACGACAGCCTCGGCCACGGCGTCGGCGACCGGATGCTGCGCGAGGTCGCCCGCCGGCTGCAATCCCTGGCCGCGCAGGAGAGCGCCGTGGTGGCGCGCACCGGCGGTGACGAGTTCGCCGTGGTCATCCCCGACTCCTACGACGCCACCCGGGTGACCGAACTGGTCGAGCGGTTGCTGCGCGAGATCACCAAGCCGATGTGGATCGGCGCGCACGAGCTCGCCGCCTCGGCCAGCGCCGGCATCGTCGAGCGGGAGGTGGTCGGCACCGACACCGGTTCGCTGCTGCGCGACGCCGACATCACGCTGTTCCGGGCCAAACGAGACGGCCGCGCGCTGTGGGTGCTCTTCGACGCCGAGCGAAACGCGGTGGCGCACGAGAACTTCCGGCTGTCGGCGGCGCTGCCCTCGGCGCTGGAGAAGAACGAGCTGTTCGTGGAGTACGACCCGGTCGCCGACGCGGAGACCGGCGACGTCCTCGCCGTGATGGCCAACGTGCGCTGGGACCACGACGAGTTCGGCGAACTGGGATCGGACCGGTTCTTCGGCCTCGCCGAGGAAACCGGCCTGATCACCCGGCTGGGCGGCTGGACGCTGGAGCAGGCCGGCAGGCACGCCGCGCGGTGGGTGCGCGAGCTCGGGGAGCACGCACCGCTGCTGGCGGTGACGCTGTCGGCCCGGCACTGCCGCGACCCGGAGCTGGTCCGCGACCTGCGGGAGGCGTTGGAGACCACCGGGCTTCCCGCGGAGTCGCTGGTGCTGTGCCTCCCGGAGTCGGCGCTGTTCGACTACCAGGGCGATGCGGTGGACACCGTGGAGATCTTCGCGGAGATGGGGATCCGCCTGTTCGTGCACGAGTTCGGCTCGGACCACACCCGGGTGGACCGGCTCAAGGACCTGCCGCTGGCCGGGGTGCTCATCGACGGACCGCACATCCAGGGGCTGGCCGACCCCGGCGGCCCGGAGCCGCTCAGCGAGTACCTGGTGCGCAGCGCGGTCGGCGCGGCGCGGCTGATGGACCTGCCGGTGCTGGCCACCGGCGTGACGAGTGCGGAGCAGGCGCGCCGGTTGGGGGAGATCGGTGTCGCTCTGTTCCAGGGGCCGCATGTCAGCGATCGGGTTTCGGCGACGGAGGTCGTCGATCTCGTGAGCGGCGCGCAATGAGCCGATGATGCTCGAAAAATCCGAATTTCCCGGCGGATTCCACGAAAGGGCCGAGCACGTGAGCGTTCTGGCTACCCCACTCCGGGTGCATGGCCGAACGCGGGGCGTGACACCTACGATGGCCTTCTCGATCACCGTTTCGGGTGCCTGAACGACCAAACCGAGTGCAGGAGGCTGGATTCTATGGACCAGAGACCCGATTGGCTGGCCGAAGGCGTCGACCTGGACAAGCCCAGCGCCGCCCGCTGCTACGACTTCTACTTAGGCGGCGCGCACAACTTCGCCGTGGACCGCGAACTCGGGAACAAGGTCCTGGACGTGGTGCCCAACGTCAAGGAGGTCGCGCTGAACAACCGCGCGTTCCTGCGCCGCGCGGTGCGCTACTGCCTCGACCAGGGCATCCGGCAGTTCCTCGACATCGGATCGGGAATCCCGACCGCAGGCAACGTGCACGAGATCGTGCACGCCGTGGACCCGCAGGCCCGCGTGGTCTACGTGGACAACGAGCCGGTCGCCGTCGCGCACAGCCGCTCGATCCTGAACGGCAACGAGAACGCCACGATCGTGCAGGCCGATCTGCGCGACGTCGACGACGTCCTGGAATCCCCGGAAACCCAGCGGCTGCTGGACTTCTCGCAACCGGTCGCGGTGATGATGGTGGCGCTGGTGCACTTCGTCCCCGAGAGCGCCAAGCCGCGGGAGATCATCGGCCGGTACCACGACAAGCTCGCCCCCGGCAGCCACCTGGGCTTCTCGCACGTCACCGGGGAGGAGTTCCCGGAAGGCGTGCAGGGCCTGGTCAAGCTCTACGAGAACAGCACCAACCCGGTCACCCTGCGCACCCGCGCCGAGGTCGCCGAGCTGGTCTCCGACTTCGAACTCGTCGATCCCGGCGTGGTCTACGTCTCCGAGTGGCACCCGGACTCGCCCGAGGACGTCGGCGAGCACCCCGAGGAGACCATCGTCTACGGCCTGGTGGGCCGCAAGGTCTGAGAGCCGTCGTCGTGCGAGGTCGTGGCGGGATCGCCAAACTGATCACCGACTTCACCCCGTCCGGGCCAGGACGCGGGTGCGATGCGACCGGCGACGCCGGGCAGAAGGTGTGAGCGATGCCTGAATCCGAGGGAGCCTCCGACGGGGAGGTCGAACGTCACCACGTGGTTGCGCAGTGGACGCGCGAGATCATCCACACCAGCTACGTGGCGATGGGCCGTCCCGAGATCGAGGCGTTCCTGGCGAAGTGCTTCGAGGACGTGCTCGCCGCCTGCGACGGACCGCTGGAGTCCGCGCGCCGGGTCGGTGCGCGCCTCGTCGACGTGCACTTCACCAACCCCGTCGTCGTGCACAAGACGCTCAACCACCTGGCCACTGCGCTGCCGGCCCACCGCGAGGTGGACCAGGCCAGGCTGGTCGACGTGCTCGGCGCGGTCGGATCGGGCTTCGCCGGGGCGCTGCGCGAGCAGACCCTCGACGAGCAGGAGATCATCAAGCAATCCGTGCTCGACGCCCGGGACGCCGCCGAGGAGGCGTTGCGGGCGTCGGAGGCGCGGTCGCGGGCGGTGTTCCTCTCCTCCGCCCTCGGGATCGCGATCGTCACCCTCGACGGCGTCATCGACCAGATCAACCCCTCCATGAACAGGATCTTCCGGCTCGGCAGCGAGTCGCTGGTGGGACGGACGATCTTCGACGTGGCCGACACGTCGTGGATCGGCGAGCTCGCAGCGGCCAACGCCGACCTGGTTCGCGGCGAGGTCGACCGCTACCAGCTGGAGATCCGCTTCACCGAGCAGCACGGCTCGCACATCTGGACCCAGCTGTCGGCCTCGCTGGTGCGCGACGCCAACGGGGCTCCCGACTACCTGGTGATGCTCTACGAGGACATCACCGACCGGCACATGCTCCAGGAGCAGTTCCGGCGCCAGGCCGTGCACGACCCGCTGACCGGGCTGCCCAACCGCACACAGCTGCAGACCAGCATGGAACGCGCGCTGGAACCGTCCACGCCGGGCCGCCGGGTCGGGCTGTGCTTCTTCGACCTCGACGGCTTCAAGGCGGTCAACGACAGCCTCGGGCACCCGGTCGGCGACCAGCTGCTGCGCGCGGTCGCGCAGCGCCTGCAGTCGCTGACCGCCGAGTTCGGCGCGCTGGCCGCGCGGATGGGCGGTGACGAGTTCGTGGTGCTGGTGCCCGACACCGACGGCGCCGCCGGACTGGTCGGGCAGGTGGAGAAGATGCTCGCCGAGGTCACCCGGCCGGCCCGCATCGGCGCGCACGAGCTGTCGGCCTCGGCCAGCGTCGGCATCGTCGAACGCCCGGTGATCGGCACCGACGCCGAGTCGCTGCTGAGCGACGCCGACATCACCCTCTACCGGGCCAAGCAGGACGGCCGCGCCCAGTGGGTGCTCTTCGACGCCGCGCTCAACGCCGAGGCCCGCGACCGCTTCCGGCTCTCGGCGGCCCTGCCCGCCGCCCTGGAGCAGGGGGAGCTGTTCGTCGAGTACGAGCCGATGCGGCTGCTGGACGACCGCTCGCTGTACGCGGCTGCCGCGGACATCCGCTGGGACCACCCGGATTTCGGGGAGCTCGGGCAGGAGTCGTTCCTCGACCTGGCCGAGGAGACCGGGCTGATCACCCGGCTCGGCAGCTGGGCGCTGGAGGAGGTGTGCAGGCACGCGGCGCGCTGGACGGAGCGCTTCGGCGAGCGCGCCCCGGTCGCGGCGATGAACCTCTCGCACCGTCACTGCCGCGACCCCGAGCTGGTCAACGACGTGCAGCGCATCCTGCGCGAGACTGGCCTGCCCGCGCGGTCGCTGGCGCTGGGCATGCCCGAGTCTGCGCTGTTCGACCACCAGGGCGACGCGGTGGACACCGTCGAGATCTTCGCCGAGATGGGCATCCGGCTGGTCGTCTACCAGTTCGGCGACGACTGCACGCGCGTCGCCCGGCTGCGCGGCCTGCCGCTGTTCGGGGTGCGCATCGACGGCCCGCACCTGGACGGGTTCGCCGACCCCGAGGGGCCCGACCCGCTGGACGAGCACCTGCTCGGCGCGACGACCGGAGCGGCCGAGCTGATGGACCTGCCGGTGGTCGCCGGAGGCGTCCACGACGAGCTGCAGGCCGAGCGGCTGCACGCCCTGGGAGTGCGCGCGGCGATCGGCCCGTTCGCAGGTGAGCGGGTGTCCGCCCTGGAGCTCGAAGAGCTCGTCGCCGAGCCCGAGTGAGCGGCTCTCGACCTGCCGCCAGCGGCGACGACGACCTGCGCGGCTCCCGCCGCCCGCACCGGCGAGCAAGGTCACCACTGGACCCCTCGTCAAGGGCGTGGGCTGGGGGTTAACGAATTGGTGGCCACCGATAGCATCGGGTGGCGAAGCGTGTCCGCGCCGGTGAACCGGCCCAGTCTAGGAGTGATCGTGTCCGTACAGCCTTCCCACGCCCAGCAAGCACCCCGGGTGAAGGTTCCGGCGGGCACTACCGCGGGCGCGGCCGTCGCCGAGGCGGGGCTGCCGTCGAAGGGCCCGGACGCGATCGTGGTGGTCCGCGACGCCGACGGCGACCTGCGCGACCTGGACTGGGCGCCGGAGTCCGACGTCGAGGTCGAGGCGGTCGCCGCTGAGACCGAGGACGGCCGCAGCGTCATCCGCCACTCCGCCGCGCACGTGCTCGCGCAGGCGGTGCATAACCTGTTCCCGGACGCCAAGCTGGGCATCGGCCCCCCGGTCAAGGACGGCTTCTACTACGACTTCGACGTCGACAAGCCGTTCACCCCGGAGGACCTGCAGGCGCTGGAGAAGCGCATGAAGCAGATCCTCAAGTCCGGCCAGAAGTTCTCCCGCCGCCGCCTGGACTCCGTCGAGGCCGCCAGGGAAGAGCTGGCGAACGAGCCGTACAAGCTGGAACTGGTCGACCTCAAGTCCGCTGACGACGCGGTGGACACCTCCGAGATCATGGAGGTCGGCGGCGGTGAGCTGACCGTCTACGACAACATCGACCGGCACGGCGAGCGCGTCTGGGGCGACCTGTGCCGCGGCCCGCACGTGCCGCACACCCGGTTCATCCCCGCGTTCAAGCTGATGCGCGTGGCCGCCGCCTACTGGCGCGGCGATCAGAGCAAGCAGCAGCTCCAGCGCGTCTACGGCACCGCGTGGGAGTCCAAGGAGAAGCTCGACGAGCACCTGGAGTGGATCGCCGAGGCCGAGCGCCGCGACCACCGCCGCCTCGGCGCCGAGCTGGACCTGTTCTCCTTCCCGGACGAGATCGGCTCCGGTCTGCCGGTGTTCCACCCCAAGGGCGGCGTCATCCGCCGCGAGCTGGAGGACTACTCCCGCAAGCGGCACGAGGAGGCGGACTACGAGTTCGTCAACACCCCGCACATCACCAAGGAGACGCTGTTCAAGACCTCCGGTCACCTCGACTGGTACAAGGACGGCATGTTCCCGGCGATGCACCTCGACGAGGAGCGCGACGCCAACGGTGAGCTGCGCAAGCCCGGGGTGGACTACTACCTCAAGCCGATGAACTGCCCGTTCCACAACCTGATCTTCCGCTCGCGCGGGCGCTCCTACCGCGAGCTGCCGCTGCGGCTGTTCGAGTTCGGGTCGGTCTACCGCTACGAGAAGTCCGGTGTGGTGCACGGCCTGACCCGCGTGCGCGGCATGACCCAGGACGACGCGCACATCTACTGCATGCCCGACCAGCTGCAGGACGAGCTCAAGTCGCTGCTGGGCTTCGTGCTGGACCTGCTGCGCGACTACGGCCTCGACGACTTCTACCTCGAGCTGTCCACCCGCAACGAGGAGAAGTACGTGGGTGACGACGAGAGCTGGGAGGTCGCCACCGAAGCGCTGCGCGAGGCCGCCGAATCCTCCGGGCTGGAGCTCGTCCCCGACCCGGGCGGTGCTGCCTTCTACGGCCCGAAGATCTCCGTGCAGGCCAAGGACGCGCTGGGCCGCAGCTGGCAGATGTCGACCATCCAGGTCGACTACCACCTGCCGGAGCTGTTCAACCTGGAGTACACCGGCCCGGACGGCGGCAAGCAGCGGCCGATCAAGATCCACCGCGCGCTGTTCGGCTCCATCGAGCGCTTCTTCGGCGTGCTCACCGAGCACTACGCGGGCGCGTTCCCGGCCTGGCTGGCGCCGGTGCAGGCGGTGGGCATCCCGATCGCCGACGAGCACGTCGAGCACCTGCAGAAGGTGCGTCAGGCGTTGCGCGCCAAGGGGATCCGGGTCGACATCGACACCAGCGACGACCGGATGCAGAAGAAGATCCGCAACCACACCACGCAGAAGGTCCCGTTCCTGCTGCTGGCCGGTGGCAAGGACGTCGAGGCCGACGCGGTGTCGTTCCGGTTCCGGGACGGCTCGCAGATCAACGGCGTCCCCGTCGACGACGCGGTCACCGCGCTGGTCGACTGGGTGCAGCGGCGCGAGAACGCCTCGCCGAACGCCGAGAACTTCGCCGGGGAGGCGTCATGAGCAGCACTCACCACTCCCGCGCTCGTGCGAGCCGACCGGAAGCGGGTGTCCAGCACGAGGCAGAGGGTCAGGCGTGAGCGGTTCCGAGGGCGTCGAGCTGACGCGGCAGGAGGGTGCGGGGGTCGACGACGCGCTGCAGCGTCTGTGGACCCCGCACCGGATGGTCTACATCCAGGGCGAGAACAAGCCGGACGGCGATGACAGCGATGGCTGCCCGTTCTGCCGGCTGCTCGATTCCGGTCAGCCCGACTCGGATTCGCTGATCGTGGCCCGCGGCGAGCTCGTGTTCGCGATCCTCAACCTGTACCCGTACAACCCGGGGCACCTGATGGTGCTGCCGTACCGGCACGTCGCGGACTACACCGAGCTCACCGCCGAGGAGACCATCGCGGTCGCCGAGTACACGCAGCGCGCGATGCGGGTGATCCGCAAGATCTCCGCGCCGCACGGCTTCAACATCGGCCTGAACCAGGGGCCGGTGGCCGGTGCCGGCATCGCCGCGCACCTGCACCAGCACGTGGTGCCGCGCTGGGGCGGCGACTCCAACTTCATGCCGGTCATCGGCCACACCAAGGTGCTGCCGCAGCTCCTAGGAGAAACCTGGAAACTACTGTCCGACGCCTGGGTTGAGTAGGACGGTTCTGCGGGCTCGTTCTGCGTGGCGGTGCGGGTAGCGGAACCTGACACGCCTTCTGGCTCCGGGATCCGCGACTTGAGTATGTCGAATACGCGGCGCTGCGGCTGTGCTCCCCAGAAGACGTGTCAGAACCCGCGGCGGTGCGAGTTGCTGGGGTGGTGAAGGAGAAAGCGACTTCGTCGCTTGTCAGAACGAGAAGAGCAGGACCGGGTTTGTGCCGGTCCTGCTCTTCTGCGTGAGGGGGATCAGGCGCGGAGCTGGGCTTCGATGTCCAGGGTGATGGTGATCTTCTCGCCGACGACGGCGCCGCCGGGCTGGCCGACGCCGAAGTCGGTGCGGTTGATGGTGGTGGTGGCCGAGATGCCCAGCAGGTTCTCGGAGAAGCCGTTGAGCTCGGCGGTGAGGGTGACCGGCTTGGTGACGCCCTTGAGCGTGAACTCACCGTCGATCAGGTAGTCCTCGCCGTCCTGGCGGATGCCGGTGGAGCGGAAGGTCGCGGTCGGGTGCTGCTCGGCGTCGAAGAAGTCGGCGCTGCGCACGTGGGCGTCGCGATCGGCGTTGCGGGTGTCGATCGACGAGACGTCGATGGTCGCCGTGACCGACGACTGCAGCGGGTCCTCGGCGGTGACGATCTCGGCGGAGAAGGAGCCGAAGCGACCCCGGGACTTGCCGACGCCCATGTGGCGCACCGAGAACAGGATGTCCGAGTGCACGGGGTCGATGTCCCAGGTGCCGGTGGTGTAGCCGGGGATCTGCGCGGTGGCCGTCATGGTCGCGTGCCTCCAAGAGTGTTGTTGGTGTGTGTTGCTCTCACCATGGCCCAACTAGGTTGAAGCTTCAACCATTCCTGGATGTGGCGGGGGTCACCTTCCGGTCCGGGAGATCGTCACACCAGCGGTCGGAGCCGATCCAGATCCGGTTAACCTGCAACAGCGCGCATCGTGCGCGGACGTCACTGCACACCACCGCTGGCACCTGAAGGCACATGCTCAACATCTTCGCGCGGGCGTCCCTGTCCCGGCTGACCAATCCGATCGGGCTGGGCCTGGTCCGCATCGGCCTGACGCCGAACGCGGTGACGGTCGTCGGGACCGTTGCCTCGGTGGTGTCGGCGCTGTGGTTCTTCCCGCGCGGTGAGCTGTTCGTCGGCACCGTGGTGACCGCGATCTTCCTGCTCTTCGACATCCTCGACGGCGCGATGGCGCGGGTCGGCGGTCGCGTCACCCGCTTCGGGGCAGTGCTGGACGCCAGCTGCGACCGCATCGTCGACGGCGTCCTGTTCGGATCGCTGGTCTGGTGGGCGCTGGTCGTCGACGTCGATCGGGATCGAGGCCTGGGCCTGCTGATCTGCCTGGCAGGAGCCCAGGTGATCTCCTACATCAAGGCCAGGGCCGAGGCCAACGGCCTCCGGGCCGACGGCGGCATCGCCGAGCGGGCCGAGCGCTTCCTGATCATCCTCACCGGCGCGGGCCTGCACGGGCTCGGCGTCCCCCACGTCCTGGACGTCGCCATCTGGCTCCTCGCGGCGCTGACCCTGATCACCATCGCCCAACGCCTCCACGCGGTCCACGTCTCCTCGAAGGCGTGACCGGGGCCGCGGAGCGTCGCCCTCACTTGGGCACGAGACCGTCCGGCACCGGTTCGTAGCTCTCGAAGTGCCGCGTGAAGGTCGCGCTGCCCGAGGTCAGGGAGCGGACGTTGACCGTGTAGCGGATCAGCTCGCTGGCCGGGACGTGCGCGCGCACGACCGTCCACCCGCCGTCCTCGGGCTCGGTGCCCACGACCTTGCCCCGGCGGCTCGACAGGTCCCCGAGGATCGCGCCCAGGTGCTCGTCGGGGATGTGCACGGCGACCTCGTCGACGGGTTCGAGCGTGGTCAGGCCCGCCTGCTCGGCCGCTGCCTTCACCCCCAGCGCACCGGCGGCCTGGAACGCGGCGTCGGAGGAGTCGACGCTGTGCGCCTTGCCGTCGACCAGCGTGACCCGGACGTCGACGATCGGGCAGCCCTCGGTGATGCCCTTCTCCAGCTGAGCGCGCACCCCCTTCTCGACGCTGGGGATGAACTGGCGCGGCACCGCACCGCCCACCACCTTCTCGGTGAACTCCACGCCGGAACCCGCGGGCAGCGGTTCGACCTCCAGGTCGCACACCGCGTACTGGCCGTGCCCGCCGGACTGCTTGACGTGCCGCCCGTGCCCCTTGGCCTGCTTGGTGAAGGTCTGCCGGAGCGCGACCCGCACCGGAACCGTGTCGACCTCCGCGCCGCCTTCGCGCAGTCGCTGCAGGACGACGTCGGCGTGCGCCTCGCCCATGCACCACAGGACCAGCTGGTGGGTCTCGCTGTCGCGTTCCAGGCGCAGGCTCGGGTCGGCGGCGATGAGCCGGTTGAGGTTGCGGGCCAGGGCGTCCTCGTCGCTGCGGTTGTGGGCGGTGACCGCGATCGGCAGCAGCGGTTCGGGCATCGGCCACGGGGTGAGCAGCAGCGGGTCGGACGGGTCGGAGAGCGTGTCACCGGTCTCCGCCGAGCCGACCTTGGTCAGCGCGCACAGGTCGCCCGCCACGCACTGCGGCACCTCTCGCAGGGTCGCTCCCAGCGGGGAGTACAGGTGGGCGACGCGTTCGTCCTCGTCGTGGTCGGGGTGGCCGCGTTCGGCCATGCCGTGCCCGGAGACGTGCACCGGGCGTTCGGGACGCATCGTGCCGGAGAAGACCCTGGCCAGCGAGACCCGTCCGACGTAGGAGTCGACGGAGGTGTGCACGACCTCGGCGGCCAGCGGCCCGTCCGGATCGGGCGTGAGCAGGCGCGGGTTGCCGCCCTGCGGGTCGGTGAACTCGGGCAGCTGGTGCTCCAGCGGCGAGGGGAAGCCGCGCCGGATCCCGTCGAGGACCTCGGGGATGCCGAGGCCGGTCAGCGCCGACACCGGCAGCACGGGGTGCAGTCCGCCGCGCGCCACCGCCGTCTCCAGGTCGCCGATCAGCGTGTCCTCGTCGATCTGCTCGCCCGCGAGGTAGCGGTCCATCAGCGATTCGTCCTCGCTCTCGGCGATGATCGCTTCGATCAGCTCACCGCGCGGCTGCTCCACCTCGGCGCGGAGGGCCTCGTCGGCGGGCCGGACCTCGCCGTTCTGGTAGATGCTCTCGGTGACCAGCCCGACCAGTCCGGTCGGCTCACCGCCTTCCAGGTGCGGCAGGTACAGCGGAAGGACGCCTTCTCCGAAGGCGTCCTGGCAGGTCAGCAGCGCGGTGTCGAAGTCGGCGCGCGGTTGGTCGAGCCGCGAGATGACCACCGCGCGCGGCATCCCCACCGCCGCGCACTCGTGCCAGATCGCACGGGTCGCCGCGTCGACGCCCTCGGTCGCGGCCACCACGAACAGCGCTGCGTCGGCAGCGCGCAGGCCCGCGCGCAGCTCGCCGACGAAATCGGCGTAGCCGGGCGTGTCGATCAGGTTGATCTTGGTGCCCCCGTGCTGGACCGGGGCGATGGACAGCGCGATGGAGCGCTGCTGGTCGATCGAGGCCGGTTCGTGGTCGCACACCGTGGTGCCCTCGGTGACCGCGCCGGGGCGGGGGATGGCTGAGGTGGCCTCCAGCAGGGCCTCGACGAGCGTGGTCTTGCCGGCCGCGGAAGGGCCGACCAGGACGACGTTGCGGATCTGAGCGGGATCTGAAGGGGCCGGTGCACCCGGCCCAGCCACTGTGCCGGCTTGTTTGCTTCCCATGGCGAGCTCCTGCGCTACCCGGACGGCCAGAGATGTGTCTCCGATCACACACCCGGTGGTGTGCTCGTGCAAGGCCGCGCCTGGGGGACCCGAGCGTGAAGTGGACTACTGAAATCGGGACTGAGTGGACCGTTGCGATGGTCCAGTTCGTGTCTAGGTTGGTTACGGGAACACCTCCGGAATGTGAAGGAAGATCAAAGTTGACTAGCGCAGCGGACACCGCTCCCACCGGCACGGACGGCGTGAAGCGGGGCATGGCCGAGATGCTCAAGGGCGGCGTGATCATGGACGTGGTCACCCCCGAGCAGGCCAAGATCGCCGAGCAGGCCGGAGCGGTCGCGGTCATGGCGCTCGAACGCGTGCCCGCCGACATCCGCGTGCAGGGCGGCGTGGCCCGGATGTCCGATCCGGACATGATCGAGGGAATCGTCAACTCGGTGTCCATCCCGGTGATGGCCAAGGCTCGCATCGGACACTTCGTCGAGGCCCAGGTGCTGCAGTCGCTCGGCGTCGACTACATCGACGAGTCCGAGGTGCTCACCCCCGCCGACGAGGTCAACCACATCAACAAGTGGGCCTTCACGGTGCCGTTCGTCTGCGGTGCGACCAACCTCGGCGAAGCGCTGCGCCGGATCGCCGAAGGCGCGTCGATGATCCGCTCCAAGGGAGAGGCCGGCACCGGCAACGTCGTCGAGGCCACCCGGCACATGCGCCAGATCCGCGCCGACATGCGCCGGCTGTCCACCCTGGAGGTCGACGAGCTCTACGTCGCCGCCAAGGAGCTGCGCGCACCGGTCGAGCTGGTCCGCGAGGTCGCGCGCACCGGTGAGCTGCCGGTCGTGCTGTTCACCGCGGGCGGCATCGCCACCCCCGCCGACGCGGCGATGATGCGTCAGCTCGGCGCCGAGGGCGTGTTCGTCGGCTCCGGCATCTTCAAGTCCGGCGACCCGGCCAAGCGCGCCGAGGCCATCGTCAAGGCCACCACCTTCTACGACGACCCGGACGTCCTCGCGAAGGTCTCGCGCGGTCTCGGCGAGGCCATGGTGGGCATCAACATCGACGACCTCTCCGACAAGGACCGCCTCGCCGGCCGCGGCTGGTGAGCTCCGGATCCGTCTTCCGCGGTCGTTTCGCTCGGCGGTGCGGGTAGCCGAACCTGAGACGCCGTCCGGACTCCGGACGACGTCTCAGGACCGGCACCGCTCGCACCTGTTCCAGGGGTAGGAGGGGCAACGATGGGTCAACCCGTCATCGGTGTTCTGGCTTTGCAAGGGGGAGTGGCCGAGCACCTGGCCGCGCTGGAGCGCGGCGGCGCGCGGGCGATCCCGGTCCGGCGGGTCGAGGAGCTCGACGCCGTCGACGGCATCGTGCTGCCCGGCGGTGAGTCGACCACCATGACCCGGCTGCTGGACACCTTCGAGCTTTACGAACCGCTGCGCGCGCGGCTGGCCGACGGCCTGCCCGCCTACGGCTCCTGCGCGGGAATGATCATGCTGGCCACCAGCGTTGACGACGACAGGGCCGCGGCGGTCCGCCCGCTGGGTGCGCTGGACGTCGTCGTGCGCCGGAACGCCTTCGGCAGGCAGGTCGACTCGTTCGAGACCGACCTCGACTTCCAGGGGATCTCCGACCCGATCCACGCGGTGTTCATCCGCGCGCCGTGGGTCGAGAAAATCGGCTCCGGCGTGTCGGTCCTGGCCACGGTGCCCGAGGGGCTCGACGACGCCACCGCCCCCGACGCCACCGAGCGCGAAGGCCTCGCCGGTAGGATCGTCGCGGTTCAGCAGGGAGCGGTGCTCGCCACGGCCTTCCACCCGGAACTGGTCGAGGGGGACGAGCGGGTGCACCGCTATTTCGTACGGATCGTCCGCGGGCGGTGATATCCCGTCGCGGGCGTGGAAAGACGGAGGAGAGATGAGCGGCCACTCCAAGTGGGCCACCACCAAGCACAAGAAGGCCGCCGTCGATGCCAAGCGCGGCAAGCTCTTCGCGAAGCTGATCAAGAACATCGAGGTCGCGGCCCGCACCGGCGGCGGTGACCCCGAGGGCAATCCGACCCTCTACGACGCGATCCAGAAGGCCAAGAAGAACTCGGTCCCGATGGACAACGTCGAGCGCGCGCGCAAGCGCGGAGGTGGCGAAGAGGCCGGCGGCGCCGACTGGCAGACGATCATGTACGAGGGCTACGGCCCCAACGGCGTCGCCGTGCTGGTGGAGTGCCTGACCGACAACCGCAACCGGGCGGCGGGCGAGGTCCGCACCGCCATGACCCGCAACGGCGGCTCGATGGCGGACGCGGGCTCGGTCGCGTACCTGTTCACCCGTCGCGGCGTGGTGCTGCTGCCGAAGAACGGCCTCAGCGAGGACGACGTGCTCGCGGCCGTCCTGGAGGCGGGCGCCGAGGAGATCAACGACCTCGGCGAGAGCTACGAGATCCTGTCCGACGCCTCGGACGTCGTCGACGTCCGCAAGGCGCTGCAGGCCGAAGGCATCGAGTACGACTCGGCGGAGACCAACTTCCTGGCCTCGGTCAACGTCGAGCTCGACGCCGAGGGCGCGCGCAAGATCTTCAAGCTGATCGACGCCCTCGAGGACTGCGACGACGTGCAGAACGTCTACGCGGCCTTCGACGTCAGCGACTCGGTCATGGCCGAGGTCAACGCCTGATCGCTGGTCTTCTGCTCGGCGGCGCGAGTTGCGGGGGTGGTTCTTCCGCCTCGCGGCTGCGCCGCTCGCACTCGGACCATCAAGTGCGCGAACCGCTCCCCTCGACGCCCGCGAAATGGGGCGTCGGCGGGAGCGGTTCTTGCGTTGACGTGCAGAATGGCGCCGTGGTCGACACCGATGAATCACTGCGCAAGTGGATGGTCAACACCGCGGAGCAGCACGGCGCCGCGGTCATGCACGTCGCCGGGGACGACAGCGGCCCGGCCTACGCCTTCTCCGTCGGCGCGTGGCGCCGCTTCGGCAAGCCCGAGGTCGTGGTGATCGGGCTTCCGCAGGAGGTCGCGCACTCGGTGGTCAACACCTACGTGCAGCGGGCGGGGCAGGGCGAGCGCTTCCAGCCCGGTCAGCTCTACGAGGGCTTCCTGCAGGGCTGCCCGGTGACCTTCGAGAAGGTCGCGCTCCAGCACTACCCGGAGTACCTCGGCTCGGCGTTCCTGGTCTACAACGGACCGGACTTCCCGGCGGTCCAGCTCATCGCGTCCAGCCCGGATGACGCCAAGTTCCCCTGGCAGCCCGATGCCCCCGGCGGCTTCCGCGAGTACCAGCCGATCCTCACAGACTCCGGCCTCCCCGAATCCTGGACCCCGGGCGTAAACGGCCCCTGACCTCGGACGCCCCCGCACCTCTCGAAGCTGGGCGCGCCGGGAATTCGAATTTCGCGCGAAATTTGAACGGGATCTTCGGGACTCGAATTTCGCGCGAAATTCGAGTACCCCACTCTCCCGGGTGATGGGGAGGGCGTGTCGGTTGTGGCGCGTGAGCCTGGGTTCGTTAGGGTTCGAACGAGTGTTCTTTCGGCTTGGTGGGTGGCGTCGTGCGCGTGTTGGGAGTCGACCCGGGGTTGACCCGTTGCGGGCTCGGCGTGGTCGACGGCGGCAAGGGGCGCTCGGTCGCGTGCGTGGCCGTCGGCGTGGCGCGCAGTCCGCAGGAGGACGAGCTCGCCTCGCGGCTGATGACCGTCTCCACCGAGGTCGAGCGGTGGATGGACCTCCACGAGCCGCAGGTCGTGGCCATCGAGCGGGTGTTCAGCCAGCACAACGTGCGCACCGTGATGGGAACCGCGCAGGTCTCCGGCGTGGTGGCGCTCGCGGCCGCGCGCCGCGGTCTGCCGGTCGCCTTCCACACGCCGAGCGAGGTCAAGGCCGCGATCAGCGGTTCCGGCCGGGCTGACAAGAAGCAGGTCACCACGATGATCACCAAGATCCTCGGGCTGGCCGAGGCGCCGAAACCGGCCGACGCCGCCGACGCGCTGGCCCTGGCCGTCTGCCACCTGTGGCGGGCGCCGATGATGGACCGGCTGGCGCAGGCGGAGGCGCGAGCCGCCGAAATGGCGCGCAACCACCGCGCGAAGCTCAAAGCGGCGCAGGAGAAGCGAGCGGGCCGGCAGAAGCAGGCCGCTCCCGACACAGGAGGCAAGACCCGATGATCTCCACGGTGCGCGGACCGGTGCTGTCGATCGGCCTCGACCACGCCGTGGTCGAGGTCGGTGGCGTCGGCATGGCGGTGCACGCCACCCCGTCCACCCTCGCCGGGCTGCGGCGAGGTGAGGAGACCCGGCTGTGGACCTCGCTGATCGTGCGCGAGGACTCGCTGACCCTCTACGGATTCGCCGACGCCGAGGCCCGCGACCTGTTCGGACTGCTGCAGACGGCCTCCGGCGTCGGTCCCCGGCTGGCCCTGGCGACCCTCGCGGTGCTCTCGCCGGAACAGCTGTGCACGGCCCTCGCCGACGGCAACCTCACCGTGCTCACCCAGGTCCCGGGCATCGGCAAGAAGAGCGCCGAGCGGCTGATCCTCGAACTGCGCGACAAGGTCGGCGTCGTCGCGGGAACCACGGTCGAACCGACGGCCACAGTCGACCGCGGCCGGGTCCGCAGCGAGGTCTCCGAGGCGCTGGTCGGGCTGGGCTTCTCCGCCAAGCAGGCCGACCAGACCGTGGAAGCCGTGCTGTCCAACGGCGGCGGCGACCTCGACACCTCCGCGGTGCTGCGCAAGGCGCTGGCCACCCTCGGGCCCAAGTGAGGTAGCCGATGTACGAGGAAGAGGACTGGTCGGCACCCGAGGACGCGGTCTCGCTCGCCCCGCACGAGGACGACGGCGAGGGCGACGTCGAGATGACGCTGCGCCCTCGCAAGCTCAGCGAGTTCGTCGGGCAGGCGCGCGTGCGCGAACAGCTCGAACTGGTCCTGCACGGCGCCCTGCGGCGCGGCGACCAGCCCGACCACGTGCTGTTCTCCGGTCCGCCCGGCCTGGGCAAGACCAGCCTGTCGATGATCATCGCCGCGGAGCTGGGCTCGGCCATACGCGTCACCTCCGGGCCCGCGCTGGAGAAGCCCGGTGATCTCGCGGCGATGCTGTCCAACCTCTCCGAGGGCGACGTGCTGTTCATCGACGAGATCCACCGGATCGCCCGCCCCGCCGAGGAGATGCTCTACCTGGCGATGGAGGACTTCCGCGTCGACATCGTCGTCGGCAAGGGGCCGGGCGCGACGAGCATCCCGCTCGAACTCGCGCCGTTCACGCTGGTCGGGGCCACCACCCGCTCCGGAGCGCTGACGGGCCCGCTGCGGGACCGGTTCGGCTTCACCGCGCACATGGAGTTCTACACCTCCGACGAACTCGATCAGGTGGTACGCCGCTCGGCGGGGATCCTGGGCGTGGACCTGCGCGACGACGGCGCCGCGGAGATCGCCGGCCGCTCCCGGGGCACGCCGCGCATCGCCAACCGGCTGCTGCGCCGGGTCCGCGACTACGCAGAGGTCCGCGCCGACGGTGCGGTGACCCGCGAGGTCGCGCGCGCCGCGCTGGAGGTCTACGACGTCGACGAGATGGGCCTGGACCGCCTGGACCGGGCGGTGCTGCGGGCGCTGATCAAGTCGTTCCACGGTGGTCCGGTGGGCATCTCCACGCTCGCGGTCGCCGTCGGCGAGGAGCCCACCACCGTGGAGGAGGTGTGCGAGCCGTACCTGGTCAGAGCCGGAATGCTGGCCCGCACCCCGCGAGGCCGGGTGGCCACCGCCGCCGCCTGGTTCCACCTGGGCATGACACCTCCGGCGAACGCTCCCGGCGAGGGTCCGCCCTCCCTTTTCGCGGAGTGACCCAATGGTGACAATCCGCCGTTACGGTGGCGGCGGACCAGCTGAATGCCACGCGTCAACCTGGCACTTTCGTTGACCTGGCAGACTGGGGCGAGAACATCCGAACAAACCGGGCGCGGACTCCGTTGGTTGGTCCTGTCGTGCGCCCGCTGAACGGAGCATGATGCAACTCCAATCCCTGATCCTGCCGCTGTTGATCGTCCTGCTGGCGGTGCCGCTGTTCCTGCAGGCCCGCAAGCAGAAGCGCGCGATGGCCGAGCAGCAGAAGCTGCAGAACTCGATCACCGCGGGCGACCGGGTGATGACGACCTCGGGCGTCTTCGGCACCGTCGTGTCGACCAGCGATGACACCATCGACATCGAGATCGCTCCGGGCATGACCACCACCTGGGTGCGTCAGGCCGTCCGCGAGAAGGTCGAGACCGAGGCCGCCGAGGCCCCGGCCGTCGAGGCTCCCGCCGAGGAGTCCGCGACCGAGGAGACCAAGGTCGAGGACAAGGCCGAGACCGAGGCCACCGAGTCGACGGAGAAGCAGAAGACCAGCTGACGCGCCTGGTCGACCCCGGTGACGGGTGCCGCACGACGGGCGCCCGCCGGGGACAGCGCGCCCTCATCGCGACGCGGGCATCGGAGCCGAACCACTCCGGGCCCGCGTCGCTGCCGTTCGGCCACCCCATGTAGTCGCGGCCCGGTCCGGGCCTGCGAGACTGGATGACGGAAAGTGGCGGTCGGTGGTGGCGAAGACCGCCACAAGATCGCATCGAACGGCGGAACCCGGGACAACCGGCGGTACGTTGTCGAGGGCGGAACCGCTCGCCGCTCGCGCTCTCGGCCCCGGCCGGGTCGCGCATCCGAACTGACCCTGAACAGGAGACCGACGCACCGTGGCACCTCCGGCCGGGCAGCTGCGCCCAGGGCGTTATCTCGCGATCTTCGCGCTGATCGTGATGGCGCTGTACGCACTGGTGTTCTTCACCGGTGATGGCAAGCCCAACCCGAAACTGGGCATCGACCTGCAGGGAGGAACGCGGGTCACGCTGACCGCGCGCACCCCGGACGGGCAGCCTCCCAGCAAGGAATCGCTGGACCAGGCGCGGCAGATCATCGAGACCCGCGTCAACGGCATGGGCATCGGCGGCTCCGAGGTGGCCCTCGACGGGTCGAACCTGATCATCACCGTGCCCGGTGAGGGCGGTGAAGAGGCCAAGCAGCTCGGGCAGACCGCGGAGCTGAACTTCCGCAAGGTCGCCCAGCAGCTCCCCGCCACCCAGCCCCCGGCACCGACGACGCCGCAGCAGGCGCAGCCGCCAGGCGACTCGACCCAGGCGATCGAAGCCGCGAAGGCGACGCGGCAGAGCACCGATCCGAACGTGCTGATGCAGGCCGCGCAAGCGCTGGACTGCAAGGCCGAGGACCCGCTGCGCGGCAACGAGGACCCGGCGCTGCCGCTGGTCTCCTGCGACCGGGAGCGCACGGCCAAGTACATCCTCGAGCCGGTCTTCCTGGAGGGCAAGGAGATCGCCGACTCGATGGCCCAGCCGCCGAACCCGCAGGGTGGCAGCCCGGGCTGGTCGGTCAGCCTGAACTTCAAGTCGGGCGGGGCCAAGACCTGGGCCGACTTCACCTCGGCCAACGTCGGCCAGCAGGCCGCGTTCGTGCTGGACGGCGAGGTCGTCTCCGCACCGTCGATCAACGAGCCGCTGCTGGGCGGCAACGCCAGCATCAGCGGCCAGTTCAACCAGCAGTCCGCCACGGACCTGGCCAACATCCTCAAGTACGGATCGCTGCCGCTGGCCTTCGACCAGTCCGAGGCCGAGACGGTCTCGGCGACGCTGGGCATCGCCTCGCTGGAAGCCGGTCTGATCGCCGGTGGCATCGGCCTGCTGCTGGTGGCCGTGTACTGCCTGGCCTACTACCGGCTGCTGGGCATCCTGACCGTGCTGTCGCTGGTGCTGTCCGGTGGCGTGGTCTACGGGGTGCTGGTGCTGCTCGGGCGGTGGATCGGGTTCACCTTGGACCTGGCCGGTGTCGCCGGGTTCATCGTGGCCATCGGCATCACCGCCGACTCGTTCATCGTGTTCTTCGAGAGGCTCAAGGACGAGATCCGCGAGGGTCGCACCTTCCGCTCCTCGGTGCCCCGGGCGTGGGTCCGGGCGCGGCGCACGATCCTGTCCGCCGACGCGGTCAGCTTCCTCGCCGCCGCGGTGCTCTACGTGCTGGCCGTCGGCCAGGTGAAGGGCTTCGCGTTCACCCTGGGCATGTCCACGGTGCTCGACCTCGTGGTGGTCTTCCTGGTCACCCACCCGCTGGTGGCGCTCGCTTCGAAGAACAAGTTCCTGTCCAAGCCGTCGGTCTCCGGGCTGGGCGCCGTGCAGCGCATCGGCAACCGGAACCGCGCCGCGCGCAAGGCCGCCGCGACCACCTCCAAGGAGGCGTGAAGGTGACGACTCCTTACACCGAAGGCGCCCAGAAGCGCGAGAGCGTCTTCCACCGGCTCTACACCGGTACCGGTGCCTTCGACATCGTCGGCAAGCGTTCCCGCTGGTACATCGCGCTCGGTCTGCTGGTGCTGGTGTGCATCGGCGCGATCGGGTTCAAGGGGTTCAACCTCGGCATCGACTTCGAGGGCGGCACCAAGATCGCCATGCCCGCGGTCGGCGCCCAGGGCCCGATCGAGACCGACGCGGTGCAGTCCGCGTTCAGCGACGCGGTCGGGCACCCGGCCGAGACGGTCCAGGTCGTGGGTGCCGGTGGGAACCAGAGCATTCAGATCAGGTCCTCGTCGCTGACGGTGGACCAGGTCCTCGAGGTCAAGCAGGAGATCTTCAACCAGACCCAGCCGCTGGACGGGACGGGCAAGCCCAGCCAGCAGGTGATCAGCGACAGCGCGGTCTCCGGCACCTGGGGCGGGGAGATCACCACCCAGGCGCTGCTCGCGCTCGGCGTGTTCCTCGTGCTGGTGACGATCTTCCTGGCGTTCTACTTCGAGAGGTGGATGGCGGTCGCGGCGCTCGTCGCGCTGCTGCACGACGTCGTGGTCACCGCCGGCATCTACTCGCTGGTGGGCTTCGAGGTCACGCCGAGCACCGTGATCGGTCTGCTGACGATCCTCGGGTTCTCGCTGTACGACACGGTGGTGGTCTTCGACAAGGTCAAGGAGAATACCCGCGGTCTGCTGAGCATGACCCGCCGCACCTACCCGGAGGCGGCGAACCTGGCGGTCAACCAGACGCTGATGCGCTCGATCAACACCTCGGTCATCGCGTTGCTGCCGGTGCTCGGCCTGCTCGTGGTCGGTGCCGGACTGCTCGGTGTCGGCGTGCTGCGCGACCTGGCGCTGGTGCAGATGGTCGGCATGATCGCCGGCGTCGTCTCCTCGATCTACATCGCCACGCCGCTGCTGGTGGACCTCAAGATGCGCGAGTCGAAGTACCGCTCGCACGCCAAGAAGGTCGAGCAGCGCCGGGCCAAGTCCGCCGCCCGCGAGGCGGGCGAGGAGGTCCCGGAGGAGCCCAAGCGACCGGTCACGGCCGGTGCGACGCGGCAGCAGCCCGCGGCGCGCCCGGCGGGCAAGGCCGCGCGGCCCAGCGGAAAGCGACGTCGTTGATGCCCGAGGAAGTCACCGCGGGCGTCGAAGTGGTGGACGGCGATGACGTCGCCCTCAAGAGCGCTGTCCGGCTGATCCGGGAGGTCCCCGACTTCCCGGAGCCGGGCGTGCTGTTCCGCGACATCAGCCCGATGCTCGCCGATCCGGCGGCGTTGCGGGCCATCACCGACGCGCTGGGCCGGGGCTTGGAGTTCGACGTCGTCGCCGGCGTGGAGGCCCGCGGCTTCCTGCTCGGCGCCGCCGTCGCCCAGGCGTTCGGCACCGGCGTGATCGGCCTGCGCAAGCCCGGCAAGCTGCCGGAGGTCGCCGACCGCATCTCCTACGAGCTGGAGTACGGCCACGCCACGCTGGAGCTGCCCGCCGACACGCTGAGTGCCGGACAGCGGGTCCTGGTCGTGGACGACGTGCTCGCCACCGGCGGCACCCTGGGTGCCGCGTGCCGGCTGATCCGCCAGGCGGGTGCCGAGGTCACCGCGGCCACGGTCGTGATGGAGCTCACCGCCCTGGAAGGCCGGGACAAGATCGTCGACGAGCACGTCCGAGCCCTGCTGCGATCCTGATCCGGACGCTGCCAACCAGCAGCGTCACAACGGACGGTGATCGGTTCGGCTGAATTCCCACGGTCATCTCGACTGCAGAAGGTGACCGTTGGGCGTATCAACCGCCACACCAGGGATGGGTCGTTGACCCGTCGGCGTTATTCTCAGTGTCCGGGTCCCCCGGACCTGGGACTAAGCAACGCCTGAGCCCGGGAGCGTGCGGTGAGCCACCACGTTGATTCTCCTGCCTCGGCAACCGATCCGGTTGCCGAGCCGCGTGCGACCTCGGCCACGCGCCGAGTCCGCGCCAGACTGGCGAGGAGGATCACCGCCCAGCGCGCCGCCCAGGTCAAGCAGGTCCTCGAACCGCTGGCCGTCGTCCACCGCGAACTGCACCCGCAAGCCGACCTGACGCTGCTGCAACGCGCCTACGACGTCGCCGAGGAGAAGCACCGCAGCCAGAAGCGCAAATCCGGTGACCCCTACATCACCCACCCGCTGGCCGTGGCCACGATCCTGGCCGAGCTCGGCATGGACACCACCACGCTGGTCGCCGGGCTGCTGCACGACACCGTCGAGGACACCGACTACTCGCTGGAGCGGCTCGGCTCCGACTTCGGTGACGAGGTCGCCCACCTGGTCGACGGCGTCACCAAGCTCGACAAGGTCAAGCTGGGCGCGGCCGCCGAGGCCGAGACGATCCGCAAGATGATCATCGCGATGGCCCGGGACCCGCGGGTGCTGGTGATCAAGCTGTCGGACCGGCTGCACAACATGCGCACCATGCGCTTCCTGCCGCCGGAGAAGCAGGCGCGCAAGGCCCGCGAGACCCTCGAAGTGCTCGCGCCGCTGGCGCACCGGCTCGGGATGGCCACGATCAAGTGGGAGCTGGAGGACCTGGCCTTCGCCATCCTGCAGCCCAAGAAGTACGACGAGATCGTGCGCCTGGTCGCCAACCGCGCCCCCTCGCGCGACACCTACCTGCGGACGGTGATCGACGAGCTGTCCACGCAGCTCGACGCCGCCCGGCTGGCTGCGAAGGTCGAGGGCAGGCCCAAGCACTACTACTCGATCCACCAGAAGATGATCGTCCGGGGCCGCGACTTCGACGACATCCACGACCTGGTGGGCGTGCGGATCCTGGTCGACGAGATCCGCGACTGCTACGCGGCGATGGGCGTGGTGCACGCGCTGTGGCAGCCCATGCCCGGCCGGTTCAAGGACTACATCGCCCAGCCGCGCTTCGGCGTCTACCAGTCGCTTCACACCACGGTCATCGGCCCGGAGGGCAAGCCCCTCGAAGTGCAGATCCGCACCCGCGAGATGCACCGGACCGCCGAGTACGGCATCGCCGCGCACTGGCGCTACAAGGAGACCAAGGGCCGCAACAGCGGCGGCGGCGTCGAGGTCGACGAGATGGCCTGGATGCGCCAGCTGCTGGACTGGCAGCGCGAGGCCGCCGACCCGGGCGAGTTCCTGGAGTCGCTGCGCTACGACCTGGCCACCCGCGAGATCTTCGTCTTCACGCCCAAGGGCGATGTGATCACGCTGCCGTCCGGCTCGACGCCGGTCGACTTCGCCTACGCCGTGCACACCGAGGTCGGGCACCGCTGCATCGGCTCGCGGGTCAACGGCCGGCTGGTGGCGCTGGAGCGCAAGCTGGAGAACGGCGAGGTCGTCGAGATCTTCACCTCCAAGGCGGAGGGGTCCGGCCCGAGCCGCGACTGGTTGTCGTTCGTCGCCTCGCCGCGCGCGAAGGCCAAGATCAAGCAGTGGTTCGCCAAGGAGCGCCGCGAAGAGGCCATCGAGTCCGGCAAGGAGCTGATCACCAAGGAGATCCGGCGGCTCGGACTCCCGGTGCAGCGCCTGGTCTCCGCCGAGGCGCTGGGCGCCGTCGCCCGCGAGCTGCACTACGTCGACGTCACCGCGCTCTACGCCGCGGTGGGGGAGAAGCAGCTCTCCGCGCAGCACCTCGTGCAGCAGCTGGTGGCGCACATCGGCGGACCCGAGCAGGCCGCCGACCAGATCGCCGAGCGCTCGACGCCGTCCACCTTGGAGGGTGGCGGAAAGCGGCGCAGCAGCGGCGATTCCGGCGTGGTGGTCAAGGACGCCGGCGACGTGTGGGCGAAGCTCGCCCGCTGCTGCACCCCGGTTCCCGGCGACGAGATCCTGGGCTTCGTCACCCGCGGCGGCTGGGTCAGCGTGCACCGCACCGACTGCACCAACGCCGACGACCTGCGCAAGACACCGGAACGCCTGGTGGAGGTGCACTGGGCGCCGTCGTCGTCCTCGGTGTTCCTGGTCGCCATCCAGGTCGAGGCCCTCGACCGGCACCGCCTGCTCTCCGACGTCACCAAGGTCCTCGCCGACGAGCGCGTCAACATCCTCTCGGCCTCGGTCACCACCTCGAAGGACCGCGTGGCGGTCAGCCGGTTCTCCTTCGAGATGGGCGACCCCAAGCACCTCGGCCACGTCCTCAAGGCGGTCCGCAACATCGAAGGCGTCTACGACGTCTACCGAGTCACCTCAGCCACCTGACCCTGCCCGAACCCGACCTGACCCGCCCGGACCACGGGATCCGACCGAGACCACCGGACCTGACCGGGACCGGGCGTGGTGTCCCGGGAAGCAGCCGTCCCACCTCCCCTGACCGGATTTCAATGGAAATCAGGTCCCCGATTTCAGTGGAACTCCGGTTCCCGATTTCCACTGAAATCCGGTCAACGCAGTGAAGAGGGGCACCGTTCCGGGTGGAACGGTGCCCCTCTTCGCGTAAGGTCCTCGCAGCGTCCGGGTCAGGCCTGGACGTTGACCTTGTTGAAGGTGACCTGCTTGTGCGGGTGGCCGCCGCCGGCGGAGGAGTCGAAGGCGCCGTCGTGGCCCGCGCGGGCGACGTCGTCGATGATCTTCAGGCCCTCGGGCGAGATCGTGCCGAAGACGGTGTAGTCCGGCGAGAGCTGCGCGTCGCCGAAGACCATGAAGAACTGGCTGCCGTTGGTGTTCGGGCCCGAGTTCGCCATCGCCAGGTAGCCGCGGCCGTACTTCAGCTCCGGGAACGTCTCGTCGTCGAAGGCGTAGCCGGGACCGCCGGAGCCCTGCCCGGTCGGGTCACCGCACTGCAGCATCTGCAGGCCCTCGGTGCTGATCCGGTGGCAGTTGGTGCCCTCGTAGAACGACTGCTTGGCCAGGCTGATGAAGCTGTTCACGGTGCAGGGGGCCAGCGAGCGGTCCAGGGTCAGCGGGATGTTGCCCTGGTTGGTCTCGATGGTGGCCTGCACGGTGCCCTTCGAGGACACCTCGCCGTTGGCCGGCGGCTGCACCGGCTTGCTCGCCTGGCCGTCCGGGCGGTAGGCGCACGAGACGGGATCGGCCAGCGGGGCCGGGCGGGCCGGCGGCGGAGCCAGCTCGGTCGGGATGTTGACCTGCGGCTGCGGCGGCTGCTGCTGGGCCGCGGGCTCGCCGTCGCTGCGGCTGAAGTAGAAGACGCCAACCACGATCGCGATGACCACCACGATCGTCGCCCCGATGGTGATCACCCGGCGTCGCTTGGCCTGCTCCTCACGGCGCTGCATCTGGCGCTCGAGCTTCCGTTTGGCCGCCTGGCGACGCTGCTCGTTGCTGGGCACTTGCTCCCCTCCCCGCACTCCATGATCTGATGTTGTGCAGCGGAGTTTATGAGGTGCCCCGGGACCGCTTCCTGAGAGCCCATGCCGGTGTGCGCAGGCGGATCGGCGGCGGACGATAATCTAGGGTTGCCATTCGGCTGCGCATCCTCGACGAAAGGCCCTTCTGACGTGCTTGTCCTCGGCTTCCCGGTAGGTCCGCTGCAGGCGAACTGCTACGTGCTGGCGCGCGGTGAGGGCGAAGCCTGCGTCGTCGTCGACCCCGGTCAGGACGCCGTCGAGCCGTTGAACGAGCAGCTGGCCAAGCACCGGCTCACGCCTGCCGCCGTGCTGCTGACGCACGGGCACTTCGACCACGTGCTCTCGGCCGCGCAGATCTGCGCCGAGCACGACGTGCCCGCCCACATCCACCCCGTCGACCGGTTCATGCTCGCCGACCCGGGCGCGGCGCTGGGGCCCGCGGGCCGCCAGCTCTTCGGCGACGGCATCAGCGGTGAGGAGCCCGCTGATGTCCGCGAGATCGCCGACGGCGACGTGTTGGAGCTGGCGGGGCTGCGCTTCGACGTCACGCACACCCCGGGCCATACCGGCGGGTCGGTGCTGTTCGGCGTCGGCACCGAGGAGGGCGGGCGGCTGCTGCTGTCCGGCGACACCCTCTTCGCCGGCGCCATCGGGCGCACCGATCTGCCCGGCGGCGACCACGGCGAGATGCTCGAGTCGCTGAGCACCCAGGTGCTGCCGCTGGACGACGAGACCGTCGTGCTGCCGGGCCACGGACCGACCACCACCATCGGGCGCGAGCGCGCGGGCAACCCGTTCCTGCAGGAACTGCCCGCCTCCGACGCCCACTGACGAGGACGAATCGCAAACCTGATGAGCACGTTCAACGCCCCCAAGGGCATCCCGGAGTACTTCCCGCCGGACTCGGCGGGCTTCCTCGCGGTGCGCGAGACCCTGGCCGACGCCGCGCGTCGCGCCGGGTACGGCTACGTCGAGCTGCCGCTGTTCGAGGAGACCGCGCTGTTCGCGCGCGGTGTCGGTGAGTCGACCGACGTGGTCAGCAAGGAGATGTACACCTTCGCCGACCGCGGTGGGCGTTCGGTGACGCTGCGCCCGGAGGGCACGGCCGGCGTGATGCGCTCGGTCATCGAGAACGGCCTCGACCGGGGCCAGCTGCCGGTGAAGCTGTACTACAGCGGCGCGTTCTTCCGCTACGAGCGCCCGCAGGCCGGCCGCTACCGGCAGCTGCAGCAGGTCGGCGTGGAGGCCATCGGCGTGGACGACCCGGCGCTGGACGCCGAGGTCATCGCGATCGCCGACGAGGGCTACCGGCGGCTGGGCCTGACCGGGCACCGCATCGAGCTGACCTCGCTGGGCGACGCCACCTGCCGTCCCACCTACCGCGCCAAGCTGCAGGAGTTCCTGCGCGGACTGCCGCTGGACGAGGACACGCAGCGACGCGCCGAGCTCAACCCGCTGCGGGTGCTCGACGACAAGCGCCCCGAGGTCCGCGAGATGGTCGCCGACGCGCCGCTGATGGTCGACCACCTCTCGGCAGAGGCCGAGGAGCACTACGAGTCGGTGAAGGCGCACCTGGTGGACCTGGGCGTGGAGTTCGTGGAGAACCCGCGGCTCGTGCGCGGCCTGGACTACTACACCAAGACGACCTTCGAGTTCGTCCACGACGGGCTCGGCGCGCAGTCCGGCATCGGCGGCGGTGGCCGCTACGACGGGCTGATGGCCGAGCTGGGCGGCCAGGAGCTGTCCGGCATCGGTTTTGGCCTCGGCGTGGACCGCACGTTGCTGGCCTGCCAGGCTGAGGGGTTGTCGGTCGGTGACCAGTCGCGGTGCGACGTCTACTGCGTGCCGATGGGCGAGGCGGCCAAGCGCAAGCTGGTCGCCGCCACCGGCGGGCTGCGCGCGCACGGCGTGCGGGTCGACATCGCCTACGGCGGCAAGGGCCTCAAGGGCGCGATGAAGGCCGCCGACCGCTCCGGCGCCCGCTTCGCGCTGGTGCTGGGCGAGCGCGACCTGGAGTCCGGCAGCGCGCAGCTCAAGGAGCTGGCCACCGGTGAGCAGCGCGCGGTGTCGCTGGAGTCGTTGGTCGACGACGTGCGTGCGGCGGTCGCGGAGAGCCGATGAGCGAAGTCGAGGCGGTGCCGCTGGATCTGCTGGACCGGCGCACCGTGCGGGTCCGGGCCCGCAACGTGGCGATCGCGGCGGTCATCGTGGCCGCCGCGTTCGGCGGAATCGTCAGCCTGTTCGCCGGGCCGGTCGGGTTCGTGACCACGCTGGTGATCGTCGCGGTTCCGCTGTTGCTGCTGGCCTGGACGGAGTCGCGCAAGACCATCACGCTGCGCGGGCACGAGGTCGTGGCCCGCGCCCTGGGCAGCCGGGTGGTGGACGTGCACAAGGCGACGCGGCTGGACCTGTTCGTCACCGACCTGCGCGGTGCCCGCACCATCAACGTGCTCATCGGTGGTGCGCCCAAGGGCAAGGCGATCAGCGTCTCGCTGGCCATGTACGCCGGGACCGGTGGCCGCGAGCTCGGCGTCTACGCGCTGCGCCGCCTCGCCGACGCGCTGGCGGGCAACGAGGACACGCGCGGCCTGGTGCTCTCCCAGCTGGTCATCGCCCAGCTCCGCGCGGAAGCCAGGGGAGAGGCCCCGCCGAACCGGCCGCTCTACCAGCTCGCGTCCCTCGCGCCTCAGGGCCGCATGGCCCAACGCCTCCAGCCGGAGGCGGTCTCCAAGTTCGTCGCTGTGGAACGCCATCGCCGACTCGGTGCGGATGCCCTTCGACCAGCAGGCGCAGGTGTTCCGGCAGTACGACGGG
>NZ_JBFAQJ010000030.1:0-88175 GCF_040677225.1 Saccharopolyspora sp. NPDC049357 | reverse complement strand
ACCAACCCCCCCCCCCCCCACCCCCCCCCCCCCCCCCCCGGGGGGGGGGGGGCCCCCCCCCCCCCCCCCCCCACCACGTCGACTACCAGGTCACGGGCAGGGAGGTGACTCCGCCGGTGATGGTCGGGCGAACCTCCAGCTCGTCCATCTCCCGAGCCAGGCGCAGGTCGGGGAGGCGCTGCGCGAGGGTTTCGAAGACGATCCGCAGTTCGGTGCGGGCGAGGCTGGCGCCGATGCAGAAGTGCGCGCCGTGCCCGAAGCCCAGGTGGGTGCGCTCCTCGCGGTCCGGGTCGAAGGCTTCCGCGTCGGCGTAGGCGGTCTCGTCGCGGTTGGCCGCGTTGACCGACAGGATGACGGCCTCGCCGCGGCGGATCGTCACGTCGCCGATCTCGACATCGGTGTGCGCGTAGCGCAGCAGCCCGAGATCACCCGGGGCGCCCAGCCGCATGATCTCCTCGACCGTGCGGTTGACCCGTCCCGACGGGTCGCCGGTCAGCGCCTTCCAGTGCTCGGGCTGGGTCAGCAGGAACAGCACGCCGAGGCCGATGCGGTTGACGGTGGTCTCGTGGCCGGCGAACAGCAGCCCGACGCACAGCCGGATCATCTCGCCGTAGTCGTAGGTCTCGTCTTCGTCCTGGGCGCGCACCAGGTCCGAGATGACGTCCTCGCCCAGGTCATCGCGCTTGGACTCGGCCAGCTCGGTCATGTAGGAGTTGAACTCCTCACGCGCCCGGTGGGGATCGTCGTCGGCGGCCAGCGTCGCCATCCGGCTCGACAGCGAGTGGAAGTGCTCGCGGTCGCTCTCGGGCACGCCGAGCAGCTGGCAGATGACCGCGACCGGCAGCGGGAACGCCAGGCCCGAGTGCAGGTCGACGACGTCGCCGGATTCGCGCCCGGCGATCAGCTGGTCGAGGTAGCTGTTGACCAGCTCCTGCACGTGGTCGGTCAGCATCCGCATCCGCTTGGCGGAGAAGGCGGGAGTCAGCAGCCGGCGCATGCGCGCGTGGTCGGCCTCTTCGGTCTCGTAGTTGCCCGTCGGACCGTCCTGCACCGCGGCGGTCGACACGCGCGACGCCCTCTCGGGTTCCGGGTGGGAGCGCCCGAACCGCTTGTCGCTCAGCAGCGTCCGCACTTCGTCGTACCGGGTGACCAGCCACGCGGGGTCGCCCGCCGGGGTGGTGACCGGAGCGACGGGCGCTTCGCGGCGCAGCACCTCGTACAGCGGAGCGAGGTCGAGAACGTTCGGCCTCGGGAAGGGAAGTCGCAGGCGCTCGGCTACTGAGCTCATGGGTCTCCTCGATGCATTAACTGGCAGTCACTGACAATAATGTTGGGCGGATTAGGGTGTGTCAACACGAACCCGGCCGGCCTGAGGGAGCTCTCAGTGGTCGAACGACCCCGCCGCGGCCGCCCGCCGGCGAGTGACCAGCAAAGACAGCAGCAGCGACTCGACATCTCCCGCCACGCGGTGCGGTTGTTCCGCGAACACGGGGTGGCGGCGACCTCGGGCGAGCAGATCGCGCGCGCCGCCGGGATCTCCGAGCGCACCCTGTGGCGCTGGTTCCGCAGCAAGGAGAGCTGCGTCGAGCCGCTGCTGTCGAAGTCCATCGACGCCTTCGGGGCGGTGCTGCGCACCTGGCCACCCGAGCTCGAACTCGCCGAGCACCTGCGCGCCGCCTACACGCCCGTGCCCGACGCGGGCGACGACATCGAAGCGGTCCTGGCGGTCATCCGCATGACCCACGACGAACCAGCGCTGCGCGCCCTCTACCTGGTTCTCCGCGAACGCGCCGAACCCGCCTTCGCCGAAGTCCTGGCCGACCGCATGGGCCTCCCGGCCGACTCCCTCGAAGTCCGCATGCAGGCAGCGGCCACGAGCGCGGCCCTCCGCGAGGCCACAGACGACCTCGTCGCCACGGCCACCTCCGACGGCATCCCGCAGCCGGTCCTCCAGGAGCACCGCGAGCACGTCGCCGACGCCCTCCGCCGCCTCACCCACCCACCGACGCCGTCGGGCTGACACTCCCAGCGGCTGAACTGCCGGTCCTGCTTCGGGGAGATCTCGCTGCCGGCCTTCATGCGCGCACGGATCCGGCGAGGAACGAGGCCGCGACCTGCCGGGCGGTCGGCTCCCGCATCGCCCGGAGCCAACCTCTACCCGGACGGAGGAGAGAACCAACTCTGAACCGGAGCAGGCGTCGGGTCGACCACTCCGTGACCGGGCGAGGCCTGCGCGAGGTGTCCGCGAGCGGGACCTCCATCGGAGGCGTGCACTAGCAGTCGGCGCGAGGATTGATCGTTTTCTGTTCGTAGGTCCGCAGGACCAGCGAGGTGTTGACGGGCCCGAAGCGAGCGATGCTGTCGACGACTGCCTCCAGACGTTCGGCGTTGGCGGCGTGCACGTCGAGGAGGAAGCAGTCCTCGCCGGTGAGTCGGTAGATGTTGATGACCTCGGGCAGCTGGGCGAAGTGGTCGAGGCACGCGGAGATGCGCGCGTGGGTCGTGCGGAGCCGAACGGTGGCGTGGATGTTCATCCCGAGCCGCGCCGGGTCGACCACCGCTCGGTAGCCGGTGATCACCCCGGACTGTTCCAGGCGCTTGATCCGCGCCGACGCGGCCGGCTGGGAGAGGTTGACCCGCCGGCCGATCTCGGTGGCCCCGAGGCGTCCTTCGGTCTGCAAGATGGCCAGGATTTCATGATCGACCGAGTCGAATGAATTCAAGGTCTCGCTGGTCATCTGCTTTTCATCCATCTGCACAAGCCCCCCTCAGGCGATCGATCGAACATCATCATGCGCGTCAAAGTCCATCGCCCGGCCCTGCGACGAGGCAGTCCGAAGCGATGCGCCAGGTGACTGGGCACAGCCCCAGGGATGTAGCGCGAGGGGAAGATCTCACGTTGAACTCGAGTCCCTTTCTGGTCTTCGCGGGTCTGGCGCTCGTGGTCGTGTTGACCCCCGGCGCGGACACGATCCTCGTTCTGCGGATGAGCAGTGCACACGGCGCCCGCACCGGCATTGCCACCGCCCTCGGGGTGGTCACCGGGCCCGTGATTTGGGGAGCGCTCTCCGGGGTGGGAGTGGCCTTGATCGTCACCCGGAACGCGACCCTGTACACGGCGCTTGCCTTGCTGGGTGCGGCGTACCTGCTGTATCTCGCGGTGGGATGCTTCCGGTCGGCGGCGGCCGCCGCGACCTCGATCGAGGCGGGTCTGGAACCCCGTGCGATCCGACCGCGCAACGCGTACGTCACGGGCCTGTTGACGAATCTGCTCAACCCGAAGATCGGGGTCTTCTACCTGGCCGTCATGCCGGGATTGTTCCTGGGGCAGCACCTGGATCTGTGGATCGGAGGTTCGCTGGGACTGATCCAGGCCTGCATCGGACTCGCGTTCTTGAGCTGCGCGGCCTGGTTCGCGACGCGCAGCCGTCGGTTCCTAACCGGGCCCAGGTCCGGCGTTCTGATGGAAACCGTGGCCGGGCTGTGCCTTTTGACCTTCTCCCTCTGCACCGCCTGGTCAGTACTGCAGGAAAGTTAGGGACAAGCGCCAGCGGGATGCGGATGCGCGAACAGCGTCGTGCTTAGCACGCCTAGAAGAAGCCCAACGCGCATGCGCGCCGAGCTGGTCGAGACCGATCCGGTGCTCCAATACGGCTTGGCGACTGATCAGATGCAGAGACCTGGCTCCTTGTGCACGCGCATTGCACGTAACTATCGGCTGACCCCGGCAGTCAGAAGCCGACAGTGACCGACGCACAAAACCGCCCCTGACCGGATATGCCTGGTCAGTGGCGGTTTTCTGAAGGTAGTGGAAAGCGCCCCCGGCAGGATTCGAACCTGCGACACCGGCTTTAGGAGAGCCGTGCTCTATCCCCTGAGCTACGAGGGCCTGATCGGAGGGTACCTGGCTGGGGGTTCGGGTTCGGCACCTGGTCGTGTCTGCGGGCCGTGTTCTCCGCTGATCGCGGTCGGCGCTTATGACCAGGTGGTCTTCACTGCTGGTGTGCTCGTGAGGTGGTCAGGTCGCGGAGAACCGTCGTTGATCACTTCGGCGCCATCGGTGTCTTAGCGGTCTTGAACGCATGCCGTCTAGAGGGTCCACATGGGACAGTTTCCAATGAAACAGGTTGCGTCAAAACCGTTTCGGCGTTCATCGGTTGGGTTCTGGTTGGTCGGTGCCGTTCTCCACTCGGTTTCGGCCTGCTCGTTTGGCCTTGTAGAGGCCGATGTCGGCGGCTGCGAACAGCTGGTCCAGGTTGTGGGGGCCGGAGGCCACGCCGATGCTGACCGTTGGTTTCTTCTCCAGCCTGCCCAGGACCAGTCGCCAGTCGTGGGCGTTGACCGCTGCGCGGATGCGTTCGGCGACGACCGGGCCGGCTTCGAGGGAATCCTCGGAGGCGTCGACCAGCAGCACGACGAACTCGTCACCGGCCCACCGGCACAGCAGGTCGCCCGCGCGGCATTCGCGGCGCAGCAGGTTGGCGACTTCCTGCAGGACGACGTCGCCCGCGGTGTGCCCGGCGAAGTCGTTGACCTTCTTGAAGTAGTCGACGTCGAGCAGCACCAGCCACGGGGTCCGGCCGGCCGAGGCGTTTCGTTCCAGCAGGACGGGGGCCATGCGTTCGAGGCCCAGGCGGTTGGCGAGGCCGGTGAGCGGGTCGCGCAGGGCTGCTTCGCGGGCCGCCATCGCCATCCGCTGCGCCTGCGTGGCGACTCTGCGCTGTTCCAGGGCTTGGCCTAGACCTTCTTTGAGGATGTCCACGGCCGACACTGCTGCGGTCACCGCGCGGCGCAGGGCCGCTGCCTCGCCCACCGGATCGCCGAGCTGTCTGCAGATCTCGGCGAGTTCGCGGGAGAACTGCATCATCAGGAACGATTCGTGAATGTTCTCGGCGCTCTCGAGCGCGCGGCTGGCGAAGGTGCGGGCCTCGGTCAGGACGCCCTGCGAGCGTCTGAGGACGGCGAGCACCCAGTTCGCCAGCGCCATCGCGTAGCCGTCGGAGGTGTCGCGACTGAGGGTGAGCGTCTCGTGCGCGACGCGCTCGGCCGCCTCCACGTCGCCCGTGCCGGCGAGCGACCGGGCCAGGCAGGCCAGGGCGCTGCGCTTGATGCGTCCCGGCTTGGCCAGCGACTGGGCTTCCTCGCAGAGCTCGCGGGCTGCGGCGAACTGGTGGGCGGCCTGCTCGGGCTGGCTCGCAGCGCGGAACACACGGGCGATGCCTTCGCGGAGCTCGCAGTGGGCCAGCGAGGGCTGGTCGCCCGAGTCGCGGGCGATCTGCACCGCCAGCGACATCAGGTCCATCGCCGGACCGCGCCGCCCGATGCCCTCCAGCAGGAAGCCCAGCATGCTGACGGTGTGGGCGGCCGATCCGCCGCTCGGCGGCTGCGTGTCGAGCTCGGTCCAGCCCTCGGCGATGAGCTCCAGGGCGAGGGGGATGCGGCCCAACCGCCAGGCCAGCAGGGCGCGGTGCACCAGGACCGTGGACCGGACCCAGCGTCCGTCGACGAAGTTCGAGCCGCCGGCGAGCAGCTCGTCGAAGGCGGCGTCGGCCTCGGTGAAGCTGCCAGCGCCGAGCAGCCGCCTGACCTGGCGGTCCTGGGCCGGGATGTGCCCGGCGAGCGGTAGTTCCTCCGGCTGCACCGCGACCTCGTCGTCAGCACGTCATCGTGGCCGCTCGGGTGAGCGACTTGTCCGAGGTTACCGGTTGCGACCGCGTCCGTACGCTTCGTAGTGGATGACGTCGTCCAGAGGCATCCGCTGGCGCCAGCCGTGCCGTTCGAGGTCCGGAGTGTCGGCGAGCTCGCGAACCGGTCCCACGCACAACCATGCCACCGGCCTGACCTCGGAGGGAACTCCGAGCAGCCGTCGCAGGAACTCCTCGCGGTAGAAGCTGACCCAGCCCACCCCGAGGCCTTCGGCGGTCGCGGCCAGCCACAGGTTCTGGATCGCCAGGCACACCGAGTACAGCCCGGCGTCGGCGATGGCGTGCCTGCCCAGCACCTGCGGTGCTCCCCGGCGCGGGTCGTAGGTGACGGCGATGCCGAGCGAGGACTCCACGATGCCCTCGACCTTGATCTTGCTGAAGGTGTCGGCGCGCTCGCCGTCGAGCTTGCTGGCGAACACGCTGCGCTCGGCCAGCACGTGCTCGCGGAACGTGCGGCGCGTGTTCGCGTCGCGGACCAGGATGAAGTCCCACGGCTGGGAGAGCCCGACGCTCGGCGCGGTGTGCGCGGCGGTGAGCACGCGGCGCAGCACCGGCTCGGGGAGTTCGGCGCCGGAGAACTCGCGGCGGACGTCCCGCCTGCGGTTGATCACGTCGTAGAGCTCGGCGGCGGGTGCGGAATCGGTCAGGCCGGGGGTGTGTCCAGGGGTCTTCATCGCGGTCAATGCTGCACCGGGGATACCGGTCACCCGGGTTCAGGGTGACCGGTATCGCACGGCGTTCGACCGGATCGTCCTATTTGTGGTGGTACGGGAGCAGTGCCATCTCGCGGGCGTTCTTGATCGCCTTGGCGACCTCGCGCTGCTCCTGCGCGGTCAGTCCGGTGACCCGGCGCGAGCGGATCTTGCCCCGGTCGGAGATGAACTTGCGCAGGAGCGTCACGTCCTTCCAGTCGACCTGGACGACGCCCTCGCGCTGCAGGAGATTCGGCTTCTTGCGGCGTTCGACGGGTCGGCGCATGCGATCACCAGCTCGACTTCGTCACGCCGGGCAGCTCGCCCTTGTGCGCCATCTCGCGCAGGCGCACGCGCGACAGCCCGAACTTGCGGAAGTAGCCGCGCGGACGTCCGTCCACGGTGTCCCGGTTGCGCAGCCGGACCCGGCTGGCGTCCCGGGGCTGCCGCTGCAGCTCGCGCTGGGCCTCGAAACGGGCCTCGGGTTCGGTCTCGGGGGAGGCGATGATCCGCTTCAGCTCGGTCCGCCGCTCGGCGTACCGCTCGACGACCTCCTTGCGCTGCTCGTTCCGAGCGATCTTCGACTTCTTGGCCACGATGTCCTCTCTGCTCTGCGTCCTCGACCGGTGGTTTCGTGATTTCAGTGGAAATCGGGGTACGGAGTTCAGTGGAAATCGGGTTCCGGACTTCCACTGAAATCCGGTCACCCCGGGGTGGGTGGTGACCTGGGGTTGGTCAGCGTTCTTCTCTGAACTCGACGTGCTTGCGGGTGACCGGGTCGTACTTGCGCAGGCGCATGCGGTCGGGGTTGTTGCGCCGGTTCTTGGTGGTGACGTAGGTGAATCCGGTGCCCGCGGTGGAGCGGAGCTTGATCACCGGTCGGGTGTCGGTGCTCTTGGCCATCAGATGCGTTCCCCTCGTGCGCGCATGTCGGCGACGACCGCGTCGATGCCGCGCTTCTCGATCGTCTTCATTCCCTTGGTCGACACCCGCAGCCGGATCCACCGGTTCTCGGCGGGCAGCCAGTAGCGCTTGTTCTGCACGTTGGGCAGCCAGCGGCGGCGGGTTTTGCGGTTGGAGTGCGAGACCTGGTTGCCGTAGCCCGGCTTCTTGCCGGTCACCTGGCAGCGGACTGACATGACCTACCTCTCGATAACGACATCCATTTTCATATAGCTGGACGGCCAGGGTAGCGTGTCGGCAGCGAAGATGAAAACCGTTGTCGATTGAGGTGGGGATGTTCACCGATCCGTCCGAGCGGACGCCGCTGCTGCTGGTGGCCGGCCTCCGCGAAAGCCAGGTCGCCGAGGCGGCCGAGGTCGCGCGCCTCCGCGACCCGTCAGGAACCGCGCTGGTGCACGCCGACCTGCGCTCGGTCGCCGAAGGAGTGGTGCGCCGCGAGGTCAGGCACGGCGACCACGTCGACAGTCACGTCCTCGAACTCGCGCACGGCTGCGTGTCCTGCACGCTGCGCGAAGACCTGCTGCCGCTGCTGCGCAGGCTCGCCGCCGCCTCCGACATCAACCGCATCGTCATCCGGCTCGACCCGGCGCTGGAGCCCGAGGCGATCTGCTGGGCCCTGCGCCACGTCGAGGTCGACGGCCGCCCGCTGCTCACCGACGTCGCCATCGAGGCCGTGCTGACCGCGGTCGACCTCGAAAGCTGGCTGCCCGACGCCTCCGGCGAGGAGGAGCTCGCCGAACGCGGACTGGGCGGCAGCGCCGACGACGAGCGCACCGTGGCGCAGGTGGCCGTCGGGCAGGCCGAGTTCGCCGACGCGATCGTGCTGGTCGGAGCCGCTGAGGACCGCTGGCAGCGGGTCCGCACCGAGGCCGTGCTCGCCCGGCTCACCCCGTCGGCACCGCTGGCTCACCTCGACGACCTGGACCTGTCCGCGCTGCTGACGCGCATCCCCGACGACTCCCGGCGCGGCGAGGTCGACGGGCCGCACGGCCGCCTGCTGCGCGGCCAGCCGTCGCTGGACACCGACGCGGGCGTGGCCACCGTCCTGTTCGAGGAGCGCCGCCCGTTCCACCCGAAGCGGCTGCACGAAGCCGTCGACATGCTGCTGGACGGCGTGGTGCGCACCCGCGGCCGGTTCTGGGTGGCCAGCCAGCCCGACGACTCGCTGTGGCTGGAATCCGCAGGCGGCGGGCTCGCCGTCGCCCACGCCGGACCGTGGCTGGCGACCGTCGACGACTGGGACGGCCTGTCCGACGACCGGCGGCTGAGGGCCGAGCTGACCTGGGACGACTACTACGGCGACCGGATGAACGAACTCGTCGTCATCGCCCACGAAGCCGACCCGCACGAGATCGTCCGCGCGCTGCGCGACGCTGTGCTCACCGACGACGAACTCGCCGCGGGAGAGCAGGAGTGGGCGCAGTACCCGGACCCGTTCGCCGACTGGCGCACCGAACCGTGCGCCGAACCCGCTGAATCCGAGTTGAAGGGAAACCAGTGAAACCCGACATCCACCCCCGCTACGAGCCCGTGGTGTTCCAGGACCGCACCACCGGCAAGAGCTTCCTCACCCGCTCCACCGCGACCTCCGACGCCCGCATCGAGTGGGAGGACGGCAAAACCTACCCGCTGATCACGATCGACGTGACCGCGTACTCGCACCCCTTCTGGACCGGCAACCAGCGGGTCATGGACACCCAGGGCCGGGTCGAGAAGTTCCGCCGTCGCTACGGCGACCGCCGAGGTTGACAGAGGCATCACTCAACTTGCTTGGCGGTGCGGGTAGCGGAGCCTCAGACGCCTCCTGGCTCCGGGATCCGAGACTCATGTATGCCAATTGCACGGCGCTACGGCTGTCCTCCCCAGAAGACGTCTGAGAACCCGCGGCGGTGCGAGTTGAGTCCCACACCTGAAGCAGCGCACTCCGAGAGAAGGACCTGACATGGCAGTTCCCAAGCGCAAGACCTCGCGGGCCAACACCCGGCACCGTCGCTCGCAGTGGAAGGCGAAGGCGCCCGAGCTGGTGCCGATCGTGGTGGACGGTGAGCGGAAGCTGGTGCCGCGCGCGTTGATCCGCCACTTCCAGGAGAAGTGAGCTCATCCGGCGCGCGTCGTCACGCCGAGTGAACGACGCGCGCCGGACCGAGACGGCCGTCACCTCGACGGGCGAGGTCGGGCGGGGGCTCTCAGCTCGTTCTCAGGGCAACGGGTAACACTGTCCGCATGCGCATCCTCGTCGTCGACGACGATCGTGCCGTGCGGGAGTCGCTGCGAAGGTCCCTGCAGTTCAACGGGTACCAAGTGGAGCTCGCCGCGGACGGTCAACAAGCACTGGACCACCTGGCCGACAACCGCCCGGACGCCATGGTTCTCGACGTGATGATGCCCCGGCTCGACGGCTTGGAGGTGGCGCGGCGGCTGCGCAGCACCGGTGACGACCTGCCGATCCTGGTGCTCACCGCCCGCGACGCCGTGTCCGACCGGGTCGCCGGGCTCGACGCCGGCGCCGACGACTACCTGCCCAAGCCCTTCGCCCTCGAAGAGCTCCTCGCCCGGCTGCGCGCGCTGCTGCGCCGCGCCACCCCGCTCGAGGGCGGCCCCGACGCGCAGCCCGCCGCGCTGCGCTTCGCCGACCTGGAGCTGGACCCGGGGACCCGCGAGGTCCGCCGCGGCGAGCGCTCGATCAGCCTCACCCGAACCGAGTTCGCCCTGCTGGAACTCCTGATGGCACACCCCAAGCAGGTGCTCACCCGCAGCAGGCTGCTCGAAGACGTGTGGGGCTACGACTTCCCGACCTCGGGCAACGCCCTGGAGGTCTACATCGGCTACCTGCGCCGCAAGACCGAGGCCGAGGGGGAGACGAGGCTGATCCACACCGTTCGCGGTGTTGGCTACGTGCTCCGCGAGACGCCGCCATGATGGGCAATCCGATGGCCGTTCCGGCACCGCCGCCGCCCGACCTGGACAACCCTCCGCCGCCCAGCAGGTTGCAGCGGGTGTCGCTGCGCAACCGCGTCACCTGGCTGGCCGCGATGTGCGTGGCGGGAGCGGTGGCGCTGGTGTCGGTCGGGGCGTTCGTGACCGTGCGCGACAGCCTCTACCAGCAGCTCGACGACAGCCTCACCGAACGCGCGGTGGAGGCGGCCGAGGGGCCGCTGGTGCGCACCTCCGACCTGCAGCAGGTTCCGGTGGCGTTCTTCGTCGCCACCAACTTCAAGATCAACGTGCTCTCCGCCGACGGCACCGTGTTCGGCCCGGAGCAGCGCCCGCCGATGAGCGTGCTGGAGCTGTCGGTGGCCAAGGGCGAGGTCCAGCGCTCGCTGCGCACCGACAAGGCGAGCAACAGCCGCGTCGTCGCGGTGCCCACCGGGCGCAACGCGGCACTGGTCATGTCGACCTCCCTGCAACCCACTCAGCGGACTTTGGCGCAGCTCAGCGTGGTCCTGGTGGTGATGGGCGGGGCCGGCATCCTGCTCGCCGCGGCCGCTGGGACCGCGGTGGCGCGCGCCGGTCTGCGACCGGTGCAGCGGCTGACCGCCGCCACCGAACGCGTCGCGCTGACCGGCGACCTGCGGCCGATCCCGGTGAGTGGCGACGACGAGCTGGCGCGGTTGACCGCGAGCTTCAACGGGATGCTCAGCGCTCTGGCCGAATCCCAGGAGCGGCAGCGACGCCTGGTCGCCGACGCCGGGCACGAGCTGCGCACGCCGCTGACCTCGCTGCGCACCAACCTGGAGCTGCTGCTCGCGGCCGCCCGGCCGGACGCGCCCGCGCTGTCCGAGCAGGACCGGCGAGAGATGTTCTCCGACGTCCAGGCCCAGGTGGAGGAGCTGTCCGCGCTGGTCGGTGACCTGGTCGAGCTCGCGCGCGAGGACACCCCGCAGGCCGTGCACGAATCGGTGGACCTGGTCGACGTCGTCGAGCGCGCGCTGGGCCGGGCCAGGCGGCGCGCGCCGCGCACCGAGTTCGACGTGCGGCTGAACCCGTGGGTGATGATGGGCGATGCGACCGCGCTGGAGCGGGCGGTGCTGAACCTGCTGGACAACGCCGCGAAGTGGAGTCCCGACGGTGGCCACGTGCGTGTCGACCTTCACCCGAAGGAGGGCACCGGGCTGGCGGTTCTGGAGGTCGCCGACAGCGGACCTGGCATCACCGAAGCCGACCGGCCCTACGTCTTCGAGCGCTTCTACCGGTCGTCGGACGCGCGGACGCTGCCCGGTTCCGGGCTGGGGCTGTCGATCGTCAAGCAGGTCGCCGAGCGCCACGGCGGGTCGGTGCTGGCTGCGGAGGCTCCCGAGGGCGGCGCGCTGCTGCGCATGACGCTGCCGGGGAACTCTCAGCAAAACGAACAGCAATGAACACCCATTCGTAGCTTCAAGCCTCAACTCCCCGGCTGTCGGGCCGGTTATCCGTCAGGTATTGTTGGTTTTTGTTGACTTGATGACGGAAAGATGACGCCCGGCCAGGGAGTGGACGTGCTCGCACGACAACGCCAGGAAGTGATCCTCGACGAAGTGCGGCGCACCGGGGCCGTGCAGGTCGGCGAGCTGGTGCAACGACTCGGCGTGTCGGACATGACGATCCGCCGCGACCTCGACGCCCTCGCCCGCCGGGGCCTCGTCGAGAAGGTCTACGGCGGCGCGACCTCCACGATCGGCAACAGCACCGACGAACCCGGCTTCGAGGCCAAGTCCGTCCGCCAGCTCACCGAGAAGGAAGCCATCGCGAAGCTCGCCGCCGACGAGATCCAGCCCGGCACCGCGATCGGCATGTCCGCCGGAACCACCACCTGGACGCTCGCGCGCCAGCTCGACGACATCCCGGACCTGACCATCGTCACCAACTCGGTCCGCGTCGCCGACGCGCTGCAGCAGCGCGGCCGCGTCGACCGGACCGTCGTGCTCACCGGTGGTGTCCGCACCCCGTCCGACGCGCTCGTGGGACCCGTCGCCGTGCAGTCGCTGCGCTCGCTGCACCTGGACCTGGTGTTCCTCGGCGTGCACGGGATGGCCCCGCGCGCCGGCTTCACCACGCCGAACCTCAACGAGAGCGAGACCAACCGGGCCTTCGCCGAAGCCGCGGGCCGGTTGGTGGTGGTCGCCGACAGCTCCAAGTGGTCGACCGTCGGCATCTCCACGATCGTCGACTTCGACGAGGTCGACCTGCTGATCAGCGACGAGGGGCTGCCGCCGGACGCGCGAGAGCTGCTGGGCGAGCACGTCGAACTGCTGCTGGCCGAGCAGCGGTCAACGGAGGAGGACGAGTGAAGCGCACCGCGCGCCGCCTGGCCGACGGTCGGGAGATCATCTACTTCGACGACGAACCGGGACGGGAACGCACCGCGGAGGACACCCGCGAGCTCCCGCCCCAGGCGCCGGCGTCGGAGATGCGGCGTGATCCGCTGACCGGGGAGTGGGTGGCCATCGCCGCGCACCGGCAGTCCCGCACCTACAAGCCGCCGGCCGCGATGTGCCCGCTGTGCCCCAGCTCCCCGGGACGTCCCAGCGAGATCCCCGAGTCCGACTACGACGTGGTCGTCTTCGAGAACCAGTTCCCGTCGTTCGCGCAGGACATCCCCGGCGAGCCGACCACCGTCGGCGGCATGCCGATGGTGCCTGCGGCACCGGCCAGCGGACGCTGCGAGGTCGTCTGCTTCACCTCCGACCACAACTCCTCCTTCGGCTCGCTGAGCGCGAAGCGGGTCCGCAGCGTCGTCGACGTCTGGGCCGATCGCACCGCCGCTCTCAACGAAACCCCGGGTGTCGAGCAGGTCTTCTGCTTCGAGAACCGCGGTGAGGAGATCGGCGTGACGCTGCACCACCCGCACGGGCAGATCTACGGCTACCCGTTCGTCACGCCCAAGACCGAGACCATGCTGCGGGTCGCCGAGCAGTACCGCGCCGAGCACGGCACGCACGTCATGGGCGACGTCCTGGCCGCCGAGCGCGCGAGCGGCGAGCGGGTGCTGGTCGACTCCGAGCACTGGACGGCGTTCGTCCCGGCCGCCGCCCGCTGGCCCGTCGAGGTGCAGATCGTGCCGCACCGCCAGGTCCCCGACATCGCCGCGCTCACCGACGACGAGCGGGACGACTTCGCCACCACCTACCTCGACGTGCTCGGCCGCCTCGACGGGCTCTACGACAAGCCGCTGCCCTACATCGCCGCTTGGCACCAGGCGCCGGTGAACACCGGGCGCGATCTGTCGTGGCTGCACCTGGAGCTGTTCTCGGTGCTGCGCAGCGCGGACAAGCTCAAGTACCTCGCCGGGTCCGAGTCGGGCATGGCGGTCTGGATCAACGACGCGACTCCGGAGCAGATCGCCGCGCGCCTCCGCTGACGTCGTCGTCGGCGGTCAGGGGCAGGTGTGGTCCGAACCGCCCATGATCAATGCCGGTTCTGCCGGGTCGGTTCGGACCAGAACCGCCAGCGGCCTCCACGTCCCTGGTCCGCATCCTGCGCTTTTGCCGGTTTGGTCGGGGTGGGTGAGAACGATCATGGGACTTATCATGCGTGCCCACAGTCAGATCTCAGGCACTTCTCAGACGCCCGGAGCACAGTGGGAGCCATGACCGAACACACCCCGGAATTCGGTGACAAGCCGGAAGAGCCGAAGCCGAGCGGAGACGGCGTCGGCGCGGGCGATACCCCTCCATCCGGGGTGCCGTCCCAGCAGCCGACCCAGCCCGCCCAGCCGCAGGGCCAGCCCGCCGGGCAGTACGGGACCCAGCAGTACCCGTACGGCATGCACCAGCAGTACGCGCAGCAGCCCTGGCCCGGGTACGCCTCCGGTCAGGCGACGCAGCAGAAGAAGTCCGGCCGCGGCCTGGTCACCGGTGTGGCCGCGCTCGCGCTGGTGTGCGGCCTGGTCGGCGGCGGTGTCGGCGGGTTCGTCGGGTACCAGCTCGGCGGTGACAGCAGCACCGGTGCCAGCGCGCTCGACGAGTCCAAGCCCGCCCGCAGCGCCAGCACCGCTCCCCAGGGGTCGGTCCAGCAGGTCGCGCAGAAGGTCCTGCCGAGCGTCGTGCAGATCCAGATCTCCAGCGCGCAGGGATCCGGCGAGGGATCGGGCATCGTGCTCAGCAGCGACGGCCTCATCCTCACCAACAACCACGTCGCCGAGGGCGGTCAGAGCGGACGGCTGACCGCGCTGTTCCACGACAACCGCACCGCGCCGGTGCGCGTCGTGGGCACCGACCCGAAGTCCGACCTCGCGGTGGTCAAGGCCGACATCACCGGGCTGACCCCGGCCGAGCTCGGCCGCAGCGATGATCTGCCCGTCGGTTCGCAGGTCGTGGCCATCGGTTCGCCGTTCGGCCTGTCCGGCACGGTGACCAGCGGAATCATCAGCGCCAAGGATCGTCCGGTGCGCGCGGGCGGCGAGTCCGGCAGCCAGGACACCGTGCTCAACGCGCTGCAGACCGACGCCGCGATCAACCCCGGCAACTCCGGTGGCCCGCTGGTCGACATGGACGGCCGCGTCGTCGGCATCAACTCCGCGATCTACAGCCCCGGCACCGGTCAGGAGCAGGCCGGCTCGGTCGGCCTGGGCTTCGCGATCCCGATCGACCAGGCCCGCCGCATCGCCAACGAGCTCAAGGAGACCGGCTCGGCGACCCAGACCACGCTCGGCGTGACGATCACCAACGCCAACCAGCCCGGAGCGCAGGTCCAGGACATCATCCCGAACGGACCCGCCCAGGCGGCCGGGATCAAGCCCGGTGATGTGATCACCAAGATCGACGACCGGGCTCTCCTCGACGCGGACGCCCTGGTCGCGGCGGTTCGCTCGCACAACCCCGGTGACCACGTCCGGTTCACCATCGGCGGCCCCGGCGGGGAGCGCACGGTCGACGTGACGCTCACCGGCCAGAAGGGCTGACCCCCTGATCGCGTCGGCCGAGTTCCCGCGGCCCATGCCCCCTTCCTGCGTCGCGGGACCGGCCGACGTGTCCAAAGCCCCTCCGCAGAACTCGTTCTGAGCAGCGGTGCGGGCGGCGGAACCTCAGACGCCGGCGGCGTCATCGTCGGGGTGGTTTTGAAGATCGATCGACACCTGGGGAGGACCATGTCCGACAAAACGACCACCATGACCGGCATCGCGCCGAAATTGGTGGAGCTCGCCGACTCCTATGAACTGACCGAACCCGACCTTGGCACTACGGTTACCGGCATGGAACGCAGCGCGCAGCGGCTGGGGCGGGCTCTCGTGGTCGTGGTGGACGACCGGGTCGCCCAAGGAGAGCAGGAAGACAACATCGGTCCACTGGTGACCGAGTTGCTGGAAGAAGCCGGATTCATCGTCGACGGAACCGTCGCGGTGGCCGGGGAGACGGTGGACATCCGCAACGCGCTGAACACCGCGGTGATCGGCGGCGTCGACGTGGTGATCACGGTCGGCGGCACCGGGGTGTCGCCCCGGGACGTCACCCCCGACGCCACCGCCGGGGTGCTGGACCGGCCGATCCCGGGCATCGCCGAGGCGCTTCGGGCCTCCGGGCTGGCCGCGGGTGCGGTCGACGCCGGGGTGTCGCGCGGTCTCGTCGGCGTCTCGGGCAGCACGCTGGTGGTGAACCTGTCCGGTTCGCGGGCCTCGGTCCGCGACGGCATGGCGACCCTGACTCCGCTGGTGGCCCACGTGATCGAGCAGCTCTCGGGGCTCGACACCCCCTGAGCCCGGAACGACAACGGTGGCGGTTCCCGCGCGGGAACCGCCACCGTTTTTCTGTCCAGCTGATCAGCCGGGCTTCGAGCCGCCGGTGGGGTCGTCCGGACCCTTGTCCTGCGAACCGCTGGGGCCAGGTCCGGGGCCGGGATCCTCCTTGGCCGAATCCCCGCTCGAGGAGTCCCGCTTGAGCACGCCCTCCACCTTGCCGCTCACCGACTCGATCCGGTCGTGGTACTTGCCGCCCGTGGCCTTGTCCAAGCTCGACTTGGCGGCATCGAGCCCCTTGGCGGCGCTGGGGCCCGCCTTCTCGGCGAACTCCTCCGCCTTGCCCTTGGCTTGGCCGGCCAGTTCCTTGGCCTTGTTCAGGAAACTCATCGCAGCCTCCCTGCGTCGCTGTCTCCCGCGACGGCGAGACACGTACTCACTGTAACCGATTTCACACTCGGTGATACCGGTCCGTGCGCGAACCGCTGCGATCGAGGCAGGATGGACAGGTGACCAGCGAATCGCCCCAGGCGAAGCCCGAACGCGAGAAGCGCCGCAGGCTCGCCGAGATCTTCGGAGACGTGCTGCCGGAGACGACCTCCGACGACCGTCCCGACCCGGCCTCGGCGAACACCCGCGAGAGCTGGTACCGCGAGAACCGGCCGCCGCACCACGACGCTCGCTAGAGCGTCAGTTGCGCGAGGCGGCCTTGCCGTTGCCGGTGCCGGTGGTGGCCTCCTCGTCGGTGGCCAGGCCCTCGATGCGCGGCAGGCCCTGCTCGGCGCGCAGCAGGTTGCGGATCTCCATCAGCAGCTCCACGTCGGTGGGCTCGGACTGGCCGTCTTCCTTGCCCTTCTTGCGGCGCTCGGAAATCTTGTTCATCGGAACGACGAACAGGAAGTAAACGACAGCCGCCGTGATGAGGAACGTGATCACGGCATTGATCACCGCGGCGAAGTCGATCGTCGAAGCCTTGTTGCCTGCGACGATCTCGATGCTCAGGCCGGTGACGTTCCCGCCGCCGGTGGCCGCGATCAGCGGCTTGATGATGCTGGTGGTGAACGCCGTGACCAGGGCGGTGAAAGCGCTACCGACGACAACCGCGACGGCGAGGTCGATGATGTTGCCGCGCATCAGGAAGTCCTTGAATCCCTTGAGCACGTGGAAACTCCTCTCGAAGAATGCGAGTCCGGTTTTCCCGGATCGATGATCGCGCCGCATTCGCCGCGGATCGGCGCGGGCGCGGGGCACAGGAGGGCAGCGTAACGGTAACCGAATGGGGGAAAGCAATTGCTCATCGCTGAACCGCTCAGGTGGCGGCTGTGGCGATGTCCACAAGGGAGTGCTGGCCGATGGCCAGGGCCAGGGCCAGGGCCAGGAGGACCGCGGCCGTGATCCGGCGCAGCCACAGCACGCCGCGCCTGCTCGGCAGCAGGTGGCGGAGCCGGTCGAGCGGCGTGGGATCGAGCCCGGAGTCTGCGCGCATGTCGCCCCCTGGTGCCTTCGGAGAGATCGGACGCGTTCGAAGTTAAGGACGTGCCCGATGCCGAGGAAGGGGGAAGCGCGAATCTGTGGATGGACTCGGCGCCTGTGGAAAACTCGCTTCACTCGAAAGAATCAACGAGTGCGATTGTCGATCACAGAATGACGCCGGAAGTCGGACTTTTCGCGCGCATGGCAAAACCGCCGGCCACATTCGAGTGACCGGCGGTTGAATTGTGCGGAATCAGGAAGCCGCGGCGGTGGTGCTGCTGCTCGACGACGAGCTCGAAGACGACGAGCTCGAAGACGACGAGTCCGACGAGGACGAGCTCGACGACGAACCGGAGTCCGAGGAGCTCGACGAGGGCGACGAGCCGCTCGTGCTCGACGAGGACGACCGGTTGTCGGTCCGGTAGAAGCCGCTGCCCTTGAACACGATGCCGACGGCGTTGAACAGCTTGCGGAGTCGGCCGTTGCACTGCGGGCACTCGGTGAGGGAGTCCTCGCTGAACGACTGCACCTGCTCGAATCGATGGTCACATTCGGTGCAGGCGTACTGATATGTGGGCACGGCCGCGAACCTCCGAAATCTGGGCTTGGCACTCAAACTACGGGAGTGCTAACCCGATAATGCTAGACAACGGGTGTCCAGTGCAAACAGTGCTACGTCACATCGGCAGCCTCACGACCCCGCGCGCGGGGGTGATGACGCTGGTCATCCGCACGTCGTGGTCCTCGCCGGGCAGCGACGGGACGAACTCGGAGTCCCGCACCACGCCCAGCAGCTCCGCCGCCGGATCGCGCAACACCAGCGACCGGTCGTAGTGACCGGCGCCACGCCCGAGCCGGACTCCCTGGTGATCGACGCCCAGCGCGGGGACCAAGATCACTTCCGCCTGGCCGATCGCCGCGGCGCCCAGCCGCTCGCCCGCGGGTTCGAGGAGTCCGAACGTGGCCGGTCGCAGCGAGTCCGGGCCGGTGTACTCGGCCCACTCCAGCGGCTGCTTGCCCGCCACGATCGGCAGCAGCACGCGCAGACCCGCCTCGCGCAGCACCGAGGGGAGATCCGCTCCCGGCTCCGGGCCGACGGGCACGTAGGCGGCCACCACGTTCAGCTCGCGCTGGGCCAACCAGCCCAGCAGGTTCGACAGAAGTGCCTGGTCATCGGCTTTCCTGGCTGGTTCGTCCAGCTCGTCGCGTTGGAGCAGGAGTCGGTTCCGCCATTGCGCTTTCGACGTACGAAATTCATCCGGTGAGCTCACGGGTTCACTGTAGGTTTGACCGATAAGCTGCGGCGTCATGAGCAGCCCGACGAGCACGCCGACCGCGTTCCGGACCGCCATCGTGCCGGCAGCAGGACTGGGAACCAGGTTCCTGCCCACCACGAAAGCGGTGCCCAAGGAGTTGCTCCCGGTCGTGGACACCCCCGGGATCGAGCTGGTGGCGGCCGAGGCGGCCGAGGCCGGTGCGCAGCGCCTGATCATCGTCACGTCGCCCGACAAGGGCGCGGTCGCCGACTACTTCCAACCCAGCCCCGAGCTGGAGCAGACCCTCAAGGCCCGCGGCAAGGACGACCTGCTGGCCAAGGTGCACCGGGCCTCGGAGCTGATCGAGGCCGAGACCGCGCTGCAGGAGAAGGCCCTCGGCCTCGGACACGCCGTGGGTTGCGCCGAGTCCGCCCTCACCGACGACGATGACGCGGTCGCCGTGCTGCTGCCCGACGACCTGGTGCTGCCGACCGGGGTGCTGAAGCGGATGTCAGAGGTCCGCGCCCGCTACGGCGGCAGCGTGCTGTGCGCCTTCGACGTCCCCCGGGACAAGATCTCCGCCTACGGCGTCTTCGACATCGCCGACACCGACGCCGACGACGTCAAGATCGTCAAGGGCATGGTCGAGAAACCCGCCTCGGCCGACGCGCCGTCGACGCTGGCCGCCGCCGGCCGATACCTGCTGGACCGGGCCATCTTCGACGCGCTGCGCCGCATCGAGCCCGGCGCCGGTGGCGAACTTCAGCTGACCGATGCCGTAGCGTTGCTGATCTCCGAGGGACACCCGGTTCACGTCGTGGTCCACCACGGTGGGCGACACGACTTGGGAAATCCTGGCGGTTTCCTGAAAGCTGCGGTGGACTTCGCGCTAGCGGATCCCGAGTACGGGCCGGACCTGCGGGACTGGCTCGCCGACCGGATCGACAGAAGCTGATGCCGAGCGCCGGGTAGGCCGACCCCGGCACCGGTGAGGAGCGGGGAAGAGGCGACAGCCATGAGGTCAGTGGACGAGCAGCTGGCGCGCGTGCTCACGGCCGCCGTCCGGCCCGCCCCAGTTCGGGTGGCGATCTCGGAGGCGCAGGGGTTGCTGTGCGCCGAAGAGGTCGTGGCCGAACGGGCGCTGCCCGGATTCGACCAGGCCGCGGTCGACGGCTACGCGGTGCGCAGCGTCGACGTGCAGACGGCCGCCGAGGAGTCGATCGTGCTCCCGGTGGTCGGGGAGATCCCGGCCGGTTCGCGGCAGCCGCGCAGGCTGCAGCCCGGACAGGCGGTGCGGGTCGCCACCGGCGCCCCGCTGCCGACGCTCGCCGACGCCGTCGTCCCGCTGGGCTACACCGACGAGCACCCCGCCAAGATCACCGTGCAGCAGCCGGTCCCCTCGGCGGCGTTCGTCCGCCGCACCGGTGAGGACGTGCAGACCGGCGACGTCGCCGTGCGGCGCGGGGCGCCCATCGGCTCCGCGCAGGTCGGGCTGCTGGCCGCGGTGGGCCGCGACAAGGTGCTGGTGCACCCGCGTCCCCGCGTCTCGATCATCTCCCTGGGCGACGAGCTCGTCGACGTCGACCGCACGCCCGGCCAGGGCCAGGTCTACGACGTCAACTCCTACGCCCTCGCCGCCGCCGCGCGCGACGCCGGAGCCGAGGTCACCCGCGTCGGCATCGCCAGCAACGACCCGCGCCGGTTGCGCGAGGTCGTCGAAGGACGGCTGCTGCTGTCGGAGATCGTGGTGATCGCGGGCGGTGTCGGCGGTGCTGCGGGCGGCGACGTGCGCTCGGCGCTGGCCGACCTCGGATCCCTCGACGACGACCGGGTGGCGATGCAGCCCGGCTCGGTGCAGAGCTTCGGCCGGCTCGGCCCGGACGAGATCCCGACGTTCGTGCTGCCCGGCAACCCCGTGAGCGCGCTCGTGGTCTTCGAGGTGCTGGTCCGGCCGCTGATCCGCTCGGCGCTGGGCAAGGAGAACCCGAACCGCCGCAGCGTCTCCGCCGAGCTGCTCTCGCCGATCACCGCGACCAAGGGCCGTCGCGGATTCCTGCGCGGACAGCTGCTGCGCGACCCCAAGAACGGCTCCTACCTGGTGCAGCCGCTGGGCACCTCCGGTTCGCACCTGCTGGCGTCGCTGGCCGAGGCGAACTGCTTGATCGTCGTGGAAGAGGACATCACGGAGGTCGCGGCGGGCGAGGACGTGCAGGTGCGGTTCCTCTCGCAGCGTTCGTGAGCGCGGATGCAGCCCACCGACTCTGATGGGTTCCCGATCGGGCGCCACCCCGGCTGGCCCGCGCGGCTCGGTCCGCTGCGGACCGAGCGCGGCACCGTGGCCCTGCGGCCGCTCCGGCTCCGCGATGCCGGACTGTGGAGCCGGACGCGCTTGCAGGACCGCGACTACCTGCAGAAGTGGGAGCCGACGGCCCTCGGCGGCTGGCGGGAGCGCAACTCGCCCTCCGCTTGGCCCGCCCAGTGGGCGGCGCTGCGCGGCATGGCCCGCCGGGGCCAGGCGCTGCCGTTCGCGATCGTCGTCGACGGAGAGTTCGCGGGTCAGCTGACCATCGGCAACGTCGTTCGCGGGGCGCTGCGCTCGGCGTGGGTCGGGTACTGGGTGGCCAGCAGGCTGGCCGGTGGGGGAGTGGCCCCGGCGGCCGTGGCGCTGGCCGTCGACCACTGCTTCGGCCCGGTCGGGCTGCACCGGCTGGAGGCCACGGTCCGCCCGGAGAACGACCGCAGCATCCGCGTGCTGGAGAAGTCCGGGTTCCGCCGCGAAGGGCTGTTCCAGCGGTACCTCGACGTCGCCGGCGGCTGGCGGGACCACTACGTCTACGCCCTGACCACCGAGGAAGTCCCCGACGGAGCCGTCGCGCGCCTGATCCGCTCCGGCGGCGCCACCCGCTCCTGACCTCCTGAGATCGAACGCACACCGTTACCACTGATCTGCGGCAACGCACCTGAGGTTGGGCCGGATGGTCGTTCGAACGAGCGCATTCGGCGGTGCGGAAGGCGACACGCCGGTGTCGATGTTGCTCGCGACTGCTCTGTTCGTGCGGTTCTGTAGTCGGAGGCACAACTGTTGCGCGGCGTGGCTGCGAGACACGAGTGACTGATGTGACTAGCGTGGCGATCGCAGATTTGTGCACTGCCGGTGGCCGGGGAGGTGGCGAGGGATGCCGAGCTCATTGATCTTCGCTGCGCTGGCGGCGGCCTGGTTGGTCGTCCTGGTGCCGATGTTCGCCCGCCGCCGGCAGGAAGTGTCCAAGACCACCGATTCCGCGCTCGCCGCCCGAGTCGTGCGGCGCGGCAGTGATCGGCGACCGGCGAGGTCGGAAGCCGCGACAACCGACAGGGTGGAGGTCGGGATGCCTGAACCCGGGCTGGACGTGGACGAGCAGGACGTGGACGACACCTTCGAGGAGCACGACGAGGACTGGCACCCCGTCAACAGCGAGGACGTCCGCGCCGGGCGTCGCTACCGTCCTGGCCGGGGCGGCTACGACCCCGAAGCCGCAGCGCTGGTCGCCCGCGCCAAGTACGCGCGCAGGCAGCGCATCGTCCTCACGATGCTGCTGCTCGCGGTGACCACCGGGCTGCTCGCCGCGCTGCTGTGGCCCGTCGTGTGGTCGGCGCACGCCGTCGTCGACCTGTCGCTGGTCGGCTACCTCACCTACCTGCGCAGGCAGGTCCGCATCGAAGAGGACATCCGGGCCCGTCGCCTCGCCCGCATCAACGGCGAGCGCGACGACGTCGAGCCCGAAGAGGACGAGGTCGACTACGACGAGCGCGACGACTACCGCCGCGACGACTACCGCCGCGACGACCGGGATGACGACTACGACTACGCCGGTGACCCGGAGTTCGACGAGCTCGGAGAGTTCGTCGAGGACTACGAGGACGAGGTCGCCGACGACCGCAGGCCGGAGCCCGTGTCCGCTCAGGACCGCGCAGCCGACATCCGACCCGTGGTCCCCGGCGTCCGCGTGGAGATCGACGACGAAGACCCGTTCTTCGACGAGCTCGACGAGCGCACCTGGGAGCCCTACCGGAGGGCAGCGGGCGAGTGATCCTCGCGAAGAGGGGGGTGCCGCAAGAGCCTGATGCAGGACTTGCTAAGCTTCCCTCACAACAAAGCCGGAGGGCTTGAACCTCTGGTGAGGGGCTGTAGCGCAGTTGGTAGCGCGTCTCGTTCGCATCGAGAAGGTCAGGGGTTCGATTCCCCTCAGCTCCACGTAACGATTGGGAACGCCCCGCTCAACGCGGGGCGTTTTCGCTTTTATCGTTCCGTCATCATTTTGGGGGAGCGACTCCCCCAAGCCCCCTACGGTGCGGTGATTACCTTTCGTTGGCTCCTCGCCTTTGCATCGTTCCCGGCCTGCGATCGACCAGCGATTCGGGGCTTGTGCCTTTCCCCTTCGTACCTCGCAGCAATGCGAATAGAGTCCCCTGCTGTGTTTTCGCAGGTAGGGGTTTCTTTTACGTGCAGCGGAGGGTGTGGGACGGGGTTACTCCGTAGTGGTTCTTGTACGCTGCGGCGAATCTGCCCAGGTGGGTGAAGCCCCAGCGGTAGGCGGCTTCGGTGACCGAATCCGCGTTGCCGCCGAGCAGGTCCGCGTGCACTCGTCGCAGCCTGATCGCGGTCAGCTCCTGCGTCGGCGTGGAACCCAGGTAGTGCCGGAAGCCCTGTTGGAGGCGTCGGATTCCGACACCGGCGGTGCGCGCCAGGTCCGAGGCCGTCCAGTCGCGGGCCGGATCCTCCTCCATCGCCGCGACCACTCTGGACACGATCCGCGGGCGGATCTCGCCCTGCATCGGCTCTTCCGGGAAGCACGCCGTGACGAACGCGGCCGACAGCGTGCCCGCCAGCCGACGGCTCACCCGAGGATCGCGCGCGAGCTCGGGGGAGACCAGCGCTTCCGCTCCGATGGAGGTCAGCAGCGCCATCCAGGTCCGCCCGCCACCGGTGCGCAGGTCCAGCTGCGCGGGCAGCCGATCGACGTGCATGCCGACGAGCGCGGAGACCTCGTCGGCGAGGTAGTCGCGGTCCACGCGCATCCCGACGATCGAGCAATCCGCTGACCAGCGAGTCATCCGGGTCGGCTGGTCCGGCGGGCAGACCGTCGCCTGGCCGTCGAGCGAGAGCACGTGCCGACCGCCGACGCGGGCTTCCAGGACCCCGCTGCGCGGCACGTTCACGGCCCAGGCACCCGGGTGGTCGGATTCGACGGCGACCTCCGAGCCCCACCCGATGCGAGCGAGCCGAATCGGGCCGAGGTCGACGGCCCGCAGCTCAGCAGGGCCCGCCGCCTGCGCTCTGATCGCCAGATCGTGGGGGAAGTAGGCGCGCGCGACCGAGGCCGAGAAGCCGTCCAGCTCCTCGGACGAGGCCGTCAACGTGCCGGTCGTGCTCATACCACTCCTTCGTGATGCACCGATCGTACGTGCTCCGGAGTGGCACGCATAACAGTTCGAAGCTGTCCGATTCGCAATCCGGCTCGGTCGTTCGCAGAGCGGATCGCCCGGGACACAGGCTGGACCTAGCGTCACCGCTTAGTTCCGGACCGCGCATTTCCGCAGGTCTTGCCACTGCGAAGGAGCAGCACATGGATCCGCGCACCTTGCGATCGACCTTCGGTCGCTTCGCGACCGGGGTCACCGTCATCACCTGCCGGACTCAGGACGGGCGCTACCACGGCGCCACGGTCACGGCCTTCACCCCGATCTCCCTCGAACCGCCGCTCGTGCAGGTCGCGCTGACGCGCACGGCGAAGGCGGCCGGGCACCTGGAGGGCGCGCCGTTCGCCGTCAACGTGCTGGCGGCCGACCAGGTCGACGTGGCCATGCACTTCGCGGGCCGTCCGAGCCCCGACCCGCTGCCGTGGCTGGACGGCGCGAGCGCACCCACGCTCGCCGGAACCGCCGCGTCGATCATCTGCGACCCGTGGCGCGCCGACGACGGAGGTGATCACGTGCTGTTCCTGGGCGAATGCGTCGAAGTCCGCGCGACCGAGCGGGCTCCGCTGCTGTTCCACGACAGCGCCTTCCACCACATCGGGCAGCGCACGTCCGACGCCGTCTGGCTCGGCTGCCAGGACGACCCGCACGCCGGCTGGTTCGACGCGACGGCGCGGTTCCACCCCGTTCCCGCGCGGTCCAGCTGAGGCCGCCGCACACCACCATCGAGATCAAAGGAGAAGCAGATGGCTGACACGCTCACCTCCGCCACCGAGGAGTCGGAGTTCGCGACGAGCGCGCCCGAGGTCAACCCGGCGCAGGACGCTCCCGCCAACCGGCAGGCGAACTTCGCCTCGCGGCCGATGACCGGGGACGAGTACATCGAGAGCCTTCGCGATGGTCGCGAGATCTACCTGCACGGCGAGCGGGTCAAGGACGTCACGGCGCACCCCGCCTTCCGCAACCCCGTCCGCATGACCGCGCGCCTGTACGACGCGCTGCACACCGGCCCGCACGTCGACGCGCTCACGGTGCCGACCGACACCGGCAACGGCGGCGTGACGATGCCCTTCTTCAAGACCCCGACCTCCTCGGCCGACCTGATCAAGGAACGCGACGCGATCGCGCAGTGGGCCCGCCTGACCTGGGGCTGGATGGGCCGCAGCCCCGACTACAAGGCGAGCTTCCTCGGCACCCTGCACGCCAACAAGGAGCTGTACGCGCCGTTCGAGGCCAATGCCGAGCGGTGGTACCGCGAGTCGCAGGAGAAGGTCCTCTACTGGAACCACGCGATCATCAACCCGCCCGTGGACCGGCAGCTGCCGCCGGACGAGGTGGGCGACGTGTACATGAAGGTGGAGAAGGAGACCGACGCCGGCCTGGTGGTCTCCGGGGCCAAGGTGGTCGCGACCGGTTCGGCGATCACCAACTACAACTTCATCGCCCACTACGGGCTGCCGATCCGCAAGAAGCAGTTCGCGCTGATCTGCACGGTTCCCATGGATGCTCCCGGGGTCAAGCTGATCTGCCGCCCCTCCTACACGGAGCAGGCGGCGAACAACGGCACGCCGTTCGACTACCCGCTGTCGAGTCGCATGGACGAGAACGACACCATCTTCGTCTTCGACAACGTGCTGGTGCCCTGGGAGAACGTGTTCATGTACGGCGACGTCGACCGGATCAACGCGTTCTTCCCCCAGTCCGGTTTCCTGCCGCGGTTCACCTTCCAGGGCTGCACCCGGCTGGCGGTCAAGCTCGACTTCATCGCAGGCCTGCTGATGAAGGCCCTCGACGCGACCGGCTCCGGCGGTTTCCGCGGCGTGCAGACCCGGGTCGGTGAGGTCATCGGCTGGCGCAACCTGTTCTGGTCGCTCACCGAGTCGATGGCGCGCGACCCCGAGCCGTGGGTCGGTGACGCCGTCATCCCGAAGCTGGAGTACGGGCTGACCTACCGGATGTTCATGATCCACGGCTACCCGCGGGTCAAGGAGATCATCGAGCAGGACGTGGCCTCCGGCCTGATCTACCTGCCCTCCGGCGCGGCCGACTTCCAGAGCCCCGAGGTCAGGCCGTACCTCGACAAGTACGTGCGCGGCTCCAACGGCGTCACCGCCGTCGACCGCGTCAAGGTGATGAAGGCGCTGTGGGACGCCATCGGATCCGAGTTCGGCGGCAGGCACGAGCTCTACGAGCGGAACTACTCGGGCAACCACGATAACGTGAAGGCCGAGCTCCTCTTCGCCGCGCAGAACCGCGGTGGCGTCGACCAGATGAAGGGCTTCGCGGAGAGCTTCCTCGACGAGTACGACCTCGACGGCTGGAAGGTGCCGGACCTGTTCTGATCCCGGCCCGGAGTGCGGGCGCCGAGCCACCGGTTCGGCGCCCGCGCTCGTGTTCGCGAGACCGCGTTGAACTCGACATCGCGCGGCGGCGTTCGATTACCGTGGCGACGTGACTCCTCCTCGCGTCCTCGTGCGGTACCTTCCTGCGTTCCTGAGGGCCGATGTCCGGTTGGAGGACGCCGAGGGGAGGGTGCTCTCGGACCTGACGCAGGTCGTCGTGGCCGCGGTGGTGGTGCTGGCGAACCTGATCGGGACCGTGGTGGTCCTCGCGCTCAACCTCGTGGTGATCCCGCTGCCGCCGGACGGGATGCTGTCCAACGGTTTCTACATCCTGGCCGCGGCCGCGTACCTGCTGTTCGCGGCGCTGATCGGCGTCGTCGCGGGGATCCGGGGGCAGCGGGGGCTCAACCGGTGGCTGGCCTCCGGTGGCCCGGCCACCGCCCAGCTGCGAGCGGCGGTGCTGCGGCTGCCGTTGCGGGTGTTCTGGCTGCAGGTGTGGTTGTGGATCGGTGGAGCCGTCGTGTTCGCCGTCTTCGAGGCGAGTCGGGACGTCGAGCGCGGCGTGTGGGTGGGCGTCATCGTGGTCCTCACCGGCGTGACCACGGCCGCGTGCGCCTACCTGCTGACCGAGCGGCTGCTGCGCCCCGCCGCGGCGCGGCTGCTCACCGGGGTCGACCCGAACGATCTGCGAGTCGGTCGTGGTGTGGCGGTGCGCAGCGTCCTGGCGTGGGCGCTGGGCAGCTGCGTGCCGATGGCGGGGTTGTTCATGCTCGGGCTGCGGACCCTGGCCCCCTCCCAGGTGACCGACACCCAGCTGGCCGTGGCGATGGTGGCGTTGGCCGGTACGGCGCTCGTGGTCGGTCTGCACACCGTGTACCTGGCCGCTCGGGCGACGGCCGACCCGATCAACGGTGTCGCCGATGCCCTGGCCGAGGTGCGGAGGGGACGTTTCGACATCCGGATCCCGGTTTACGACGGCACCGAGATCGGGCGGCTGCAGTCCGGGTTCAACGAGATGGTCGTGGGTTTGGCGGAACGGGAGCAGATTCGATCCGCATTCGGCACCTACGTCGATCCCGCCATTGCCGAGCACATTCTTCGGGAGGGCACCGATCTCGCCGGTGAGGAGGTGGAGGTGTCGATCATGTTCATCGACATCCGCGACTTCACCGGCCTTTCCGAGACGATCTCCGCGACCGAGATCGTCGGCACGATCAACCGGCTCTTCGAGCGAGCCGTACCGGTGATCCGCGAACACGGCGGTCACGTGGACAAGTTCGTCGGGGACGGGTTGCTCGCGGTGTTCGGCGCACCCCGGCGCATCACCGACCACCCGAGGCAGGCGCTGCTGGCGGCCCTGGCGATCGCGGCGGCCGTGCGCGAGGAGTTCGGCGGTGGTCTGTCGGTGGGGATCGGGGTCAACACCGGGGTCGTCGTCGCAGGCAACGTCGGTGGCGCGGGTCGGTTCGAGTTCTCCGTCATCGGTGATCCGGTGAACGTGGCCGCGCGGATCGAGGCCGCGACCCGGCAGACCGGCGACACCATCCTGATCTCGGAGCGCACCCGCGAACTGGTCGCGGACGCTGCGGCGGAGCTCGAAGAACGGCCGGGCGTGGAGCTGAAGGGAAAGTCGGAACCGGTATCCCTGTACGCGGTGCACGTATAGCGGTAGATTTCGGTTCACTCGCGAAAATCACGGATTTCAATGGGGCGATTCGAGCGCATTCACATTTATCTGTCGGAATGTCGCCCTCGTCTTGCGCATTCAACGGCGATTGTGCGGTTGCGTTGAATAATGTTCAGGTGTGATGATTTCGGTCCTTTTGGGGGTATGGAAAGACTCATTCAGAACGGCAGACTTCGGGATCGATCACGAGAGAGGATCGGCTGCCCAACGAGGTGGTCCCGTTGTCTCTGGAGGTATCCACATGGTTTCTCGTCGGCGGTTTCTCGGATATTCCGCTGCGGCCCTCACAGCACCGTTCTGGGCCCAGGCGATCAGCGCTCCATTCGCCTCGGCGGCACCGGAAAGCATGAAGTTCGTGCTGCAGAACAACTCCGGCGGTCCGGCCAACGCCTACATCGCCGGATTCTCGGACGCCGAGAAGAAGGCCGTTTTCATCAAGGCGGACGGCACTCCGTACTTCCCCGAGGCGGGCGGCCCGGAGCCGGCGCCGATCGGCGACGACGTGGCCATCCCGGTCGACGGCACCGTCGAGGTCACCGTGCCCCGCATGTACGGCGCTCGCGTGTACTACTCCCTCAACGACACCCTGGAGTTCCAGGTCGTCAAGGGCGCCGACGGCACGACCTCGGTCGTGCACCCGAACTTCGTCTCCAGCGAGGACCCGAACTTCGGCAAGGACTGGACGTTCGCGGAGTTCACCCTCAACGCCGAGCAGCTCTACGCCAACATCAGCTACGTCGACTTCGTCGCCGCCCCGATCGGGCTGCACCTGACCACCACCGGCAGTGGTGAGCAGAGCGTTCCCGGCATGCCCACCGGTGGCATGGACAAGGTCGCCGAGAGCCTCAAGGGCATGGGCGGCAACTGGGCCACGCTGGTGCAGGAGGCCGACGGCAAGGTCGTGCGGGTGCTCAACCCGAACCACCGCGCCGCCGACTTCGAGGGCTACATGGAGCCCTACGTCGACGAGGTCTACGCCAAGTACGCGGGCGAGTCGCTGTTCGTCGACACCCAGCGCGAGGACCTCGGCATCATCGAGGGCAAGGTCGAGGGCGAGGAGCTGGTGTTCGGAGCGGAGCGCTTCGCCAAGCCGTCCTCGGTGGACATCTGGGGCTGCAACAGCGGTCCGTTCGCCAACAACCCGGAAAGCGACTCGCAGGAGCGCCTGGCGATCGTGCCGCGGCTGGCGGCGGCGTTCAACCGCACGACGCTGCTGATCAACCCCAACCAGCCGCACGAGGAAGACCCGGCGACGTTCTACCAGAACGACGTCACCAACCACTACGCGCGCGTGGTGCACGAGAACCTGCCCGACGGCAAGGGCTACGCGTTCGCCTACGACGACGTGAGCTCCAACGCCGGCGAGGACCACAGCGGCAAGGTCAACGCGGGTGACCCCGAGGTGTTCACCCTGACCCTCAACGCCCTGCGCTGACGTCTGTGCGGTGGCAACGGCGGCCGATCCACGACGTGGGTCGACCGCCGTTTTCGTCGGCTGGGCTCGGAGGCCCGGTGGGCGTTGCGCAAGAATGAGCGGCGTGGACGGTTCTGTGATCAGGGATGACGCTTCGCGCAAGCGCGGTCGCAAGCAGCAGCGCCCGGACCCGCAGGAGAGTCCGGTCGCGGAGTTCGCCTGGCAGCTGTGCGAGTTGAAGGAAGCCGCCGGCGACCCGTCCTACGACCGGATGCGCAGCGAGTTCGGCGCCGCGGCGTCGAAGTCGGCGCTGTCGGCGGCGGCGCGCGGCAAGGACCTGCCCTCGTGGGAGACGACGTGGGAGTTCGTCCGCTGCCTCGCGGTCGGGGTGCTGGGCCAGGACGAGAACACCGCGCGACGGGAGTGGTCGAAGCGCTGGGAGTCGGCGCGGACCGTTCCCGAACCCGCCCCCGGACCTCCCCGGCCGGAGCCCAGACGATGGCCGAAGTGGCTGGTCGCGGGCCTCGCGGTGGCCCTCGTCGTGGCCGGTGCGGTCTGGTGGTGGATGCCGGAGGGGCGCCCGATCCCCGGGGACGCGTCGCTGATGCTCAGCGAGACCGTCCCGGACGGCACCGAGTTCGCGCTGCGGCAGAACTTCGCCAAGACCTGGGAGGTCCGCAACGTCGGCCGGGAACCGTGGGACGGCCGGTACCTCGCGCAGGTCTTCCGCGAGGGCGACGCGGCGTGCACCGCTCCGCAACGGGTCTCGGTCGGCGACGTGGCGCCCGGTGAGACCGTCACGCTCGCAGTTCCGGTCTTCACCGGGAACGAACCCGGCCGGTGCAAGATCGCGTGGAAGATGGTCGACGAGGACGGTCGGCAGTTCTTCCCGGAGGAGCTCCGTCCCGTCTTCTTCGACATCGAGATCCGGCCTTGAACCCGCGGGACTCCCCGGCACCCCCTGTCGGCCGAGGAGTCCCGCTCGGTTCGGGACCCACGTTATTCACCCGGCCGCCCGAGATCCACAGATCAATGGGCGCGCCCGCACCCCGAGCCATTTCCCGCTGTCTTCGCAGCTCACAGCTTTGGCCAACCAGACCGCTCGGCCAAAACCACGGTCTCAGGAGGGGTCGGGGGCGAGGGTTTGGGTGCCGAGGACGCCCAGGAGATCGAGCTTGTCGGCGGAGTCGGTGCCGACGGTGGGGTGAACCACAGGAGGCGTTGGCGGCAGTCCTCGCTCACGAGGTTCAGGCAGTTGACCTCGACCGTGCCGAGCTCCGGCGCAAGGACCAGGAGACGGTCGACCGGCTCGCCGCCCAGCCCCTGCTGGAGCGCCTCGGCACCCCGGCCGACATCGCCGCGGTCACGGCCTTCCTCGCCGGTCCGGACGGCCGTTGGATCAACGGCCAGATCCTGCGCGCCAACGGCGGCATCAACTGACACCCCGCCTCACCCCGGGGCCGTACGGATTACCCCAGTTCTCCGTCAACGGATTACCCCAGTTTTCGGGTGACGGATTACGGCGGTATTCGGGTGGCTGATTACGGGGGTTTTCCGGGTTGGGGAGTTGGGTGGTCGTTGGGTTGTTGCAGTGTTGCCTGGTCAGGGGTGTGCGGAGTGCGGGTAGAGTCAAGTCAACAGTGTTGACTTCGCTTGTGGAGGTGCGCGGTGGGTGACGTGCTGAGCGGTAGGAGCTCGATCGGGGAGTGGCTCAGCCACCCCGAGGGGAGGCCGCTGATCGAGGAGGTGCTGGCCGACTCCGGTCGCGACGCCGAGGCGCTGGCGCCGGTGAGCGGGCTGCCGCTGGAGCAGTTGGTCGAGCTCAGCCAGGGGGCGTTCAGCCGAGAGGCCGTCGATGACCTGGTGCTGCGGGTCAACGGCGGGGTCATGCCGGAGGTCGAGGGCGTCGCGTCCGGCTGGCAGGAACGCCTCGTGCCCGGCCGCTTCGAGGGGAAGACCGTCATCGTCACCGGCGCGGCCTCCGGCATCGGGCGTGCCACCGCCTCGCGCATCGCGCGCGAGGGCGGGCGGGTCGTCGCCGCCGACATCAGCGCCGGCCCGCTCGACGAGCTCGCGGCCGAACTGCCGGGCTCGGTCACCGTGGCCGGGGACATCTCGCGTGCCGCCGACGTCGAGCGGATCATCGCCGCCGCGGGGGAGCGGATCGACGGGCTCGCGAACGTCGCCGGGGTCATGGACGACTTCAGCCCGCTGCACGAACTCGACGACGCCGTCTGGGAGCGCGCCTTCCGGGTCAACGTCGACGGCCTGATGCGGCTCACGCGCGCCGCGCTGCCGTCGATGCTCGCGGCGGGCAGCGGCTCCATCGTCAACGTCGCCTCTGAAGCCTCGCTGCGCGGCAACGCCGCCGGGGTCGCCTACACCGCCTCCAAGCACGCGGTTCTCGGCATCACCCGCAACACCGCCTTCATGTACGGGCCGTCGGGGATCCGGGTCAACGCGGTCGCGCCGGGCGGGGTGGCCACCGGCATCAGCGCGTCGATCGGGGAGATGTCGGAGTTCGGCAGGCAGCGCACGGGCGGGTTCATGGGGCTGATGCCGCCGGTGGCGACGGCGCCGCAGCTCGCCGCCTCGATCACGTTCCTGCTCAGCGACGACGGGGTGAACCTCAACGGCGCGATCCTGCCCTCCGACGGCGGCTGGTCTGTGCAGTGATCACGGCGTGAGCAGTCGCTGCAGCAGCGCTCCGTAGCGCTCGACCAGGCCGGTGCGGTCGGCGGCCAGCCGCTGGTCGCCGACCACCCACAGCGCGTAGAGCAGGCCGCCCACCAGGGCTGCGGCCGAGCGGGCGCGGTCCTCGGCGTCGGGGCCGCGCATCCGCACCCGCAGCGGTTGCACGAACGACGTCTCGTGGGTCTCGCGCAGCCGCGCGGCGATCTGCGGGTTGCCGCTGCCCTGCACCATCGCCAGGTAGATCGCGCGGCTGCGGCTGTCGGAGTCGAGCAGCACCTCGACGAATCGCGAGCCCAGCCGCTCCAGCGGCACGTTCAGCAGCGGTTCGTCGTCGATGCTCAGGTGCATGGTGTCCAGGAACAGCAGCTCCTTGCTGCCGAAGTGCCGGATCACCAGCGCCGGATCGGTGGCGGCCAGCGAGGCGATGTCGCGGACCGAGGTGTCGGCGTAGCCGTGCTCGGTGAACAGCCGGGTCGCGGCGTCGCGGATCGCCTCGCGCGTCTGGGATCCGGACCTCCTGGCCATGTCGCAGAGGATATCGGCATGACTCTTCCGGGTGACCTCTCCCGCGTAGGATTCACGGCACCACAGTGGAGGGAGCTGGAAGCGGTGGAGATCGACATCAACACGCCGCAGTCGGCGCGGATCTGGAACTACTGGCTCGGCGGCAAGGACCACTACGCGGTCGATCGCGAGGCCGGCGACGCCGTGATCGCGCACATCCCGGACATCCCGGAAGGCGCCCGCGCCGAGCGCGCGTTCCTCGTGCGCGCCGTGCGCCAGCTCGTGGGGACCGAGGGCGTGCGGCAGTTCCTCGACGTCGGAACTGGTCTGCCGACCGCCAACAACACCCACGAGGTCGCCCAGCGTCTCGCTCCCGAGAGCCGCATCGTCTACGTCGACAACGACCCGACCGTGCTCGCGCACGCCCGCGCGCTGCTGACCAGCACTCCCGAGGGCGCGACCGACTACCTCGACGCCGACATGCGGCAACCCGCGGGCATCGTCGACGCGGCCAAGCGCACCCTGGACTTCAGCAGGCCGATCGCTCTGATGATGCTCGGCGTGGTCAACCACCTGATGGAGGACGAGGAGGCGTACCGGGTGGTGCGCGAGCTGGTCGACGCGCTGCCCGAGGGCAGCTTCCTCGTGCTCACGCACTCCTCCGCCGAGGTGCACGGCGAGCCGATGCTGCGCGCGATGCGGGAGACCACCGAGCGAGGCGGCACGCCGATCCGGGCGCGCACCGCCGTCGAGATCGAGGGCCTGTTCGCGGGCACCGAGCTGCTGGAGCCCGGTGTGGTCAGCTGCTCGCAGTGGCGCCCGGACACCGCGGGCGAGACGCCCAAGCCCGTCTACCTCTTCGGAGGCGTCGGCCGCGTCGGCTGATTCCGGGAATTCTTCTGCTCCGGGGGCGGAGTGCACCCAGAGCAGAAGAATATCTTTCGTTCATGCGGACGATCCGCTGAAGTATCTTGCTTGAACTACGGCCTTCTGTGTAATTCTTGTTGTGTGCGTGAGACCCGCGCACACGCAGCCGGGAGGCCGAAATCATGACCGCTCAGCACGAGACCGTTTCGACCGCAGTTCCCGCCCAGCGGGCCGGAACCGACCCGGTAGCCGCGCTGAAAGCGCAGGTCACCGGCGATCTGATGGACATCGTCGTGGATCTCGACGCCGGCGAGGGCTGCCGCCTCCGCGACGTGCGCGACGGCACCGAGTACCTCGACCTGACGATGTTCTTCAGCTCCGCACCGCTCGGGCACGGACACCCCGGCCTGCGCACTCCGGAGTTCGAGGCCGCCCTGCTGCGCGTCTCGCGGGTCAAGCCGTCCAACCCCGACTTCGCCACCGAGGAGCAGGCGCGCTTCGCCGAGACCTTCCAGCGGGTCGTCGGGGTCCCCGAACTCCCGCTGCTGTTCTTCATCGACGGCGGCACCCTCGCCGTGGAGAACGCCCTGAAGGTCGCCTTCGACTGGAAGACCAAGGTCAACGCGCGACGCGGGGTCGCCGTGCGCGGCAGCCGCGTGATGCACCTGGAGAAGGCGTTCCACGGGCGCAGCGGGTACACGCTGTCGCTGACCAACACCGACCCGTCCAAGATCCGCGACTACCCGATGTTCGACTGGCCGCGGATCCCCAGCCCCGCCATCGAGCCCGGCGAGCGGTGGGACTCCGCCGAACTGCTGCCCGAAGAGGTCCAGGCGCTGGACGCGGCCGAGGCGGCCCTCCGCCGCTACGGCGCCGAGATCGCCTGCTTCGTCTACGAACCCGTCCAGGGCGAGGGCGGCGACCGGCACCTCCGCCCGCAGTTCCTGCAGGCGGTGCAGCGGTTGTGCGTCGAGCACGACGTGCTCACCGTCGCCGACGAGGTGCAGACCGGCGCGCTGACCGGTCAGGCGTGGGCGCACCAGGCGCTGGGCCTGGAACCCGACCTCGTCGCCTTCGGCAAGCGGCTGCAGGTCTGCGGGGTCATGGGCGGCCGCCGGGTGCTCGACGTCGCCGACAACGCCTTCCGCGAGCCCAGCCGGATCAGCTCCACCTGGGGCGGCTCGCTGACCGACATGGTCCGGGCGACGCGGATCCTGGAGGTCATCGAGGCCGAGGAGCTGTTCGCCCACAGCCGCGCCATGGGGCAGCTCCTGCTGGGCGAGCTGCGGGATCTCGCCGCCGAGTTCCCGTTCCTGATCCACTCGCCGCGCGGCCGGGGGCTGATGTGCGCGATCAGCTTCCACGACCCCGCCCACCGCGCCCGCGCCCTGGAGATCGCCCGGGACCAGCACCGGACGCTGTTCCTGCCGTCCGGCCCGGACTCGCTGCGTGCCCGGCCGCCGCTCTCGGCCCGCCCGGAGGAGATCCTCGACGCCGTCGCGGCCCTCCGGAAGACCCTCACCTCCCTCGCCTGAGTGAACGATTCGAATTTCGCGCGAAGTTCGACCGGCAACTTTCGGATTCAAATTTCGCGCGAAATTCGAATCCCCCACGCGCCCGGGAGTGTATCCCCAGGTCAGGGGTGTCTTGGTGGTGGAGTGTTCAAACTTCGCGCGAAATTTGAACGCTGCGGTCCGGGGTCGAATTTCGCGCGAAATTCGAATCCTCCGGGTGGGGTCAGATCCAGCCCTCCTGCCAGGCCCGCCGGGCGGCTTCGTGGCGGGTGGTGACGTCGAGCTTGGTCATGGCGGCCGACAGGTAGTTGCGCACCGTGCCCTGGGCGAGGTGGACCTCGGCGGCGATGCCGGCGATGGTGCCGCCCTTGAGGGTGTGCCGGAGCAGCTCCAGCTCGCGATCGGTCAGCGGGCACGCGTCACCGGTCAGGGCCGCCGCCGCGATCTCCGGGTCGATGTAGCGCCCACCGGACTGGACGTCGCGGAGGATCGCCGCGAGCTTGGTCGCCGGCGTCGTCTTCGGGACGAAACCGCGGATCCCCGCCGCCAGCGCCCGCTTCAGCACGCCCGGCCGGGCGTGCCGGGTGACCAGCACGATCGGCAGCTCCCCGGTGAGCCGCTTGGCCGCCTCGACCCCGTCGAGCTCGGGCATCTCCAGGTCGAGCACGGCGATGTCCGGGCGGTGCAGGCGAACGGCCTCCAGCGCTTCGACGCCGTTGCTGCACTGGGCGACCACCTCCAGGTCCGGCTCCAGCGCCAGCAGCGCTGCCAGCGCGCCCCTGATCAGGTCCTCGTCGTCGGCCAGCACCACGCGGATCACAGTCCCGCCCCCGGTTCCTCGGCCGTGCCGATGAGTTCGAAGCGCTCGCCGTCGTGGCGGGAGTCCACGTGCCCGTTCAGCGTGGCGAAGCGGTGCCGAAGCCCGTCGATGCCCGAACCTCCTCGTCCACCAGCGGGATTCGCCGCGTCGTTGCTCAGGACCACGCGGGTGCGCGACCCGTCGACGGCGATGTCCAGGGTGCAGTGCCGAGCTCGGGAGTGCCGCAGGATGTTCGTCGTCCCCTCCCGCACGAGCGCCCCGAAGAGCGGCTGCAGCGGTGGCGGAACCAGCGTCGCGTCGCCGCGCACCTCGGTCTTCACACCTGCGGCCTCCAGGATCTCCCGCGCGTTGGTGAGCTCGCCGGTCAGGTTGCTGCGCCGGTAGCCCTGCACGACCGCGCGCGTGTCGCGCAGCGCCGTGCGGGCCAGCTCGGCGACCTCCGCGGCCTGCGCGCGTGCGGCGGCGTCGTCGTTGCCGACGAGGCGTTCGGCGAGCTCGGCCTTCAGCGCGATGGCCTGCAGGTGGTGGCCCTGCACGTCGTGCAGGTCGGCGGCGAAGCGCAGCCGTTCGCGGGCGATCGCCAGCTCGCCGCTGACCGACCGGGCGCGGTCCAGCGTCAGCACCATGTCCCAGAACCACACCACGCCCACCGTCAGCGCCGAGATCATCGACACGATGACGACGGCGTAGAAGGCGAAGAACATCCCGATCATCGGGTGCGGGCCGCCGAGCGCGCTGCCCACCCACGTCACCGCGGCGATGACCACCAGCGCGACGATCTGGATCGGCCAGCGCAGCCGGGGTGCGGCCAGCGCCACGTGCACGCCCACCAGGCCACCGAGCGGAACCACCCAGAGCATCCCGTACGGGTTCGTCGACACCGCGTAGCCCGTGGCGGCCAGCCCGGCGGCGAGCACCAGGCCGCGCGCGACCGGGTAGCGGGGGCCGTGACCGAAACCGCGCATCAGCAGCGTCGACAGCTGCGTTCCGTCCACCGTGACCAGCAGCGCGACAAGTCCGAGCACCACGACCTCGGGCGCGCCGTAGGCCCCGGAGGCGAGGTCGATGGCCGGGAACACCGCGTAGACCGGCATCATCGGCACGATCGACCACCACGTGTAGCGGCGCAGCCGCGCGAGCCGTCGCGGGTCGAACTCGGTCGGGTCCTCGTTCACCTCCTCAGCATCGTGCATCCGGCCGCTGCGGCGGCACCGGATCGCCGAGCTCATGACATCAGTCATCGGATCCGCTGACACCGCACCCGCGCACCGCTGACGGGACGCCCTACCGGCGCGAACCGCCGATGACCAGGCTGAACGCATGACACCAGTGATCGAAGCCCGCGGCCTGCGCTGCCGCTACGGCGATTTCGAGGCGGTGCGAGGAGTCGACTTCGACGTCCTGCCCGGCGAGCTGTTCGCGCTGCTGGGGACCAACGGGGCGGGCAAGACGACCGTGCTGGAAACCGTCGAGGGCCACCGAGCCCCGGCGCAGGGGCAGGTGCGCGTCTTCGGCGCCGACCCGCTGCGCGACCGCTCGATCCGCAGCCGCACCGGGATCATGCTGCAGGACAGCGGATTCGCCGGAGACCTCACGGTCGCCGAAACCGCCGAGCTGGCCCGCCGGATGCGCACAGCGGAGTCCGATGTGGACGGAACGCTCGACGCCCTCGGGCTCGACCCGCGCCGCGACGTCCGCGTCAAGCAGCTCTCCGGCGGTGAACGCAGGCGCCTCGACCTCGCGCTGGCCCTGCTCGGCGAGCCCGAGCTGCTGTTCCTCGACGAACCCACCGTCGGCATGGACCCCGAATCGCGCCGCACCACGTGGGAACTCGTGCGCGGCCTGCTCTCCGCGGGCACCACGGTCCTGCTGACCACGCACTACCTCGAAGAGGCCGAACGCCTCGCGCACCGGCTGGCGATCATGCACCGAGGCCGCATCGCGGTCGCCGGACGGCTCGTCGACGTCCTCGCCGACCACCACGCGCGCATCACCTTCAACGCCGCGGAAGACACCGGCCTGCCGCCGCTGATCGGCACCGCGACCCGTCGCGACAGCCGCGTCGACATCCGCACCCCGCACCTGCAGCAGGACCTGCACACCCTGCTGAACTGGGCCGACGGGCGCGTGGACCTCTCCGGTCTGCGCGCGCAGCCGGCCTCGCTGGAAGAGATCTTCCAGTCCGTCCGAGAGGAGACCCAGGCGTGAAGATGGTCCTGGCTCTGGCGCGAGCCGAGCTGAAACTCCTGCTGCGCAACAAGACCGTGGCGGTCAGCTCGTTGCTGATGCCGATCCTGGTCGGACTGTGGGCCGGCTTCAACCTGCCCGACGAGGCCTCGCCGCAGGCCTGGGCGATCACGCTCTGCCTCCAGCTGCTGATGGTCCTCGGCTTCACCGTCTACTTCGCCGTCACCGCCGCGCTGGCCTCGCGCCGCGAAGACCTCTACCTCAAGCGGCTCCGCAGCGGCGAGGCCTCCGACGCGGTGATCCTCGCCGGGCTGCTCGCCCCGGTGGTGCTGCTCGGCGTGCTGCAGTCGGCGCTGATGCTGATCATCTCGATCAGCATGGGCGCGCCGGTACCGGCACCGCTGCCGCTGCTGGCCGCCCTGGTCCTGGGCACCGGGCTCTGCCTGGCGGCCGGCGTCGCGACCAGCGGTCGCACCTCGTCCTCCGAGCAGGCCCAGATCACCACGCTGCCGCTGTTCCTCGCCTTGATGGGCGGTGTCCTGGTCGCCATCGTCGGTCCGACGTGGCTGCCGCTCCCCGGCGGAGGCGTCGGCGGCCTGATCCACCACGCGGTGACCGGCGAGGGCGACGCCCTCCTGCCCGCCGCGTCGCTGCTGGTCTGGATCGTGCTGTTCAGCCTGCTGGCCAAGGCCTGGTTCCGGTGGGAACCGCGCTGATCAGCGCCAGGACGGCAGCCACAGCTCGGCCTGCCACTGCTCGTGGGTGATGGGATCACCGTTGAGGATCGGCCACAGCCACACGAAGTTCGCGACCACCAGTCCGATGTAGAGCGACACGGCCAGCAGCCCGGTCTTGCGCCGCTCGTAGTGGTCGTCGACGGAGCCCAGCACGTGGCCGAGCACCAGCACGATCCCCAGCACCAGGAACGGGACCAGCGGAGTGGCGTAGAAGTAGTACATCTGCCGCGACAGGTTCGTGAACCACGGCAGGTACCCGGCGCCGTAGCCGACCAGGACCGCCGCGTAGCGCCAGTCCAGCCGGAACACCGCGCGCCACACCGACCACGCCGCGACCGGCAGCGCCAGCCACCACATCGCCGGGGTGCCGATCAGCATCGTGGCCTGCACGCAGCTGTTGCGGCCGCAGCCCGGCATCCCGGACTCGTAGTAGTAGAGCATCGGGCGCATGCCCATCGGCCACGCCCACGGCTTCGACTCCCACGGGTGCGGGGTCGACGGCGTGGTCAGGTGGGTGTGGAAGTCCAGCACGTTGAGCTGGTAGTACAGCAGCGATCGCAGCGCGTCGGGCAGGCCGTTCATGCCCACGTCGTCGTTGAGCAGGACCGCGTGCCGGTCGGTCGCGGTCTCGCTGGCGAACCAGCCCGACCAGGTCGCGAAGTACACCAGCAGCGGGAGGCCCACCAGCGCCCACAGCGCCGGGGCGGTGTCGCGCATGAGCGCGGCCCGCCACGGCCTCCGCACCCCGGCCGCCCGCCTGGCCAGCGCGTCCCAGATCACGCTGAGCAGGCCGAACGCCATGATGTAGTAGATGCCGTTCCACTTGACCCCGCAGGCCAGGCCCAGCATCAGACCGGCGCCCAAGCGCCACCAGCGGAAACCCAGCTGCGGGCCCCAGGTCGACGGGTCCAGCCGTCCGTCCGAGCAGACCTGCCACAGGCGTTCGCGCACCTGATCGCGGTCCACCAGCAGGCAGGAGAACGCGGCGAGCAGGAACAGCGCCTGGAAGATGTCGAGCATCCCGACGCGGGCCTGCACGTGGCTGAGGCCGTCGCAGATCAGCAGCACGCCGGCCAGCGCGCCCAGCAGCGTCGAGCGGGTCATCCGGCGGGCGATGCGCACGATCAGCAGCACCATCAGGGTGCCGAACAGGGCGGCCATGATCCGCCAGCCCCACGGCGTGTAGCCCAGCAGCCACTCGCCGATCGCGATCATCTGCTTGCCGACCGGCGGGTGCGCCACCAGCTCGTAGCCGGGGTTGTCCTCGTAGCCGCCGTTGCGCAGCATCTGCCACGCCTGCGGGACGTAGTGCTTCTCGTCGAAGACCGGAGTGCCCTCGTCGGTGGCCCGGCCCAGGTCCCAGAAGCGGACCAGACCGGCGACCAGGGTGATCACCAGGGTCACCACCCAGGCGCGCCTGCGGTCGGTGGGCATCGAGGAGTCCAGCAGTGGCAGCGGGTCGGTCTCCCCCGGTCGGCGAGCCGCCGGTGCGCGGCCTACCTGGACGAGTTCGTCGGCACCGCCGAACCTGCGGACTGGGACGCTCACACCGTCGATCGTAAGGGTCAGGCACGCCTCGACCGGGGGACGCCCCGCTAGGAGCCGTCGAGGAATCGCCTCGCTCGGAAGCCGGGCCCCGCGCTCGGAGCAACGGCCACGCCGCATCCTCGTCCGGGGTCCGGCGGCCTACGCTGTGCGGTCATGGACTCCGGCACCCTGCTGCTCGCCGCCACCCCGCTCGGTGATGCCCGCGACGCGTCCGCGCGGCTGATCGAGGCGCTCGGCACCGCCGAGGTGGTCGCCGCCGAGGACACCCGCCGGGTGCGCAACCTCGCCAGCGCGCTGGGCGTCACCCCGGCGGGCAAGGTCGTCAGCTACTACGAGGCCGTGGAGTCCGCGCGCGCTCCGATGCTGCTCGACGCGCTGCGCGAGGGCAGGACCGTGCTGCTGGTGACCGACGCTGGCATGCCGAGCGTGTCGGATCCCGGCTACCGGCTGGTCTCGGCGTGCGTGACCGAGGGACTGCCGGTGACGTGCCTGCCCGGCCCGTCGGCGGTGACCACCGCGCTCGCGGTGTCCGGCCTGCCCTCGGACCGGTTCTGCTTCGAGGGGTTCCCGCCGCGCAAGACGGGGGACCGGCGCAAGTTCTTCGGCCGCCTGGTCGCCGAGGAGCGCACCAGCGTCTTCTTCGAGGCCCCGCACCGGCTCGCCGACACCCTCGCCGACGCCGTCTCGGTGCTCGGCGAGCAGCGGCCGGCCGCGGTGTGCCGCGAGCTCACCAAGACCTACGAGGAGATCAAGCGCGGCAGCCTGGGTGACCTCGCCGAATGGGCCGCGGAGGGCGTTCGGGGCGAGATCACGGTGGTCCTCGCCGGTGCCGAGCGAGCGGCGCCGTCCGACCCGGCGGAGCTCGTGGGGCAGGTCGAGGAGCGCGCCGCGGACGGCATCCGCTTGAAGGACGCGGTCGCCGAGGTCGCCGAGCTCGCGGGAGTCCGCAAGAAGGAGCTCTACGACGCGGTCCTCGCCTCCCGGAAGTGACCTGACCTCACATGCTCGAGGAGTTGCGCGCGGAGTCCGCGGAGCCGCTCGGGTTCCCCTACCCGCACCGCCACGCAGGACGAGCAGGCGATTACGCTGACGGGCATGAGCGCCTCTGTGTTGACCGCTGTGGCCTGGCCGTATGCCAACGGTCCGCGACACATCGGTCATGTTTCCGGCTTCGGTGTGCCTTCGGACGTCTTCTCCCGCTACCAGCGAATGGCCGGCAACCAGGTGCTCATGGTCTCCGGAACGGACGAGCACGGGACCCCGATCTCCGTCCAGGCGGAGAACGAGGGCCTGACCACGCGGCAGCTCGCCGACAAGTACAACCGGGTGATCACCGAGGACCTGCAGGGCCTAGGCCTGTCCTACGACCTGTTCACCCGCACCACCACCGGCAACCACTACAAGGTGGTGCAGGACCTCTTCCTCGCGCTGCACCGCAACGGCTACGTGCTGCCCAAGACCACGACCGGCGCGATCAGCCCGTCCACCGGCCGCACGCTGCCCGACCGCTACATCGAGGGCACCTGCCCGATCTGCGGTTACGACGGCGCGCGCGGCGACCAGTGCGACAACTGCGGCAACCAGCTCGACCCGGCCGAGCTGAAGAACCCGGTCTCCCGGATCAACGGCGAGAAGCCGGAGTTCGTCGAGACCGAGCACCTGTTCCTGGACCTGCCGTCGTTCACCGAGTCGCTGGGCAAGTGGCTGTCCACCCGGGACGGCTGGCGGCCGAACGTGCTCAAGTTCGCGCAGAACCTGGTCGAGGACATGCGTCCGCGCGCGATCAGCCGCGACCTCGACTGGGGCGTGCCGATCCCGCTGGACGGCTGGCGCGACCAGCCGATGAAGCGCTTCTACGTGTGGTTCGACGCGGTCATCGGCTACCTGTCGGCCAGCGTCGAGTGGGCGCGCCGCACCGGCGACCCCGACGCCTGGAAGAAGTGGTGGACCGACCCGGCGGCCCAGGGCTACTACTTCATGGGCAAGGACAACATCACCTTCCACGCCCAGATCTGGCCGACCCTGCTGATGGGGCACAACGGCCAGGGCGACAAGGGCGGCACGACCGGCCCGTTCGGCGAGCTGAACCTGCCCGGCGAGGTGGTCTCCAGCGAGTTCCTCACCATGAGCGGCTCGAAGTTCTCCACTTCGCGCGGCACCGTGATCTACGTGCGCGACTTCCTGCGCGAGTTCGGCCCGGACACCCTGCGCTACTTCATCTCGGTGGCCGGTCCCGAGAACCAGGACACCGACTTCACCTGGGACGAGTTCGTCCGCCGCACCAACTTCGAGCTGGCCAACGAGTGGGGCAACCTGGTCAACAGGTCCATCTCGATGGCGGCGAAGAACAACGGCGCGGTCCCCGCACCGACCGCTCCCGCTCCCGCGGACGAGGAGCTCAAGGCGCAGGCCCGCGCGGCGTTCGACACCGTCGGAGCGCACCTGCGCAGCTCGCGGTTCAAGCTCGCGTCGCAGGAGGCGATGCGGGTGGTCTCGGCGGCCAACAAGTACCTGTCCGACCAGGAGCCGTGGAAGCTCAAGGAGGACCCGGACCGCCGCGACACCGTGCTGCACACGGCGCTGCAGGTCGTCTCCGACGCCAACACGCTGCTCACGCCGTTCCTGCCGCACTCCGCGCAGAAGGTGCACGAGCTGCTGGGCGGCACCGGGGTCTGGGCGGCGCAGCCGGAGATCCGCGAGGTCGACGACCTCGACGAGCCGTCGGCGTCCTACCCGGTGCTGATGGGTGAGTACGCGGCTGAGCAGGCCAAGTGGGAGTCCACCGACATCGAGGTGGGACGTCCGCTGGACAAGCCGAAGCCGCTGTTCGCCAAGCTCGACGCCGAACTCGGCGAGACCGGCCCGGAATGGGCCCCGATCCAGCAGTCCTGATGGGCAAGAAGGACAAGAGGCAGGAACTGCCGCCGGTGCCCGAGGCGCTGGCGGCAGCTGCCGTCGACGCTCACACCCACCTCGACGCCTGCGGCGCCAAGACCGCCGAGGACGTCCGCGAGATGCTCGACCGCGCGCAGAGCGCCGGTGTCGGCCGCGTCGTGACCGTCGCCGACGACATCGACTCCGCGCGCTGGGCCGTCGAGGCCGCCACCTGGGACGACCGGGTCTTCGCCGCCGTGTCGCTGCACCCGACCCGCACCAAGGACTTCGGCGACGACGACCGCGCCACGCTGGAGGAGCTGGCCGCGCACCCGCGCGTGGTCGCCATCGGCGAGACCGGGCTCGACTACTACTGGGACTACTCGCCGCCGGAACCGCAGCAGGAGGCGTTCCGCTGGCACATCGACCTCGCGAAGCGGATCGGCAAACCGCTGATGATCCACGACCGCGAGGCGCACGACGACATCCTGCGCATCCTCGACGAGGAGGGCGCCCCGGAGAAGGTGGTCTTCCACTGCTTCTCCGGCGACGCCGAGTTCGCGAAGTCCTGCGTGGACGAGGGGTACGTGCTCTCGTTCGCCGGCACGGCGACCTTCCGCAACGCGAAAGGCCTTCGGGCGGCGGCGGAAACGGTCCCGCTGGAGCAGATGCTGGTGGAGACCGACGCGCCGTTCCTGACCCCGCACCCGTTCCGGGGACGGCCGAATCAGCCTTACTGCGTCAATTACACCCTTCGTGACCTCGCCGAACTCCGTGGCGTGAACGTTGATGAGCTCGCGGTAGCCACCACGGCCACCGCTGAGCGAGTGTTCGGGCTCGGACAGGGGTAATCACAGCCCTGTAGTTCCCTACGCTGCGGTTTCTGGTAGGAGGTCTCCTCCTGCGCCCGCTTGCGGTCCGCCCGCCGACTCCTACCGTCCACAGTGGAAGCCGGAACGGGGGGACACCCCGAACTCCGCGGGGAAACTCGCTCGCGGAGGTCCTCCCACACCGGAACCATCGGTTGTGAGGATGTGCAGTGAAGTTGCATAGATTCACGAAGTGGACCGTGGCGGCGGCAGTCGCCATCAGCGGTAGCGCCCTGGTCGCGGTGGCCCCGAACGCCGCGGCAGCCCCGAATGACGATCGAGCTGTGGTGTGGGACCGGCTCGCTAGGTGCGAGTCCGGCGGCAACTGGGCCGCCAACACCGGAAACGGCTACTACGGCGGCCTGCAGTTCAGCCGCAGCACATGGGCGGCTCACGGCGGTGAGCGGTTCAACCGCTACCCGCATCGCGCGTCGCGCGAGCAGCAGATCCAGATCGCGCAGAACGTGCACGACGCCCGCGGCGGTTACGGCGCCTGGCCGGCGTGCTCGCGGAAGCTGGGACTGCCGCGATGACGTGAAGTCGCCGCAATAACGCGAAAGATCGTCGCGGGGGAAACTCGTTTCCCTCGTGCGTGGGGAGGGGAGGTCCGGCCCGAGCGCGCTTGGTGCTCGGGCCGGACCGTTGTCCGGGGCCGTTTCCGCAGGCCCGCACCCCCGTTGATCATGGGTTACAGCGCTGGTCGGGCCCGTGTTATATGTCACGCAAGCGGCTCGGGTGGCTGCTAACGAATCCTGTAGGTGCCCCCCGAATGGCCTAATTTTTACCGATCTTGACTACACATCGTGTTGGGTTGCGTGGCAAACAAGCGTAATCGGACTCACATGTCCGAATCGGGTCCTTGGCGGCCTCGCATGATCACGGTAGAGTCTCGGCCCCGTAACCGATGACAACCAGTCATGGGGAACGCCCGTTAGTCTCGCCGGTGTACGTCGGGGAAGTCTGCGGTGAGCGCAAGGAGCTCGCGGCTGACTAGGCGGCAATTGGCTTGCGGGAGTCGGATACAGACACGAAGCACGAAGGTTGTGCGCACGCGAGGAACGAGAGGGGTTGCGCGAGAAACATGAACTCGCCCAACGCTTCTCACGTTCAGTTCTTCGCGGTCGCGACTTTGCGCCTTCGGGAGGTAACGACCCTGTGAACGGACGTGGCGAGCCCAGCCATGCCGGTTTCGCGACCCCGCGGAACAACGGCTACTGGGCCGATTCCTTTGACGCGGCGACTGACTGGTTCACCCCGGTCCAGCCGACCGAGCAGCACACCGCGGTAGGCCTGCTCGACCGCCCGGACCCCCAGTGGTCCGACGAGCACCCGAGCTTCCCGCCAGGTGCTTTCGAGATCACCCCGCAGGACGTCTACGACGTGCTCGGCCCCGACGCCGAGGACGTGCTCGCGACCGCCGAGATCGACGTCGACGAGGTCATCCGGCTGATCAACGCCGAGACGACCGTCCTGCCGCCGATGGACTTCCTCGAGGCGATGCCCGAGGGCGAGGCGGGCGCTCTCCCGCCGCAGCAGGTCACCGAAGCGCTGACCGTCTGGAAGCGCCGCTTCCTCAAGGGCGCGGTCGCCGGTGTGCTGCTGAGCCTGACCGGCACCGGTGGCGCCGCCGCCGCGATGGACAAGTCGGTCACCGTCGAGGTGGACGGGCAGACGCGCACCGTCAACACCTACGACGACACCGTGGGCGAGGTCCTGGAGGACCAGGGCATCCGCGTCGGCGCGCACGACGCGCTGAGCCCCTCCCCGCAGGCCGAGGTCGGCCACGGCGAGACCATCACCCTCGACCGCGGTCGCCTGCTCAAGCTCAACGTCGACGGCGAGGTCCGCGAGGAGTGGGTCCGCTCGGTGACCGTCGAGCAGGCCCTGCGCCAGCTCGGCGTCAACGCCGACGGCGCCGTCCTCAACGCGGACCGCAACATGCCGGTGCCCGAGCAGGGCATGGAGCTGTCGGTCCGCACGCAGAAGGACATCACGCTCATCGACGGCAGTGGTGCGCCGCAGCAGCTGACCACCACCGCCGCCAACATCGACGAGCTCGTCAAGGAGCGGAAGCTCAAGCTCGGTCCGGACGACAAGGTCACCCCGGGTGCCGACGCCAAGCTGGTCACCGGCGCCGAGGTGCGCATCGACCGGCTGCAGAGCTCCGTGATCAGCGTGACCGTGCCGGTTCCGCCGCCGGTCCGCGAGATCGTCGACAACTCGATGTTCAAGGGCGAGGAGCGGGTCGAGTCTCCCGGCGAGGCCGGCGAGAAGATCCAGTTCACCCGCATCTCCACGCGCAACGGCGAGGAGTCGGATCGCGAGGTCGTCGACGAGAAGGTCACCAAGGCGCCGGTCGAGAAGGTCGTCCGCGTCGGTGGCAAGCCCGCGCCGAACAGCGATGTCTGGGACAAGCTCGTCCAGTGCGAGGCGACCGGCAACTGGGCCATGAACAGCGGCAACGGTTACTACGGTGGCCTGCAGTTCGACAAGTCCACCTGGGACGCCTACGGCGGCGACCAGTACGCTCCGTACCCGCACCAGGCCAGCCGCGAGCAGCAGATCGCGGTCGCCGAGAAGGTCCGCGACGCCCGCGGAGGCAGCTACGGCGCATGGCCGTCCTGCTCGTCCAAGCTCGGCCTGGACTGATCTCGAAATTCCACGCGGAGGGCGCCACCGTTGCATTCCGGTGGCGCCCTTCTCGCGTTGTTCGCCCTGGTGAGACGCGGGGAGAGCGGCGCAGGTAGGTTCTTGCACCGTGGACGACCAGCAGGCGACGCTGCTCGGCCCGGCCGACGTGCGTCGGCTGGCCGCCGAGCTGGACATCAAGCCGACCAAGAAGCTCGGCCAGAACTTCGTGCACGACCCCAACACGGTGCGCCGGATCGTCTCGGTCGCCGAGGTCGGTGCCGATGACGTCGTGCTGGAGGTCGGTCCCGGGCTCGGTTCGCTGACGTTGGCGATCATGCCGGTGGCCGGAGAGGTCGTCGCCGTGGAGATCGACCCGGTGCTGGCCGCCAGGCTGCCGCGGACCGCGCAGGAGTTCGCCCCCGGCCTCGCCGACCGGCTGACCGTGCTGCCCGCCGACGCCCTGCGGGTGCGCGCGGAGGACTTCGCGAAGCCGCCGACCGCGCTGGTCGCCAACCTGCCCTACAACGTCGCCGTGCCCGTGGTGCTGCACCTGCTGGCCGAGCTCCCGACGTTGCGCAAGGGCTTGGTCATGGTGCAGTCCGAGGTCGCCGAGCGGATGGCCGCCGAACCCGGCAGCCGCACCTACGGGGTGCCGAGCGCGAAGGCGGCGTGGTTCGCCGACGTCCGCCGCGCGGGTCCGGTGCCGCGCAAGGTGTTCTGGCCGGTGCCCAACGTGGATTCCGGGCTCGTGGCCTTCCACCGGGTTGATCCGCCGTCGAACGCGGCGCGCGAGGACGTCTTCCGCGTCATCGACGCGGCGTTCGCGCAGCGGCGCAAGGTCTTGCGGGGCGCGCTGGCGGGTTGGGCCGGCTCGGCGGCTCGGGCTGAGGAGCTGCTGCGCGCGGCGGGCGTCGATCCGACGACGCGCGGAGAGCAGCTGGGGATCGCCGATTTCGCCCGGATCGCGGAGGCCGCGTCATCCGGGTCGAGCAGCTGAACCACTCGTCCGGGGGCTTGCGGCCACGCGCTGCGACATCACTGAGGGTGACCAAAACGCCACCCGCTGCGGAAAAATTCCCGCTCCACCCGGTATGTGATCTGGCAAACGATTTCGGTCAGTGACCGCTATCAGCTTGCGTCGGGCCCTGTCGATGGGGTCTACTATTCGGGAAATCCATCCCGAGCGGCTGAGAGACCTGGCTTGTTGACGCCGCAGCAACCACCCCTCGCGGGCAGGTGCTAACGCCAGGACCGATGGAGTAGCTGTGGATTCCAACGCGCGGTTAGCGAACCTGCCTGCCACCGGCAACGCCCGGTTCGGGGTACCCCACATCAGGGAACTGCTCACGCAGCGACGGTTCATCGACCACGGAAGGCGCACGACCTGCGCCTGTCGTCGCGAGATGTGACCTGGCCCTTCCCTCTCTCTTCCTTTTCCCTTAGAAGTTCCCCATGGCTGCTGCCCGAACGCGGGCGCGGCCATCGCGAGCTGATGTGGAGCAGATCGTGATCTCAGTCGAGAACCTGACCAAGTCGTTCCAGCACAACGGCAGCACCGTCCGCGCCCTCGACGGCGTGTCGATGGAGGTCAACGCGGGTTCCGTGTGCGGCGTGGTCGGACCGAGCGGAGCGGGGAAGTCGACGCTGGCCCGGTGCATCGCGCTGCTGGAGAAGCCCGACGGTGGTGCCATCCGCGTCGACGGCACCGACCTGGTGGCGCTGGACGGCAAGGCGCTGCGCGCCGCCCGCAGGCAGATCGGCGTTGTGCCGCAGGGTGATTCGCTGTTGCGCCAGCGCACCGCCGCGGGCAACGTCGCGCTCCCGCTGGAGGCCGCAGGCATCGGCGGCCCGCAGCGGCGCAACCGCGTCGGTGAACTCCTCGACCTCGTCGGCCTGACCGACAAGGCGGCGGCCTACCCGGACCAGCTCTCCGGTGGTCAGCGCCAGCGCATCGCGGTCGCCCGCGCGCTGGCGGCCAAGCCCTCGGTGCTGCTGGCCGACGAGCCGACCTCCGCGCTGGACCCGTCCACCACCGACTCGGTGCTGACCGTGCTCGACCGTGCGCGTGCCGAGCTCGGCGTCACCGTCCTGGTGGTCACCCACGACATGGCGGTGGTGCGCAAGATCGCCGACGACGTCGCGGTGCTGGAAGACGGCCAGGTCGTCGAGCACGGCAAGGTCCTGGACCTCGTCGCCGAGCCCGGCAGCAAGGTCAGCGGCACCCTGCTGCCCCAAACCGACCAGGCCGAGTCGCTGCGCCCGACTTCGGGCCGCCACGACGTGGTCGCCGAGATCGTGCTGGTCGGCTTCGCCGCTGTGGGAGCGCTGCTCCCCGAGGCCTCCAACCGGTTCGCCGTCGACCTGGCGATCCTGGGCGGTGGCCTGACCCGCCTCGGCGACACCCCGGTCGCCAAGTTCAAGATCGGCCTGACCGGTGAGCGTTCCGAGGCGGCGCTGAAGTGGATGATCGAGCGGGACGCGCACGTCCGGCGCGCCCCGGTGAGCGTTGACGGAGTTGCTGCTGCGTGACTGATGTGACCCCCTGGTCGGAGGTCGGCGAACTACTGGGCGAGGCAACGCTTCAAACGCTTTACATGGTGCTGGTGGCGACCGTGCTGGCCGTGGTCGGCGGGTTGCCGCTGGGTGTGCTGCTGCACCTGACCTCTCCGGTCGGGTTGAACCCGAAACCGGTGCTGAACAAGGTGCTCGGCGTGATCGTGGACGTGGTGCGCTCGGTGCCCTTCGTGGTGCTGCTGGTGGTGCTGGCGTCGTTCACCCGGCTGCTGATCGGGACCTCGATCGGCAGCAGCGCGGTGATCGTGCCGCTGACCATCGGTGCGATCCCGTTCTTCGCGCGGCTGACGCAGAACGCGTTGCGCGAGGTCGCTTTCACCGTGGTGGAAGCCGCGATCACGACCGGTTCCAGCAGGTTGCGGATCGTGTGCACGGTGCTGCTCGGGGAAGCCCGAGCAGCGCTGGTCGGAGCCATCGGCGTCACCGCGGTGGCGCTGATCGGCTACGCCGCGATGGCCGGTGCCATCGGCGGCGGAGGTCTGGGCACGACCGCGATCCAGGACGGCTACCAGGGCTACGACGACCGGCTCCTCTACGGATCGGTCGTGGTGCTGGGGGTGCTGGCCTTCGCGATGCAGCTGATCACCGATCGCACCGCCAAGCTCGTCGATCGCCGGCGCACCGCCGCCGGCTGAATCCTCCCTCCCGCGGAGAAAACCCATCGCGCTTCCGTCCCAAAAGGACGGTGCGTTGACCCTGCCTGCCTGAAAACGGGCTGTTTGAAAGGACGCACGACATGCGTTTGCGCTTCGCCGCACTGCTCGCCTCGGCCGGGGTGCTGCTGGCCGCCTGCGGTGGTGGTTCCGCCGCCGAAGACCCCAACGCGCCGCTGAAGATCGGCGTCAGCCCGACGCCGCACGGCGAGATCCTGCAGTACGTCGACGACAACCTGGCCCAGCAGGCCGGGATCGACATCGAGATCGAGAAGTTCGACGACTACAACCGGCCGAACGAGGCCGTCGCCAACGGTGAGCTGGACGCGAACTACTTCCAGCACGTCCCGTACCTGGAGGAGTACCGCAAGGAGCGCGGCGGCGAGTTCACCTGGATCGAGCCGGTGCACCTGGAGCCGCTGGCCGTCTACTCCAAGCAGGCCAAGTCCCTGGCCGAGCTGCCCGCGGGCGCCACGGTGACGCTGTCCAACGACCCGGCCAACCAGTTCCGCGGCCTGAAGCTGCTGGAGCAGGGCGGTCTGATCAAGCTCAAGCCGGAGGCCGCCGTCGGCACCCGGCTGGACGCCGCCATCGCGGAGAACCCGAAGAACGTCCAGCTCAAGGACCTGTCCCCGGACCAGCTGCCGCGTTCGGTCGACGACGCGGCCGCGGCGGTGGTCAACGGCAACTACGCGATCAAGGCGAAGCTGTCGAACCCGCTGCTGGTGGAGAGCTCGCAGGGCAACCCCTACGCCAACGGTCTGGTGACCAGCCCGGCGCTGGCCCAGGACCCGCGCGTGCTCAAGCTCGCCGAGCTGCTGCGCAGCCAGCAGGTCAAGGACTTCATCGCCCAGGAGTGGGGCGGAGTGGGCGTCGTCCCCGCCTCCTGACGCTCACGGCGTGCCACGAATGCCGGGGCCGGTCGACACCGACCACCCCGGCATTCACCCACCCGATCCCGCCGTAGCCAGGCACACCGGATCACCCCGGTAATCGTGGGCCGGAATACCGCCGCAATCGGGGACCTGATTACTCCGGTGTTCGGGTGCCCGAATACCGGGGTGATCGGGGTTCCGGCCGGTGGGGATCGGGGGCTGGTCACCGGGAGGTTTGTGGTTGGGGTGGGGCTGTGCGCAGGGAAGTGGGCGGTGGGGTTCTTCGGCCACGTAGGCTCTTGGTGTGCTCTCCGTGGTTCCTACACCGATCACCGTCCGCGTCCCGGCGAAGGTGAACCTCCACCTCTCGGTGGGTGACGCGCGTCCGGACGGCTACCACGAGCTGGTCACCGTCTTCCAGGCCTTGTCGCTGACCGACGACGTCACGGTGGTGGCGGCGGACGATCCGGCCATCGAGGTCAAGGGCGAGGGAGCGGACGAGGTCCCCACCGGCCCGGAGAATCTCGCGTGGAAAGCGGTGCGGCTGCTGGCCGAGCACTGCGGGCGCGACCCGGAGAACCCCGGCGTGCGGATCTCGATCAACAAGGGCATCCCGGTCGCCGGCGGCATGGCCGGTGGCAGCGCCGACGCCGCCGCCACGTTGCAGGCGGTCAACCAGCTCTGGCGGCTGGAACTGGGCCGCGACGAGCTCAGCGAGCTCGCCGGGAAGATCGGCAGCGACGTGCCGTTCTCGCTGCAGGGCGGCACCGCCCTGGGCACCGGACGCGGCGAGCGGCTGGTCCCGGTCCTGGCCCGGCACACCTACCACTGGGTCATCGCGCTGGATCGCGAAGGCCTGAGCACTCCCGGCGTCTACGGCGAGCTGGACCGCCTCCGCGCGGACAACGGCAACGGCCGCATCGGTGAGGTGGAACCCCTGCTGGAGGCGCTGGCCTCCGGCGATCCCCGGCAGCTCGCGCTGCTGCTGGGCAACGACCTGCAATCCGCGGCGGTCTCGCTGCGTCCGGGCCTGCGGCGCACGCTGCGCGCGGGCGTGCAGGCGGGCGCGCTGGCCGGCGTCGTCTCGGGATCCGGCCCGACCTGCGCTTTCCTGTGCACCGACTCCGACGAGGCCGTCCGGGTCGCCGCGGAGCTCTCCGGCGCGGGCGTCTGCCGGACCGTCCGAGTCGCGCACGGCCCGGTGCCGGGCGCCAAGGTCGTCTCCGAGGAGCCGGCCCATCGCCCCACCCCGCCCCAAGTCCACGCGTGATGGAGTAGTCGAAACCTCGATGGTGAACCTGGTCAACCTGGAAACGGTCAGCAAGTCCTACGGCGTGCGCCCGTTGCTGGACGGCGTGTCGCTGGGCGTGTCGGAAGGCGAGCGGATCGGCGTCGTCGGCCTCAACGGTGGCGGCAAGACGACGCTGCTGGAAGTCCTCGCCGGTTTCGCGGAACCCGACGACGGCCGGGTCTCGCAGTCCCGCGACCTGCGGATGGCCGTGGTCACCCAGCGCACTGAGCTGGACGAGGACGCCACCGTGCGCAACGCCGTCCTCGATCCGCACGGCTTCGCCGCCGAGCACGAGTGGGCCGCCGACCCGCGGGTGCGCTCGGTGCTGGGCGGTCTGGGCATGACGCGGCTCGGCCTGGACACCCCGGTCAAGAACTTCTCGGGTGGGGAACGCCGCCGCGTGGCGTTGGCCGCCGCGCTGGTGCGCGACCTCGACCTGCTGGTGCTCGACGAGCCCACCAACCACCTCGACATCGAAGGTGTGCGCTGGCTGGCCGACCACCTGCTGGAACGCAAGTGCGCGCTGGTGATCGTCACGCACGACCGCTGGTTCCTCGACACCGTCTGCAACCGGACCTGGGAGGTCGTGGACGGCAAGGTCGAGCAGTACGAGGGCGGCTACGCGGACTGGATCTTCGCGCGCGCCGAACGCGCCCGCATCGCGCAGGCCACGGAGGAGCGTCGGCAGAACCTGGCCCGCAAGGAACTCGCCTGGTTGCAGCGCGGCGCGAAGGCGCGCACCTCCAAGCCGCGGTACCGGGTGGAGGCGGCCGAGGCGCTGATCTCCGACGTCCCGGAGCCGCGCGACTCCGTCGAGCTGCTGGCCTTCGCCAAGCGCCGGCTGGGCCGCACCGTGCTGGAGCTGGAGGACGTCGACCTGCGGATCGCCGACCGGGCGCTGCTGGAGAACGTGACGTGGCGGATCGGGCCGGGTGACCGGATCGGTCTGGTGGGCGTCAACGGTTCCGGCAAGACGACGCTGCTCAAGCTGCTGGCGGGGGAGCGCGAACCGGACGCGGGCAAGCGCGTCGAGGGCAAGACGGTGCGGATGGCGCACCTGACGCAGGAGCTGCACGACCTGCCGGGCAACTGGCGAGTGCTGGAGGCGATCGAGAACGTCGCCAAGACGGTCACCCTCGGCAAGTACGAGCTGTCCGCCTCGCAGCTGGGGGAGCGGTTCGGCTTCGGCAAGGGAAGGCAGTGGACGCCGGTCGGTGACCTCTCCGGTGGTGAGCGCCGACGGTTGCAGCTGGCGCGGCTGCTGATGGCCGAGCCGAACGTGCTGATCCTCGACGAGCCGACGAACGACCTGGACATCGACACCCTCCAGCAGCTGGAGGACCTGCTCGACACCTGGCCGGGCACGATGATCGTGGTCTCGCACGACAGGTACCTGGTCGAGCGGGTCTGCGACAGCGTCCACGCGCTGTTCGGCGACGGGAAGCTCACCCACCTGCCCGGCGGGATCGACGAGTACCTGCAGCGGCGTCACTCGCTGCTGGCGGCGGAGAGCAGCGTCGGCAAGCAGGCCGCCGACGCGCCGGAGTCGCGGGGTCTGTCGGGCGCCGAGGAGCACGCGGCGCGCAAGGAGCTCTCCCGCTTCGAGCGGCAGCTCGACAAGCTCGCCAAGCGCGAGTCCGACCTGCACGAGAAGCTCGCCGAGGCGGCCACCGAGCCCGACCGCCTGGCCGAGCTCAACGCGGAGCTCCAGTCCTTGCACAAGGAGAAGGACGACCTCGAAACCCGCTGGATGGAGCTCGCCGACCAGCTCGGGTAGTGAATGCCGACGAAGGCGGACCCCTCACTTCTCAGAGGCACCTGGCGGTTCTTCCCGGCCTGGAACGCCCTGAAGGTGTGAACGGAACCCTCCGCTGTCGACGGGGGTGACGGATTACTCCGGTAATCCGTTCCCCGATTACCGGAGTTTCCGGGTGCACGGTCGGGCGTTGAGGCGTGCCACCGGGTTGTCCGGATCGTAAGCTGCGTCACATGAGTCGGTTCGTGGAGACCTTGGTGGCGTCGGCTCGGCGGAACTCCGGTGAAGGGGCTCGCGGGCTCGTCACCGGTGAGCCCGCGGAGCCCCTGTTCCGGAGCTGGGCGCAGGTGCACGACGCGGCGTTGCGGATGGCCGGCGGGCTGGGCGAGCAGCTCCGGCCCGGGACGGCCGTCGCGATCCTGGCCGCCGATCCCGGTCTGATCGGTCCCGCCGTGCAGGCGGTGTGGCTCGGGGGCGGCAGCGTGACGATGCTGCACCAGCCGACACCGCGCACCGATCTCGGGCACTGGGCCGAGGACACGCTCAAGGTGCTGAAGATGATCGGGGCGCGGCTGGTGCTGCTCGGCCCGCCGTTCGAGCAGCTCGCGGGGGTGCTGGAGGACAACGGCATCGCCTACCGCGACCTCGCCGGTCTCGCCGCCACCGACGCGGAGCCGCTGGCCGGGCCGGTCGAGGTCGGCGAGGACGAGACCGCGCTGCTGCAGCTGACCAGCGGTTCCACCGCCGATCCGAAGGCCGTCCGGATCACCCACCGCAACCTCAACGCCAACCTGCACGCGATGGTCACCGCCGCCGAGCTCGACCCGGAGCACGACGTCGCGGTGTCCTGGTTGCCGCTGTTCCACGACATGGGGATGGTCGGGTGCCTGACCGTGCCGATGGCCATCGGCATGACCACGGTCAAGATCACCCCGTCGGACTTCCTGGCCGGACCGCTGGTGTGGCCGCAGCTGATCAGCAAGTACCGCGCCACGGTCACCGCCGCGCCGAACTTCGCCTACGCCGTCGTCGGCCGCCGGATGGCGCGCGCCGACGACGACTTCGACCTGTCGAGCCTGCGCTTCACGCTCAACGGGGCCGAGCCCATCGACCCCGCGGCGGCGCAGGCGTTCATCGATGCCGGGGCGCGCTTCGGGCTCCCCCCGGACTGCATGGTGTGCGCCTTCGGCATGGCCGAGGCGACGCTCGCCGTCTCGTTCGCCCCGCTGCACCGGGGGCTGGAGACCGATGTCGTCGACGCCGAGGGCCTGGAGAAGCGGCACGTCGCCGAGCCGGTCGATCCCGAGGTGCCGCACGCGCGCCGGTTCGCGCTGCTGGGGCACCCGCTGCCCGGCCTGGAGGTCGACGTCGTCGACGACGAGGGGGTGGAGCTCGCCGACCGGCTGGTCGGGCGGCTGCGCATCCGCGGCGAGGCCGTCACCCCGGGCTACCTCACGGTGGACGGCCCGAAGGAGGTGCAGGACGCCGAGGGCTGGCTCGACACCGGCGACGAGGGATATCTGGCCGACGGCCAGGTGGTGATCTGCGGACGTCGCAAGGACGTGATCATCATGGGTGGCCGCAACATCTACCCGGTCGACATCGAGCGGGCCGCCTGCGAGGTCTCGGGCGTTCGTCCGGGCAACGCGGCGGCGGTCCGGCTGGAGGCGGGTAGCAGGCGCGAGCGCTTCGCGGTGGTGCTGGAGTCCAAGCAGGCGGGTTCGGAGGACGCGGAGAAGGCGCTGCGCAAGGAGGTCGTGTCCCGCATCGTCGACGCCGTCGGCGTCCGTCCCGCGGAGGTCGTCGTGCTCCCGCCGGGAACGCTGCCGAAGACGCCTTCGGGGAAGCTCCGCCGGGCGGCCACCGCGGAGCTGGTGCCGACGCACTAGGGGGCGGTTCTGGTCCGAACCCGATGTCCACGGCCGTTGGCGCGGTGACCCGGCGCCGTCGCGTCAGTGGAACTCGTTCTGGGCCGCTTCCAGGCCCTTGGTGACCAGCGCTTCCACCGCGTCGGCGCAGAGGTCGATGAAGTAGGCGAGCTCTTTGCGCTCGGTGCCGGAGAAGTCCTTGAGCACGTAGTCGGCGGGGTCCATCCGGCCTGGCGGGCGTCCGACGCCGAATCGGACCCGCAGGTAGTCGCGGGTGCCCAGCGACTTGGAGATGGACCGCAGCCCGTTGTGGCCGTTCTCGCCGCCGCCCTGCTTGATCCGGATCGTGCCGTAGGGCAGGTCCAGCTCGTCGTGGATGACGATCAGCGACTCGGGCGCTGTCTTGAAGAACTTCACCGCCCCGGCGACCGGGCCGCCGGAGAGGTTCATGAACGAACGCGGCTTGACCAGCACGGACCGGGCGCCGCCCAGGCGTCCTTCGACGGCGTCGGCACCTGATTTGTGCGACTTGAACTTGCCGCCGACACGAGCGGCCAGCTCGTCTGCGACGAGGAAGCCGATGTTGTGCCGGTTGCCCTCATAGCGCGGACCGGGATTGCCCAGCCCGACGATCACCGAAACCGCGTCCGCAGTGGTCACGGAAGTAAGTCTCCCTCTTGTCGAGGCAGAACCCGCGCCGCCCCCGGCTGGGGGACGGCGCGGGAGCGCCCGACGTCGTCAGGCTCAGGCTTCTTCCGAAGTCTCTTCCTCGGCGGCCTCTTCGCCCTCGGAAGCGGACTCCTCCTCCATCGAAGCCGCGGCCTCGGAGATGTTGACGACCATGGTCTCCGGGTCGGACACCAGGGTCGTGCCCTTCGGCAGCTTCAGGTCGGAGGCGTGCAGCTGGGTGCCGATCTCGGCGCCCTCGATCGACAGCTCGATCTGCTCCGGGATGTGCAGGGCCTCGGCCTCGACCTCGACCTCGGTGAGCTCCTGGCTGACCAGGGCGCCGGAGGCGGCGTCACCGGAGACCACGATCGGGACGTTGACGGTGACCTTCTCGCCGCGCTTGACCAGCAGCAGGTCGACGTGCTCGATGTAGCCCTTGATCGGGTGGGCGGTGATGGTCTTGGTCAGAGCGAGCTCCTTGCCGGAACCCGCGACCTCGAGCGTGAGCACCGCGTTGTGGCCGTTCTCACGGATGGCGCGGGCGAACTCGACGCTGGGCAGCGACAGGTGCTTCGGGTCGGCGCCGTGGCCGTAGAGGACCGCGGGGATCTGGCCGGCGCGACGGGTGCGGCGGGCCGCTCCCTTGCCGAACTCGTTGCGCTGCTCGACTGCGATACGTACCTCGGACACGGTGGTGCACTCCTTGAAGACGTCGGGCGGAACGTGAGTTGTTCGCTGGCCTGCGGCGGTGGGGCGCGCTACTGGGGTGATCGACCGGTGCCGGTGGAAACGGCACCAGGAGAGTGCGCGACATCAGTGCGCCGGAGGAGAATTCGACCGACCGTCACCGTGCCACCGCGCCGATCACGCCGGGCGTACGTCCCGACCTCGCCGAGGCAACCTGAATAGTCTAAACGGTGCTTGCATAGCCGTTTTCGCACGGGTGGACACGACGCCCGAACGGGTCGCCGCGGTGACTCCGCTTACAGGCCCCTTCACCGGGAATCATTGACAGTTCAAGAATGTTCGTGACGTGTGGCCGGGAACCCGCCTACCGGCCGGTGAGACCGCCCGATCGCCCAGGAGTGACCCCATGACCGTGTCCCAGTCCGAGCTCGCCCTCGACGCCGAGGCCCAGGACCTGCTGTTCCGCGAGGCCCGCACCGCCAACTCCTTCAGCGACGAGCCGGTGACCGACGAGCAGGTCCAGGCGATCTACGACCTCGTGAAGTGGGCCCCTACCTCGATGAACCAGCAGCCGCTGCGGATCGTGCTGCTGCGCTCGGCCGAGGCCAAGCAGCGCCTGCTGCCGCACCTGATGGAGGGCAACCGGGCCAAGACCGAACAGGCTCCGCTGGTCGCGATCCTGGCGGCCGACACCGAGTTCCACGAGAACCTGCCGAAGGTCTTCCCGCACAAGCCCGAGGCCAAGGACATCTTCGCCGACCCGGGTTTCCGGGAGCAGAACGCGAAGCTGAACGCCACGCTGCAGGCCGGCTACTTCTTCCTCGGCGTCCGGGCCGCCGGGCTCGCCGTCGGCCCGATGACCGGGCTCGACGCCGCGGGCATCAACGCCGAGTTCTTCCCGGAGGGAGACCAGCAGACGCTGGTCGTAGCCAACATCGGCAAGCCCGGCGAGAACCCCTGGATGGACCGACTCCCGCGCCTGTCCTACGACGAGGTCGTCACCACCCTCTGACCTGCGCTTCCGCTGGGGTGACCCGATTTCAATGGAAGTCGGATCCACGATTTCAATGGAAGTCGGGAACCTGATTTCCATTGAAATCGGGAAGACCCCCGCATCGGGTGAGCCGGTGTCGAGACGGTGGTGAGACGGAGAGCGGGCCCCGGTTCCACTGGAACCGGGACCCGCTCTCGTGACCGGAGTCGGTGCTCGTCAGGCGCGGCCGTCGAAGAGGCTGGTGACCGAGCCGTCCTCGAAGACCTGGTGGATCGCTTCCGCGACCAGCGGGGCGATCGACAGGACCGTCAGGTTCGGGAACCGGCGCTCGTCGGGGATCGGCAGCGTGTTGGTCAGCACGACCTCCTTGGCGCCGCAGTTCGACAGCCGCTCCACGGCGGGGCCGGACAGCACGGCGTGGGTGGAGGCGATGATGACGTCGCTGGCACCGGCCGCGAGCAGCTGCTCGGTGGCCTTGGTGATCGTGCCGCCGGTGTCGATCATGTCGTCGACCAGCACGCACAGCCGGCCCTCGACGTCACCGACGACGCGGTTGGCGACCACCTGGTTGGGCTTGCTGGGGTCGCGCGTCTTGTGGATGAACGCCAGCGGCGTGCCACCCAGGTCATCGGCCCACTTCTCGGCGACGCGCACACGACCGGAGTCCGGGGAGACCACGGTGATGTTCTGGTCGGTGTAGGTCTCGCTGATGTAGTTCGCGAGCAGCTTCTGCGCCATCAGGTGGTCCACCGGACCGTCGAAGAAGCCCTGGATCTGGTCGGTGTGCAGGTCCACGACCATGATCCGGTCAGCACCGGCGGTCTTGAACAGGTCCGCCATCAGCCGCGCCGAGATCGGCTCGCGGCCCTTGTGCTTCTTGTCCTGACGGGCGTAGCCGTAGAACGGGATGACCACGGTGATGCGCTTGGCGCTGGCGCGCTTGAGCGCGTCCACCATGATCAGCTGCTCCATGATCGCGTCATTGAGCGGCGTGCAGTGCGACTGGATCACAAAGGCGTCGCAGCCACGAACGGACTCGTCGTAGCGCACGAAGATCTCGCCGTTGGCGAACTGGTACGCGGCCTGGGGCGTGACCGTCACGTCGAGCTGCTTGGCCACCTCCTCGGCAAGTTCCGGGTGGCTGCGGCCGGAGAAGAGCTTGAGGCTCTTCTTCGGGGTCGCAGACATGGCACTCACGGTCATCGTCCCTCCCCGTTCGACGTCTCTGCGTCATCGGTCGGTTCATTGCCCAAAGCCCGCTGTGCGGCCTGGTCGGCGGCGGTGCCCGGGCGGCGCTTGGCCACCCAGCCATCGATGTTTCGTTGCCTCCCGCGGGCGACCGCCATCGCGCCCGGGGGGACATCCTGGGTGATCACCGAGCCGGCGGCGGTGTAAGCGCCGTCGCCGATCTCCACCGGTGCGACGAACATGTTGTCCGCGCCGGTCCGGGAGTGTGATCCGATTTTGGTGTGATGCTTGTTCACACCGTCGTAGTTGACGAAGACCGTGGCGGCGCCGATGTTGGACTTCTCGCCGATCGTCGCGTCGCCGACGTAGCTCAGGTGCGGCACCTTGGTGCCCTCGCCGATCTCGGCGTTCTTGGTCTCGACGAAGGTGCCGATCTTGCCCTTCGCGCCCAGCGAGGTGCCTGGCCGCAGGAAGGCGAACGGGCCGACGCTGGCGTTCGGGCCGACCTCCGCGCCCTCGCCGTGGGTGCGCACCACCGACGCGCCGGGGTGGATCGTGCAGTTCGTCAGCGTGGTGTCCGGGCCGACGGTGGCGCCCTCGCCGACGGTGGTGCCGCCGCGCAGCTGCACGCCCGGTTCCAGCGTCACGTCGCGGGACAGGGTCACGTCGCAGTCCAGCCACACCGTGGCCGGGTCGATGACGGTGACGCCCTCGCGCATCCAGCGCGTCACCAGCCGGCGGTTGAGCTCGGCGCCGAGCCGGGAGAGCTGCACCCGGTCGTTGACGCCTTCGACCAGCCACGTGTCCGAGCAGATCAGGGTGCCGACGGTGCGGCCGTCGCCGCGCGCGATGGACAGCACGTCGGTCAGGTAGAGCTCGCCCTGGGCGTTGTCGGTGGACAGTCGCTTGAGCGCGCCGGTGAGCACCTCGGCGTCGAAGGCGTAGACCCCGGAGTTGATCTCGGTGATCGCGGCCTGCTCGGCGGTGGCGTCCTTCTGCTCGACGATGCCGGTGACCGCGCCGGAGGCGTCGCGGGTGATCCGGCCGTAGCCGGTCGGATCGGCGACGACGGAGGTCAGCACCGTGACGGCGTTGCCGGACGCGGCGTGCTCGTCGAGCATCGCGCGCAGCGTGTCGGCGTCGAGCAGCGGCACGTCGCCGTAGCTGACCAGCACCGTTCCGGAGAGGCCGTCGGGGAGCTCGGACAGGCCGCAGGACACGGCGTGGCCGGTGCCCAGCTGCTCTTCTTGGACGGCGGTGGTGATCGGGCGGCCGAGCGAGTCCGACACCGAGTTCAGGTGCTCGGCGACGGCGTCGCGGCCGTGCCCGAGCACGACGACCAGCTGATCGGGATCGATCCCCGCGGCGGCGCGGACGGCGTGTTCGACGAGGGGCCTGCCGGCGATCCGGTGCAGCACCTTCGGTGTCGCCGATCGCATCCTGGTGCCCTCCCCGGCCGCCAGCACGACCGTGCTGACCGGTTCCGGGTGCGCAGCAGCGCGCTGAGAGGAGGGCTGGGCGTTGTCGCCCTGGAGCATCAGCGCTCTCCCTTGATCTCTAGAAGCGGCCTGCCGAGTCTGGATCCGGCGCCGGCCGACGTGCCTGTTGCGTCCAAGCGGGTGAAGGGTAACCGCACGGGTCGTCCGTCACCTTCGGCGCCCCTGCCCATCTGGCAGCAGCTGCGATGGTACCGCCGTTCGGCTGGACGGTGGCGGATGAAAGGGCCCCCTAGCTGGGCCAATGTGATCTTGCCCCGACCAGTTGACACGTCGCTTCAGCGCGCGTCCGGAGGAATCCAGACAGCTTGATCGATTTCGGACGGCGGCTCGACCGGGTGAGGTTCGGTGCGATCGTTGACTCCGGAGAGTGCTGTGACGCGGTTCCCACCGTTGCGCTTCGCCTGGTACATCGCGGCGTCGGCGCGGGCGAGGACCTGCGCAGCCGACTCCTGCGGGCGCATCGCGACCACGCCGATCGACAGCGTCACCCCTCGGGACTTCTCCGGCGCCAGGCCGTCGACGGCCTCCACCGTGCGGTGCAGCGCGGCTTCGGCGGCGCTGAGCGTCGCGCCGGGCAGCAGGACGACGAACTCGTCACCGCCGTAGCGGGCCACGAAGTCGTCGGTGCGCAGGGTGTCGCGCAGGTGGCGGGCGACGGTGCGCAGCACGTCGTCGCCTTCGGCGTGCGAGCAGCGGTCGTTGACGCCCTTGAAGCCGTCCAGGTCGACCAGCGCGACCGCCAGCGGCTGCACTTCCGGTGCGCCGAGCAGGGTTTCCAGCCGGTCGTCGAGCGCGCGCCGGTTGGACAGGCCGGTCAGCGGGTCCTCGCGGGCCTGCCGGGTGATCGCGTCGTGCTTGTGGCTCAGCCGCGAGTTCTCCAGGCGAGTGGCCAATGTGGACACCCGGGCCTCGCGCATCGCCCACAGCTCGGTCTCCAGCTCCAGCGCGTAGTCGCGCAGGGCGTCCCGGGGGCGGTCCGGGGCCAGCTCGGTGAGCAGTGCGAACTCCCTGGCCAGCGAGATCCGCAGGGTCGGTTCGGAGGTGTCGTGGCTGAGGCTGGTCAGCGTCTCCGACAGCACCCGCACCGCGTCGTCGCGGTGGTCGCCGCGCACCAGGCAGCGGGACAGCGCGATCGCCATGATGATCTGCTCCCGCGGGTGCATCGAGCGGTCGAGGTGACGCATCTCCTCCAGCCGCGTGATGTGGTCGGCGGAGGGGGAGGCGAGGGCGTGCGCGGCGCCCAGCACCGGCATCTGCTCGGCGGCGGTGCGGTTGGACACGCGCGGGAACAGCGACTCGCGCCACGGCCCCTCGACGGCGACGGCGAGCGCGGAGGCGGTGGAGAACTGGCTGGCCGCCTCGTCCTGCAGGCCGACGCGTTCCAGCCGCAGTCCCCAGCCCAGCTGCATGCGGCAGCGGTTGATCATGTGCACGGCGATCTCGTGCGGCCCGCCGCTCTCGCGGATGCGCTGGTGGGCGCGGGCCATCACCTCGTCGGCCATCTCGTAGACGCCCAGCTGGGTCAGCACCAGGCCGATGTCGATCAGCGAGGTCGCCAGCAGGCGTTCCCAGGAGCGGCGGCCGAGCGTGCGGTCGGGGGCCAGCTCCTCGTCGAGCATCGCCAGGCCGTGCGCGACCTCGGTCAGCGCGTTGTCCTCGGCGCCCACGAGCAGCGCACGTCGGCCGCGCAGCGCGTGCGCGTCGGCCTGCAGCACTTCGAGGCCGTGGCGCTTGGTGTGGCTGAGCAGCTCGTCCAGCAGCATGTCGGCGCTGTCCACCAGCTCGGCGGTGGTCAGGCGCAGGGCGGCGCAGTGCCGGAGGAGCTGGGCGACGATGCGCGGTTCACCCCGGCGCTGGGCTTCGTTGAGGAGGTTGTCGGCTTCGCGGATCGTGCTGGACTGGCCGGCCGGGGCGCTGTGCTGGCCGACTGCGTTGAGTTCGCGGGCGCGACCGACCAACCACGCGTCGGATACCTCGCCCAGCGTGGTGACCGGATCTTCGCGCACGGCGGCAGTGTCGTCGCGCAGCGGCGCACACCCCCTGTTCACCTTGTCTCCCGGGAATCCCGGGCGGTGCGCGTCACCGCGCACCGCGTCGGGCCCGGGAGGGCTGCTCGCTCCGCCGCCAGGATTCGAACCTGGACCATCGGAACCAAAATCCGAGGTGCTGCCTTTACACCACGGCGGATTGGGCTCATTGGGCCCCCGGAACCGGGCGTTGCGCGCCGGCGCCGCAGCGTGAGCTTACCGGTCGGTGACAACGGCTGGCGGCACCCTGCCGAGATCGTCACGAGGCCGGTCGAATCCGAGTGCCGACCGGGGTTGCGCGGGGGTCGGGGACGCGGTGCCGGGCGGCAGGGCGGGGCGAGCGGCTGCCGTCGTTGGGGTCGAGGTGTCGCGGGAAGTCGGGGGCTGAGGCTCGGAAGCCCGCACGGCTGGTTCTGGGCAGGCACACCGGGGAGACGGAACGGGACGCACCCCGGTTGCACGGCCAGATGCGGACGATCGGGTGAACACATACGCGAGGACACGCCCGGAAAATAGCGACACGCCGCTTTTTCTCTTCGGGGGGTGACGATTTCGCATCAAACAACTTACGCTAGCGTAAGTTACGGTCCCGTAGGGTGGAGGTGTTGCGGGACCACGACCACCCGGTGCTGACAACCGTTTACCCACCTCCCCAACGCCATTCGAGGTATTGAGCATGACCGCAGCAACCGAGCGCGTCGCCGCTCCGGGCGTCGGCGCTGAATCCGGGCCGAAGCCCCTGACCACAGGGCCGCAGACGGCCGGACACTCGTCATTGGTGTACGCCTTCCTCCTGATCCCGATGACCGCGCTGGTCGCTTCCGTCCCGGTCCTGTGGGGCTGGGGCATCGGCCCGGTCGACATCGCCCTGGCGGTGGCGTTCTGGCTGATCAGCGGCCTGGGCGTGACCGTCGGCTTCCACCGGTACTTCACGCACGGCGCCTTCAAGGCCAACCGCGGCGTCAAGATCGCTCTGGCCATCGCGGGAATGATGTCGGTCCAGGGCCCGGTGATCACCTGGGTCGCCGACCACCGGCGGCACCACGCCTACTCCGACCGCGAGGGCGACCCGCACTCGCCGTGGCTGTTCGGCACCTCCGCCGTGGCGTTGACCAAGGGCTTCTGGCACTCCCACATGGGCTGGATGTTCAGCCGCGAGATGACCAACGAGGACCGGTTCGCCCCGGACCTGCTCAAGGACCGCGACATCGTCTGGGCCAACAAGCTGTTCCCGGTGTGGACGGTCGCGAGCCTCCTGCTGCCGGCGCTGCTCGGCGGGCTGTTCACCTGGTCGCTGTGGGGCGCGCTCACCGGGTTCTTCTGGGCGGGGCTCGTGCGCGTGTCGTTCCTGCACCACATCACGTGGTCGGTCAACTCGATCTGCCACATGATCGGTGAGCGGCCCTTCAAGAGCCGCGACAAGGCCGCCAACTTCTGGCCGCTGGCGATCCTGTCCTTCGGCGAGTCCTGGCACAACTCGCACCACGCCGACCCGACCTGCGCGCGGCACGGCGTGCTGCGCGGTCAGCTGGACATCTCGGCGCGCACGATCTGGATCTTCGAGAAGCTCGGCTGGGCCTGGAAGGTCCGCTGGCCCAACGAGAAGCGCCTCGCGCGCATCGCGGTCACCGACCACAAGGGCTGACCGCTCACGACCGGAGGTGCCCGTGCGGTGAGAACCGCGCGGGCACCTCGTTGTCTCGGGCCTGCACCTCGAACGCGGGTCCCTCACCTAGGGTGGGTCGAGTGGCAGGACGGAGACGCGGGCGGAACTCGCCCGAACCGGCGGCGCCGACGCGGGCTCCGGCCCGGACGCGCGCCCGGATGACGGGCAAGGAACGACGCCAACAACTGCTGGACGTGGCTCGCGCGCTCTTCGCGGAGAAGGGCTTCGACGGCACCTCCATCGAGGAGATCGCCCACCGCGCCGGGGTGTCCAAGCCGGTGGTCTACGAGCACTTCGGCGGCAAGGAAGGCGTGTACGCGGTCGTCGTCGACCGCGAGATGCGCAACCTGCTGGACCTGATCGTCTCCGCCCTCGACGCCGGGCACCCGAGGGTGCTGCTGGAGCAGGCCGCGCACGCGCTGGTCGACTACATCGACGAGAACACCGACGGCTTCCGGGTCCTGGTCCGCGACTCCCCGGTGGCCAGCAGCAGCGGGACGTTCTCCAGCCTGCTCAACGACATAGCCAGTCAGGTCGAGCACATCCTCGGGCTGCAGTTCAGCGCCCGCGGCTACGACTCCAAGCTCGCGCCGCTCTACAGCCAGGCCTTGGTCGGCATGGTCGCGCTCACCGGCCAGTGGTGGCTGGAGGCGCGCAAGCCCAAGAAGGAAGAGGTCGCCGCGCACCTGGTCAACCTCGCGTGGAACGGCCTCTCCCACCTGGAGCACAAACCCAAACCGACGATCAGGTGACGAACGTCCAGGAGCTGGTTGCTTCGCTTGGCGGTGCGGGTAGCAGAACCTGAGCGCCTCCGTGGACTCGCTAGAGCGTGATTCGCAGCAGTTCGTCGTTGGTGCCGTTCGAGGTGGTGACGTAGAGGCTGCCGTCCGGGGCTTGGCGGGCGGCGCGCAGCCGGCCGTGGGTGTTGTCGAGCACCGCGGGGATCTCCGGCGGGGACAGGGTGCCGTCGGGGTTGGGCCGGAAGACCAGGAGCTTGCTCCCCTTCAACGCCGGCACCACCAGGGCGCCGTCCAGCTCGCCCCACTGCGGACCGGTGAGGAACTCCGCCGCGCAGACCGCTTCGGTCGACGATCCGGAGGACCACACCGCGCCCACCGCGTCGGGGAAGCGCTGCAGGTCGGTCATCGGCACCGACTCGTCGTACTCGTCGGTGGTGCCGCCCCGCGACGGGTCCCAGCCGTAGTTGCCGCCGGGCCGGAGGACGTTGACCTCGTCGTCGACGTCGGGGCCGTGCTCGGCGACGAACACCCGGCCGTCGGGGTGCAGCGCGACGCCCTGCGGATTGCGGTGGCCGTAGGTGTGGACCAGCCGCTCGTTCGGATCGGGGGAGTCGGCGAAGGGGTTGTCGGGCATCGCCGCACCCGTGTCGACGTTCATCCGCAGGACCTTCCCGCCGAGCGAGGTGCGGTCCTGCGAGATCGGAGGCTGAGCCGTGTCGCCCGTGCTGACCAGCAGCGATCCGTCCGCGCCGAGCTCCGGGCGGCAACCGGAGTGCCTGCCGGAGGAGTTGATCGGCAGGCCGGTGAGCAGGTCGCCGACGCGGTCCGCGCGCGAGCCGTCCTCGGCCAGGCGCCACTTGACCAGCCGGATGTCGACCGGGTTCCCGCCCTCCTGGTGCGTCTGGCAGGTGATGAAGGTGCGGTTGTTCGCGAAGTCGGGGTGCACGAGCAGACCCATCAGCCCGCCCTCGCCCTCGGCGTGGACCGAGGCCAGATCGGCCTGCACGTCTCGGGTCTGGCCGCCGCTGACCAGCGCGAACTTCCCGGGACGCTGGCTGATCAGGGAGCTGCCGTCGGGCAGGAAACCGACGTCCCACGCGTGTTCGAGCCCGGAGGCGACCGTCTCGACCTTCAGCTGGGGTGCCGAGGCGCCGGCTGGATTCGGGGGAGCCGTCGCGCAACCGGCGGCGACCAGGGACAGGACCAGTGCTGCGGTTCTGATGCCCGACATGAAGATCAGTGTGTCACCGATCACGTCTCCGCCAACGGGTCGTCGTGTTTCCGTCATACCAGCGTCGTAGTCTGGGGTACCCACTCCCAGAGTGGCCGCCGCCTCCGGCCCATCTTTCCCGGGCAGAGGTGTGTCCGCATTCGCTTTTCTCCGCTGCGAGGTTGCTCCATGAGCCAGGCCGGTCCCCTGCGCGGACTGCTCGACAACGTGCTGCGCGATCCCGCCCTGCGGCGCCTGGTGGCCGCTGCGGACAGCCCGCGCCTGGTCGTGGAAGGCCCGGCCGCAGCGCGTCCGCTGACCGCCGCCGCGCTCGCCGCGGGAGCGGACCGCCCGGTCCTGCTGGTCACCGCCACCGGCCGCGAGGCGGAGGAAGCCGCGGCCGCGACCGCCGACCTGCTCGGTCCCGAGGGCGTGGAGGTCTTCCCGTCCTGGGAGACGCTGCCGCACGAGCGCCTCTCGCCGCGCGCCGACACCGTCGGCCGCAGGCTCTCGGTGCTGCGCAGGCTCGCCCACCCCGAGGAGCACCCGTGCGGGCAGGTGCGGGTGCTGGTCACCACGGTCCGCAGCCTCATCCAGCCGATCGCGCCCGGTCTCGGCGAACTCCGCCCGGTGCGGCTGTCGGTGGGCGACGAGGTCGACTTCCAGGAGACCGTCGAACACCTGGCGGGACTGGCCTACGACCGCGTCGACATGGTCGAGAAGCGCGGCGAGTTCGCCGTGCGCGGCGGCATCGTGGACGTCTTCCCACCCACCGAGGAGCACCCGCTGCGGGTGGAGTTCTGGGGCGACGAGGTCACCGAGATCCGCCCGTTCTCGGTCGCCGACCAGCGCTCCCTGCCCGAGGCCACCGACACCACCCTGACCGCGCCCGCCTGCCGCGAGCTGCTGATCACCGAGCAGGTCGCCGAGCGCGCGGGCAAGCTCGCCGAGCAGCACCAGGCCGATTCGCACCTCGCGGAGATGCTGGGCAAGATCGCCGGCGGCGCCCCGGTCGAGGGCATGGAAGCCCTCATCCCGGCGTTGTGCGAGGGCGAGATGCAGCTGCTCAGCGACCTCGTCCCGGCGGGCACGCACGTCGTCCCGGCCGATCCGGAGAAGATCCACGCCCGCGCCGCCGACCTGGTGCGCACCGGGCAGGAGTTCCTCGAAGCGTCCTGGATGGTCGCCGCCGACGGCGGCAAGGCCCCCATCGACCTGGGCGCCTCGGCCTACCGAGGTCTCGCCGAGGTCGCCGAGCACACCCGCGCGCTCGGCCTGCCCTGGTGGCCGCTGACCCAACTGACCAGCGAGGAAGGCGAGGACGACGAGGTCGTCCGGCTGACCCTCAAGCAGCCCGACGCCTACCGCGGCGAGATCGAGCGCGCCTACGCCGACCTGCGCGCCCACGTCACCTCGGGCGGCGCGGCGGTGCTGGTCGTGGCGGGTGCGGGCACCGCGCAGCGCGCCGTGCAGCAGCTGCGCGAAGCCGAACTCCCCGCCTCGCTGGCCGAGGACGGGCTCGCGGACGAGCCCGCGGCCGGTGTGGTCACGGTCGTGCGCGGCGGGCTCGAAGACGGTTTCGCGGCGCCGGAGATCGCACTGGTGGTGCTCACCGAGGCCGACCTGACCGGCGGCAGGCACGGGACGTCCACCAAGGACATGCGCCGGATGCCCTCGCGCCGCCGCAACGCCGTGGACCCGCTGGCGCTCAAGACCGGTGACTTCGTGGTGCACGACCAGCACGGCATCGGCAAGTACGTCGAGATGGTGCAGCGCACCGTCGGCGGCGCCACCCGCGAGTACCTGGTGCTGGAGTACGCCTCCAGCAAGCGCGGCCAGCCCGGCGACCGGCTCTTCGTGCCGACGGACCAGCTCGACGAGATCACCCGCTACGTCGGTGGCGAGACGCCGACGCTGAACAAGCTCGGCGGCTCGGACTGGAAGAACACCAAGGCCAAGGCGCGCAAGGCGGTCAAGGAGATCGCCGCTGAACTCGTGCAGCTCTACGCCGCCCGCCAGTCCTCGCCAGGCCACGCCTTCGGCGGCGACACCCCGTGGCAGCGGGAGCTGGAGGACGCCTTCCCCTACACCGAGACCGGCGACCAGCTCGCCGCGATCGACGAGGTCAAGGCCGACATGCAGCGCTCGGTGCCGATGGACCGGGTGATCTGCGGCGACGTGGGCTACGGCAAGACCGAGATCGCGGTCCGCGCGGCGTTCAAGGCGGTGCAGGACGGCAAGCAGGTGGCCGTGCTGGTGCCCACGACGCTGCTGGCGCAGCAGCACCTCAACACCTTCGCCGACCGGATGCGCTCGTTCCCGGTGAACGTCAAGGGCCTGTCCCGGTTCACCGATCCGATGGAGTCCGAGCAGACGATCAAGGGCCTCGCGGACGGCGAGGTCGACATCGTCATCGGCACGCACCGCCTGCTGCAGACCGGAGTCCGCTACAAGGACCTGGGCCTGGTGATCGTCGACGAGGAGCAGCGCTTCGGCGTCGAGCACAAGGAGCACATCAAGGCGCTGCGCACGCACGTCGACGTGCTGACCATGTCGGCGACGCCGATCCCGCGAACGCTGGAGATGAGCATGGCCGGCATCCGCGAGATGTCGACCATCCTGACCCCGCCGGAGGAGCGGCACCCGGTGCTGACCTACGTCGGCGCCTACGACCCGAAGCAGGTGGGCGCGGCGATCCGCCGCGAGCTGCTGCGCGACGGGCAGGTGTTCTTCGTGCACAACCGGGTCAGCGACATCGAGAAGGCGGCCCGCCAGCTGCGCGAGCTCGTCCCGGAAGCGCGGATCGTCACCGCGCACGGGCAGATGAACGAGGAGCGGCTGGAGAAGATCATCCAGGGCTTCTGGGAGCGCGAGCACGACGTGCTGGTGTGCACCACGATCATCGAGACCGGTCTGGACATCTCCAACTCCAACACGCTGATCGTGGACCGCTCCGACATGCTCGGCCTCGCCCAGCTGCACCAGCTGCGCGGACGCGTCGGCCGGGCGCGGGAACGCGGGTACGCGTACTTCCTGTACCCGCCGGAGAAGCCGCTGACCGACACCGCGCACGACCGGCTCGCGACGATCGCCCAGAACTCCGAGCTGGGCGCCGGCATGGCCGTGGCGATGAAGGACCTGGAGATCCGCGGCGCGGGCAACATCCTCGGCGCCGAGCAGTCCGGGCACATCGCCGGTGTCGGGTTCGACCTCTACGTGCGGTTGGTGGGGGAGGCCGTCGACGCCTTCCGCAGGCACGCCGGTGCCGAGCCCGCCGAGGGCGAGGAGGAGCTCACCGACGTGCGGGTGGACCTGCCGATCGACGCGCACATCCCGCACGACTACGTGCCCGGCGAGCGGCTGCGGCTGGAGGCGTACCGGAAGTTGGCCGCTGCGGCGGATCCCGACGACCTGGAGGCGGTGCGCGCCGAGCTCACCGACCGCTACGGGCCGCTGCCGGAGCCGGTGGAACGGCTGCTCAAGGTCGCCCGCTTCCGGCAGGTGTGCCGCGAGCACGGCGTCCGCGAGGTGACGTTGCAGGGCACGTCGCTGCGCTTCGCGCCGCTGGAACTGCCGGATTCCAAGCAGGTCCGGCTCAAGCGGCTGTTCCCGAAGGCCGTCTACAAGCCGGCGCTGCGCACCGTCTCGCTGCCGCGCCCCACCGAAGGCGCGGCAGGAGGTCGCATGGGCGCACCGCAGTTGCGGGACGAGGCGTTGCTCGATTGGTGCGCGGAATTCCTCGAAACCCTCACCAGTTCCCCTGTTCCGGCTTGATGTTCCCTGGGCGTTCTGCGTGGCGGTGCGGGTGGCGGAACCTCAGACGCCGTCTGGCTCCGGGATCCGAGACTTGAGTATGAACGGATGCGCGGCGCTACGGCTGTCCTCGCCGGACGACGTCTGAGAACCCGCGGCGGTGCCGGCTGAGTCCCACACTTGAAGCAGTCGCGTCCGTCGTCACTGCCGTGGCGGGAGTTCGACTTCGGACAGTGTTGTGGCTTCATCTGAGGGTTACTTCGTGAGAGGGTGCCCGCGTGACGATCTCGCTGCGCCGTGGCCGCTTGTTCGCTTCTCTCGTCGTTGCCGGTGTGCTGTTGTCGGGGTGCGGTTCGGGGCCCAGCCAGGTCGGAGCCGCCGCGATCGTCGGTGACCAGCGGATTCCGGTCACCGAGGTGCAGTCCTGGTTCTCCGAGGTGCTGGCGAAGGAGCCCGAGCTCAAACCGCAGCTGCGGGAGCAGGGCCAGTACGACGAGCTCGGGCGGACGCTGGCCGGTCAGCTGGTGCGCCAGGAGCTCGTCGCGCAGGCCGCTCGGGAGAACGGGCTGACCGCGTCCGAGCAGCAGGTCACCGACATGATCAACCAGTGGGGCGGTCCGCAGGCCACCGAGGGCAAGATCTTCACGCCTGAGAACCTGCACGAGATGGCCCGCACCGAGGCGCTGGTGACCGAGCTGGGCCGCCGCTACTTCGACGGTCTGGCGGTCACCTTCGACTTCACCCAGGCCACCACCCGCGCCGAGGCCGAGCGCAAGGCGCACCAGATGGCGCAGGGCGACGCGGCCGTCCGCGACCTGATCGCCGCCGACGCCAAGGCGGGCCTCCCGGCCTCCGCGGGTCAGCAGCTGCGCGCGGTGGACAGCCCGAAGCTCGCGGCCTCCACTCCGCTGTTCAGCGCCGAGCCGGGCACGGTCCTGGCCTTCGAACCCGAACCCAACTCCGGCCAGTGGCTGGTCGCGCTCATCCGCGACCGCAAGGCCGCACCGTCGGCCGGCCCGGCCGGTGGCGTGGACGACCAGACGTTGCAGGGCGTCGGCACCTACCTGCTGGGCGCCACCGCGGACCGCGTCGGCGTCACCCTCAGCCCCCGCTACGGCGTGTGGGACCCGATCGGGCTCCAACCGGTGCCGAACGAGGGCGAGACCACGGGATTCCGCATCGAGCCGCACCACCACGAGGGATCCTGAGCCGGTTTTCGGCCGACTCCTCACGGCTGTGGCGCACGTCGCTGAACCCCGGTCGTCCGCGGTTGGGACAATCGTCGTATGAGCGAGCTGCGGGTGGCCGAAGGTACTGCGATCGTCCTGGTGGACGACCGGCTCGGCGAGGCGTTGCCCCCGGCCGCGTTGCCACTGGTCCGCAAGGCCGCCGCGGTCTTCGCAGGAGCCGGCATGTCGGCGGCGGCCAAGGCCGCGCTCGACGTTCCCGAAGCGCCGCAGGACCTCGTCGAGCTGGCTGCGACCGCGCCGACCGTGCTGATCACCGGTGAGATCGACGCCGTCGCCGAATCGCTGCGCGCGGCCGGCGCCTCCGTCGTCTCCGCGCCCGCGCCCGCGGGGGTGGAGCTGCTGGACGCGGTGACCGTGATGGACCGGCTGCGTTCGCCGGGCGGCTGCCCGTGGGACGCCGAGCAGGACCACGATTCGTTGCGCCAGTACCTCGTCGAGGAGACCTACGAGCTGCTCGACGCGATCGCGGAGAAGGACCGCTCGGCGCTGCGCGAGGAGCTCGGGGACGTGCTGCTGCAGGTCCTCTTCCACGCCAGGGTCGCCGCCGAGGACTCCGAGGACCCGTTCGACGTCGACGCCGTGGCGGCGGGTTTGGTCAGCAAGCTCGTCAGCAGGCATCCGCACGTCTTCGCCGACGACACGACCGTGCTCGACACCGAGTCGCAGCACGCGCGCTGGGAAGAGCTCAAGCAGCAGGAGAAGCAGCGGGAGTCCATCGTGGACGGTGTCGCGCTCGGCCAGCCCGCGGTCGCGCTGGCCGCCAAGCTCACCCAGCGGGCCGGTCGGGCCGGAATCCCGCTGGCCGCGATGCCTTCCGGCGAGGACACGGGTTCGGCGCTGTTCGCGCTGGCCGCCAAGGCCAAGCTCGGTGGGATCGACCCGGAGGACGCGCTGCGCGGGGTCGCCCTGGAGTTCGCGGAGCGCATCCGAGCGGCCGAACGCCGCACCCGCGAGACGGGCGGCACCGCCCCCACCGCCGACGACTGGCGCGAGCTCCTCAGCGGTTCCGATGCGTGACCGCCGAGCGCTGGCGCTGCCGCTGCTGCTGGCCCTCGCCGCCTGCTCCCCGCCGCCGGCTCCCACGTCCGAACCGCCGTCGGCGTCGGCCCCGCCAGATCCCGGCGTCGCGCCTCCGGTGGTCGAGCTGCTCGCGCCGGGGGCGTCGTCGCCGGACCGCCCGCAGGCGCAGCTGATCGGCTGGTCCGAGCGGATGTCCGACGAGCTCAACATCCCCCGCGCCGCGCTGCAGGCGTACGGCTACGCGCAGCAGATGATGAACGCCTCCGCCCCGAGCTGCGGGTTGAGCTGGACTGTGCTGGCGGGTATCGGCTCGGTGGAATCCAGCCACGGCAGGCACGGCGGTGCCCGGCTCGACGAGACCGGCAGGCCCGAACCCCGCATCATCGGCTTACCGCTGGACGGCAGCGCCGGGGTCAAGGCGATCCGGGACACCGACGGTGGAGGTCTCGACGGGGATCCGGTGTGGGACAGGGCGGTCGGGCCGTTGCAGTTCATCCCGTCGACCTGGCGCAAGTACGAGGTCGACGCCGACGGTGACGGCATCGCCGACCCGCAGGACCTCGACGACGCCGCGCTGACCGCCGGGCGGTACCTGTGCGCGGTCGGCCACGACCTGCGCGACGGGGACCGGTTCTGGGCGGCGCTGCTGGACTACAACCAGTCCCGGAGCTACGGCCAGGACGTCCTCGACTACGCCGACCACTACGGGAAGACCAGCCGGTCACTGCCGGCCCAGGGTTGATTCCGGAGGGTGGTCGGAGTCCGGGAGTGCTGGAGCCGGGGCCTACCTGCAAGTAGCCTGTGCGGGTGATCAGGACCTCGCCAACGGTGCTCGCGGCCCTCGGACGCCTCGTGCTGGCCGTATCGCTGCTGGCCGCGATGGTGGTCGGAGTCGCCCTGGTCAACGTTCTCGGCGCCCCGCCGAAGGCGCCGGTGGCCGCGCCGCCGCGAGCCGAGGACCCCAAGCCGGCGCCGGTCGCGCCCGGATCGATCGCGCCACCGGTTCAGGCCCCGCAGGTGGAGACCCCGCCGCAACCCCAGCCCGGCGTCGACCCGGTGCGCGAGTGGGCGAACCAGATCTCGGCGGTCGTCGACCTGCCCGCTCGCGCGGTCGTCTCCTACGTCAACGCGGACCTGGCGATGCGCCAGCACCAGCCGAGCTGCCAGATCTCCTGGACCACGCTCGCCGGAATCGGCCGCATCGAGTCCAACCACGGCCGGTTCGGCAACCGGCAGCTGCGCGAGGACGGTCGCCCGTCGGTGCCGATCATCGGCATCAAGCTCGACGGCGGTCCCAACGTGCGGCTGATCCCGGACAGCGACGGGGGCACGCTGGACGGCGACGTCGAGCACGACCGGGCCGTCGGTCCGATGCAGTTCATCCCCTCGACGTGGCGCAAGTGGGCCACCGACGGCAGCGGTGATGGCCGGGGCGACCCGCAGAACCTCGACGACGCGGCCGTCTCCGCCGCTCGCTACCTGTGCGCGAACGGCCGCGACATGTCCACCGGCTCCGGCTGGTGGCAGGGCGTCATGTCCTACAACAACTCCGTCGAGTACGCCCAGAAGGTCTTCGGCCTGGCCGAGAACTACGCAGCAGCAGGAAACCCCCGCCGCTGACCCCACCCCGCACTTCAGGCACCGGATTTCAGTGGAAATCGGGTACGGGGTTTCAGTGGAACTCGGGACCCCGATTTCCACTGAAATCCGGTCAACCTGGTGCGGGAGGGCACCGGGGTCGCGCGGTGCGGGTGGATCAGGGGAGTGGGGTCAGGAGGAGCGGACGGCGATGTGGGCGTTGATCTCGCCGAGGGCCTCCTGGTAGGCCGGGTCCGGGTACATGGTGGCGGCGAGCCGGATCTGGGCGCGGGCCTCGGTGAGGCGTCCTTGGCGTTGCAAGGTGCGGCCCAGGACCAGGCGCGCGTAGTGGTCGGACGGATCGAACTCCAGCACGCGCAGGAAGGCGTGCTCGGCTCGGCGCAGTTGCGCCGTGAAGAAGTACGCCCGCCCCAGCAGCAGCTGCACGCTGGGCTTGTCCTGGGCGACGTCGATCACGGGTTCGAGGACTCGGAGGGCTTCCAGCGGGCGGCGCTGCGCGAGCAGTTCCTCCGCTCGCCGGAACGCTTCGACGGTGCCTTCGTTCGTCATGGCGCGGACAACGTTAATCCGCGATCGGCTGTTCCGAGACGTCCGACCGGATGGTCTTGTGGTGACGCTGAGGTATCGAGCGCCCCACGTCGAGCCGACTTCGCGGTGCCGTGACCTCCCCGAAGGCGAACGGCGGACGAACACCGGGAGCGGCGCAGATCACGGCATCGCGAGTCTGCGGCGAGCGTTGCACCCGCCCGGTTAGGCTCGTAGTCGGTTGTCGGGGCGGACAGCCGGTTCGCGGCGTGCGGGAACGTCGTGTCGGTTGCTCCCGTCCTATGAGTCCAAGCTGGTTAGGAGCACACGTGGCGATCATCGAACAGGTCGGCGCCCGCGAGATCCTCGATTCGCGCGGTAACCCCACCGTCGAGGTCGAAGTGGCATTGGAGGACGGCACGCTCAGTCGCGCCGCGGTCCCCTCGGGCGCCTCGACCGGCGAACACGAGGCCGTCGAGTTGCGCGACGGCGACGCCGGCCGCTACGGCGGCAAGGGCGTGGAGAACGCCGTCTCGGCCGTGCTGGACGAGATCGGACCCGAACTGACCGGTCTGGACGCCACCGAGCAGCGCGTGGTGGACCAGAAACTGGTGGACCTCGACGGCACCCCGGACAAGTCCCGGCTGGGCGCCAACGCGATCCTCGGCGTCTCGCTGGCGGTGGCCAAGGCTGCCGCGGAGGCGTCCGAGCTGGAGCTGTTCCGCTACATCGGCGGACCGAACGCGCACGTGCTGCCGGTGCCGATGATGAACATCCTCAACGGTGGTGCCCACGCCGACACCGGTGTGGACATCCAGGAGTTCATGATCGCGCCGATCGGTGCGGACACCTTCGCCGACGCGCTGCGCTGGGGTGCGGAGACGTACCACGCGCTGAAGTCGGTCCTGAAGTCCAAGGGCCTGCCGACCGGTCTGGGCGACGAGGGCGGCTTCGCCCCCGACCTGCCCAACAACCGCGAGGCGCTGGACCTGATCGCCTCGGCGATCGAGAAGGCCGGTTACAAGCTGGGCCGCGACATCGTGCTGGCCCTCGACGTGGCTGCCACCGAGTTCTTCAACGAGGGCACCTACAACTTCGAGGGCACCAAGCGCACCGCCGACCAGATGGCGGAGTACTACCAGGAGCTCGTCTCGGCCTACCCGCTGGTGTCCATCGAGGACCCGCTGGGCGAGGACGACTGGGACGGCTGGGTCAAGCTGACCAAGCAGGTCGGCGACAAGGTGCAGCTGGTCGGCGACGACCTGTTCGTCACCAACCCGGAGCGCCTGGAGGACGGCATCAACAAGGGTGCCGCCAACGCGCTGCTGGTCAAGGTCAACCAGATCGGCACGCTCTCGGAGACCCTGGACGCGGTCAGCCTGGCCACCTCGTGCGGCTACAAGAGCATGATGAGCCACCGCTCCGGCGAGACCGAGGACACCACGATCGCCGACCTGGCGGTGGCCACCGGCTGCGGCCAGATCAAGACCGGTGCTCCGGCGCGGAGCGAGCGGGTTGCCAAGTACAACCAGCTGCTGCGCATCGAAGAGGGCCTCGGCGACGCCGCCCGCTACGCGGGTGAGCTGGCGTTCCCGCGGTTCAACGCGGAGAGCTGAGCCATGCCGGCCGGGCGCGCATCGAATCCGCAGGGGCGCGACGAGCGGAACGTTCCGCCGTCGCGCCGGCAGGTGCGCGCCCGCCGGGACTCGGCTCAACGCAAGACGACCGGGACGAGCTCGGTTCGGGGCACCCCGAAGCGGCGCCCGGCGAGCAGGGCGAAGTCCAGCACCGGGGGAGCGTTCAAGCTCTCCTCCACGCGTCGCGCGGCGGTGCTGGCGCTGCTGGTGTGCGTGATGGCGCTGAGCGCGGCGGTGCCGCTGCGCACCTACCTCAGCCAGCGCGACGAGCTCGCCGCGCAGGAGACGCAGCGCGTCGAGCTGGAGATCCAGGTTCGCGAGCTGGAGCAGCGCAAGCAGGAGCTCTCCGATCCCGCGCAGGTCGAGGCGGAGGCGCGGGCCCGGCTCGGCTACGTCCGGCCGGGGGAGACGCCCTACATCGTGGAGGTCCCGGAGGCTCCGGCCCCGCCGCCTCCGCGGGCACCCGGTGACGACGGGGTGCCGTGGTACGAGGAGATGTGGAACTCGGTGTTGGGGAAGGAATCGTGACGGTGGATACGTCGCTGGTCAGCGAGGCGGACCGGGAGTGCGTCCGGCGTCAGCTCGGACGGCCGCCCCGGGGGCTGCACGCGATCGCGGCACGTGACGCCTCCGGTGAGCCGACGGTCGTGCAGACCTGGCCGCGGCTGGAGGACGGCACCCCGTTCCCGACGCTGTACTACTTGACGGCCCCCGACCTCACGGCCCACGCCTCGACGTTCGAGGCGGAGGGCCTGATGAAGGAGATGGCCGAACGGCTGGAGACCGACGAGGACCTGGCGGCCCGCTACCGCGCGGCCCACGAGTCCTACCTGGCCGAGCGCGACGCACTGGAGTCGCTGGGCACCGGCGTCAGCGCGGGCGGCATGCCGGACCGCGTGAAGTGCCTGCACGTCCACATCGCGCACTCCTTGGCGAAGGGACCCGGGGTGAACCCGTTCGGAGACGAGGCAGTGGACCTCATCGCCGAGCGCTGGCCCGAGCACCGCTACCTGCTCAACCGCTGAAGGTCCTTCCGCTTCGTTCCGCGGTGGCGTTTCTGGTCCGACCCGTCCATGATCGATGTCCCCAGTGCCCTCACTGACCAGGTGCGATGCGGTCGAAGAGTTGCTTGGCGCCCGTGACCGGGGTTGAACCGAAGGTTCGGCCCGCTTCCGCCAGGCGCGTCGCGATGAACGCGTCCGACACCGACGCCGGGGCGTAGCGCTGGAGCAGCGACGCCTGCAGCGTGAGCGCCAGCGACTCCGCCAGGGCTCGCGCCCGCTCCGGGCGGGGATCGGCGAGTTCCGCGCGGACGCGGCGCAGCGCGTCGTCGTAGGCGGCGTTCTCGCCGGCGGCGGCGTCGAGCTCGGCGAGGATCGCGTCCCGGCTCGTCGGCTGCTTGGCCAGCGCCCGCAGCAGGTCCAGCGCGGTGACGTTGCCCGAGCCCTCCCAGATCGACATCAGCGGCGCCTCGCGGTAGAGCCGGGGCATCCCGGACTCCTCGACGTAGCCGTTGCCGCCCAGGCACTCCAGCGCCTCGGCCACCACGTACGGGGCGCGCTTGCAGACGTAGAACTTCGTCGCGGGCAGCGCCAGCCGGAGCAGGTCGTGCTCCTGCTGCTCGACGGCTGCGGCCAGCCGCATCGCCAGCGTCGTCGCCGCCTCGGATTCCAGCGCCAGGTCCGCGACCACCTGCTGCATCAGCGGCTGGTCGGCCAGCCGGGCGCCGAACGCGCTGCGCTGCTGCACGTGGTTGGCGGCCTCGGACAGCGCGATCCGGATGTTCGCCGACGCCCCGAGCACGCAGTCGAGCCTGGTCATCGACACCATCTCGATGATGCAGCGGACCCCGCGCCCCTCCTCGCCGATGAGGTGCCCGATCGCACCGGTGTACTCGATCTCGGAGGAGGCGTTGGACTTGTTGCCCAGCTTGTCCTTCAGCCGCTGCAGACGGATCTCGTTGCGCGTGCCGTCGGGCAGCACGCGCGGGACCAGGAAGCAGCTCAGCCCGCCGGAGGTCTGCGCGAGCGTGAGGAACAGGTCGTTCATCGGCGCCGAGGTGAACCACTTGTGCCCGACCAGCCGGTACGTGCCGTCGGCCAGGGGTTCGGCGGTGGTGGTGTTGGCGCGGACGTCGGAGCCGCCCTGCTTCTCGGTCATCGACATGCCCGCCAGGAGCGCCGACTTCTCCTGCGGCGGGCGCAGCCCGAACTCGTAGCGGCGGGCGGTCAGCTTCGGCTCGAACTCGGTGGCCAGCTCCGGCGACCAGCGCAGCGCGGGAACAGCGGAGTAGGTCATCGAGATCGGGCAGCTGTGCCCGGCCTCGGCCTGCGACCAGAGGTAGAACCCGGCGGCCCGGCGCAGGTGCGCGCCCGCCCCCTGCCCCCACGGTGCGGCGTGCAGGCCGTGCGCGATCGCCCGCTCCATCAGCCAGTGCCACGACGGGTGGTACTCGACCTCGTCGACGCGGTTGCCGTAGCGGTCGTGGGTGCGCAGCTGCGGCGGGTTCTCGTCGGCGAGCCTGCCGTGCTCGCGGGCCTCGGCCGAACCGGCCTCCAGCGCGACCGGTGTCAGGTCGCCGACGGCGTAGCGGGTCAGCGCCGAACCCAGCGCGGGGTCGCAGGCCAGCGGATCGAATCCGGACAGCGGTGAAGCCTGGTTCACGACCTGGTGGGTGCTGTGCACGCGCGGCTCGTCGATGAGCGTCATGCCCCGGAGCGTAGGCACAAATCCGCGCGAGATGAATGCCTCGATCCGATGCAGCTCGATTCCCGCTGGGCAAGCTTCTCCGGCGGCTCGGTCGGGTGAAGCCGCTCGGCAAGCGCTCCTGGCGTGGTGTATCCAGGGGTTCGGCTGTTTGGCGGATGTGCTCGATTCAGGCGCGGGGGTTTGACGAGTGGGGGACCGCAGGAAGCGCATGGCCCGGCGGAACGACCCAACGGGTGTGCTGGCGCGACGCCGGGCCCGGAAGTGGCTGGCGGTCACCGCGATGGCACCGGTCCTGGCGCTCCCCGCGGCCTTGCTGAGCGCCTCGGCCCTGCCCACCGGACCGGGACCGCAGGCGTCCGATCTGCGCGAGCTGGGCGTGAGCGGGAACCTGCCGCAGGCTCCGGTGCTCAGCCCCCGGCTGCTGAACGACGCGGCCGACCCGGCGCAGCTCGCCGCCGTGCCGCAGGCCGCGCCCCGGGCGGAGCTCCCCACCGGTGAGCTCGGCATCCCCGAACCCGTGCTGGCCGCTTACATGCAGGCCGCGCGCGAGGTGGAGCAGATCCAGGCCTGCGGGCTGCACTGGTCGGTGCTGGCGTCGATCGGGCGCATCGAGTCCGGGCACGCACGCAACGGCGACATCGACGTCAACGGCACGACGGTGCACGCGATCCTCGGTCCCCAGCTGTCCGGCGGGCCGAACGTCGCGGCGATCCCGGACACCGACGCCGGGCACTTCGACGGTGATCGGGTGTGGGACCGGGCGGTCGGGCCGATGCAGTTCATCCCGTCGACCTGGCGGAAGTTCGCCGCCGACGGCAACCAGGACGGCGTCGAGAACCCGCACAACGTGCCCGACGCGGCGGCCGCGTCGGGCACCTACCTCTGCAGCGGCGGCGAGGACCTCAACGATCCGCGCGCCCTGGCGGCGGCCGTGTTCCGCTACAACCACTCCGAGAGCTACGTCCGCACGGTTCTGGTCTGGGCCGACGCCTACCGGCGCGGTGTCACGCCGACCCCGGCCGAGCTGGCTCCGGAGACCGGTGACGTGCTGGCCGGTGCGCGGGTGACCGACAGCCCGAGCGCGCTGGCGCTGCCGGAGCCCGAGCCGCTGACGATCCCGGAGATCGAGCCCGTGCCGCCGATCCCGGATCCGCAGCCGCAGGCGTTCCAGCCGGTCCCGGAAACCTCTGGGGCGCAGCCCGCCCCGGCTCCCGCGCAGCCCGAGCCCGAGCCGGAGCCGCTGGTCGATCCGGTCCAATCGGTGGTGCCGCAGGAGCCGTCGATCGATCCGGTCGTGCCGCATGAGCCGTCGATCAGGCCCGCGCCGGAAACCACCGCGCCTTCGCAACCCCCGTCGTCGGAGCCCGCTCCGCCGAGCGCGGAGCTCCTGCCGCAGAGCTCGGTTCCCGCCCCGCAGAGTCCGGAGCCCTTGCCGCAGAGCTCGGTTCCCACCCCGCCGAGCTCGGAGTCGGTTCCGCCGAGCTCGGAGCCGGTGCCGTCGACGAGTTCGCCGGAGCCGTTCCCGTCGTCCTCGACCTCCGAGGCCGGCGAATCCTGCGACACGACCCTGCTCGACCGCGGCGAGTTCGCCCTCGTCGCACCGGCTGCGGGCCACGATCTGCGGCCTGGCGAATCGCTCCCGATGCTGGCGCAGCCCGAGGTTGAGGTCTTCACCGACGCGGGTGGCGTGGCGAAGCCCTGCACCGTCCCCGACGGCTACACCCCCGAACCGCAGTAACCGCCGGACCCCGGCACCGGGCCGCGCGCGCTTCTTTCGCGAAACGCGCGCGGCCCGGCGCTTTCCTCGTCCCGGCCGCTGGCCCGATAGCGTGGAGGAGCGGCCGGAAACGCCGGTGCGCAGCTGGGCGAGGAGGGTGCGATGGCACGGGTTGCGGCGATCGACTGCGGGACGAACTCGATTCGCCTGCTGGTCGCGGACGTCACGGTGCACGAGGACGGGCGCAAGGATCTGCGCGACATCTACCGCACGATGCGCATCGTCCGGCTCGGCCAGGGCGTGGACGCCACCGGCCGGCTGGCGCCGGAGGCGATCGAGCGCACCCGCGCGGCGCTGGTCGACTACGCCGCGATGGCCGCGCGCAAGGGCGTCGAACGGGTCCGGATGGTGGCGACTTCGGCGACCCGCGACGCCGAGAACCGCGAGGACTTCTTCTCCATGGTCCGCGAGACGCTGGGGGTCGACGCCGAGGTGATCACCGGTGACGAGGAGGCGCGGCTGTCGTTCGTCGGCGCCGTCGGCGACCTCGACCCGCTGGACGGGCCTTTCGTGGTGACCGACGTCGGTGGCGGTTCCACCGAGGTCGTGGTGGGCACCTGGGACGGTGCGAACGCCGACATCACCGCCGCGCACTCCGCCGACATCGGGTGCGTGCGGCTGACCGAGCGGTGCCTGCGCGACGACCCGCCGACCGAGGAGGAGGTCGGCGAGGCGGAGAAGGTCGCGCGGCAGATCCTCGACGAGGCGTTCGCCCGGGTCGACGTCAGCGGGGCCCGGACCTGGGTCGGAGTCGCCGGAACCGTCACCACGCTCTCCGCGATCGCGCAGGATTTGCCCGAATACGATCCGCAAGCGATCCACCTTTCCCATATTTCCCAGAATCGTGTCGAACAAATCGCCGAACGACTTCTTTCCATGTCGCATGAAGAGCGTTCGGAGATCGGATCGATGCACCCGGGCCGTGTGGATGTGATCGGAGGCGGTGCGCTGGTGGTCAAGGTGCTCGCGCAGGAGTTTTCGGAGCGCAGCGGCATCTCCTCGATGACCGCCAGCGAGCACGACATTCTTGATGGCATTGCCCTGTCCATCAGCTAGTTCCCAGGTTTTGGACGCTCTGTCCCGATTGCAAAGAATGGGAACGATGAATCGATTCAGAAGGTGACGGCTTTGTGACACTGCATTGCCGCCGCCCGGTTCTCACTTATGTTTACGCACGTCTGACGCGACGGTGAAGAACCGTCGTGCGTGATGACCCCGGAAAAAACAAACCTGGGGCGCGCGTGGAAGCGGGAGGACCTACATGCGAAAGGGACGTTTGGCCGCAATGGTCGCGGCCCCGCTGGCGGTGGCGTTGCTCGCCACCGGCTGCGGCGGTGGCGGCAGCGGCTCGGGAGAGGACGGCATCGTCACCCTTGACTGGGGCGAGCCGGAGAACCCTCTTGTCCCGGCTAACACCACCGAGGAAAACGGTGGTTTCATCGTGAACTCGATGTTCACGGGTCTGGTGAACTACCGAGCCAGCGACCTCAAGGTCGAGAACGCGGTCGCCGAGTCGATCCAGACCACGGACAACCAGAACTTCACGATCAAGCTCAAGCCGGGCTGGACCTTCCACGACGGCACGCCGGTCAAGGCGAAGAACTTCGTCGACGCCTGGAACTACTCGGCCTACGGCCCCAACGGTTTCCAGGGCGCGAGCTTCTTCGAGCAGATCGACGGCTACGACCAGCTGCAGTCCGAGGACCCGGACGGTGACGAGGGCCCGGCACAGGCCCCGACGCCGCCGACCAAGGAGATGTCCGGTCTCAAGGTCGTCGACGACACGACGTTCACGGTGAAGCTGAAGGCTCCGTTCACGATCTTCCCGGTCGTGCTGGGCTACTCCGCTTACATGCCGCTGCCCGACGCGTTCTTCGCCGATCCCAAGGGATTCGAGCAGCACCCGATCGGCAACGGTCCGTTCAAGTTCCAGGACCGCTCGCCCAACGTCGAGCTGAACCTGGCCGCCTACGACAAGTACGCGGGCACCGACAAGCCGACGATCAAGGGCGCCAAGTTCAAGGTCTACGACAACCTGGACACCGCTTACCAGGACCTGGTCTCGGGCAACCTGGACTTCCTGCGCGCCGTTCCGGTCTCCGCGCTGGTCGGCGACAAGTGGAAGCAGGAACTCGGCGAGCGCGCGAAGCAGAAGCCGGGTCTGCTCACCCAGAACCTGGGCATCCCGACCTACGACGAGAAGTTCAAGAACCCGCTGGTCCGCAAGGCGATCTCGATGTCGATCGACCGCAAGACCATCACCCAGCAGGTGTTCTCGGGCGGTCGTGACCCGGCGGACGGCTTCGCCACCGCGGCGGCCGACGGCTACCGCCCCGGCCAGTGCGGCGAGGCGTGCGAGTTCAACCCGGAGAAGGCCAAGCAGTACCTGGCCCAGGCCGGCGGCTTCCAGGGCACCCTGACCCTGGAGACCAACGCCGACGGTGGTCACGACGAGTGGGTCCAGGCCGTGGCCGCGAGCATCCAGCAGAACCTGGGAATCCAGACCCAGTTCGTGCCGGTGCCGACCTTCGGCGAGTTCCGCCAGAAGGCCAACGCGTTCCAGTTCGACGGTCTGTTCCGGACCGGTTGGAAGGCCGATTACCCGAACATCGAGACGTTCCTGACGCAGCTGTACCGCACGGACGCGTCCTCGAACGACTACAAGTACTCCAACCCGGCGTTCGACGCCGCGCTGGACAAGGCGAACGCAGCTCCCACCGCGGAAGCCGCCACCGCCGCCTACGCCGACGCGGAGAAGCTGCTCGGCGAGGACCTGCCGGTCATCCCGCTGTGGACCCAGCCGGTGCAGTACGGCTTCTCGGAGCGAGTCGCCGAAGGTGAGGTCAAGGCCTACCGCGAGCTCGACTTGAGCACGGTGCGCCTGAACCCGTAAAACCGAGTGCGCGCCCGGCCCATCGAAACCCGGTGGGCCGGGCCCTGCGCTGCTGTTGATGGAGGAGGCCCGGATGGGTCGCTACGTGTTGCGGCGATTGCTGCAACTGATCCCGGTTTTCATCGGGACGACTTTTATCATCTACCTGCTGGTGTGGGCGATTCCCGGCGACCCGTTCGCGGGCAAGTGCGGCGACCGCGGCTGCCCTCCGGCCTACATCGCGGAGATGAACGAGAAGTACAACCTGGACGATCCGCTGATCGTCCAGTACTTCAAATATCTGGGAAACCTGCTGACGGGTGATTTCGGGGAGACCTACTCCGGGACCGCGATCTCCTCGCTGCTCGAACAGGCCTACCCGGTCACCGTCCGGCTCGCCATCGTCGCCCTGATCATCGAGGGCGTCATCGGTCTGCTCGCCGGTGTCCTGACCGGCCTGCGCGGGCGCGGGTTCCTGGACAACCTGGTGCTGGTGTCGACCCTGTTCCTGATCGCGCTGCCGGTGTTCGTCACCGGTTTCGTGCTGCAGATCGTGCTCGGCGCCGAGCTGGGCCTGATCAAGACCACGGTCTCCTCCGATCCCTCGATCGGCGAACTCCTCGTTCCCGGGTTCGTCCTCGGATCCCTGTCCATGGCCTACGTTTCGCGGCTGACGCGGACGAGCATGATGGAGAACAAGCACGCGGACTTCGTGCGCACCGCCGTCGCCAAGGGCCTCGCGCCCCGCCGCGTCGTCGGAGTGCACATGCTGCGCAACTCCATGATCCCGGTGGTCACGTTCCTGGGCACCGACCTGGGCGCGCTGATGGGTGGCGCGATCGTCACCGAAGGCGTGTTCAACGTCCGCGGCATCGGCGGACTGGTCTACAAGGCGATCACGATGCAGGAAGGCACCACGGTGACCGGGATCGTCACCGTCCTGGTGCTGGTCTACCTGCTGATGAACCTGCTGGTGGACATTCTCTACGCGGTGCTCGACCCGAGGATCCGATATGACTGACCCACGCCCCACCACCAGCCTCGCCGCGACCACCACTCCCGCGGCCGAGGCACCACGAGCGGACGACCAGAACGAGCAGGCCAAGAACGAGAAGCCTCGCGGTCTCTGGAGCGACGCGTGGCGCGATCTGCGCCGGCGTCCGCTGTTCCTGATCGCCTCGGCGATCATCGTCCTGCTGCTGATCATCGCCGCGTTCCCGCAGCTGTTCACGCACGCGGACCCGAACTTCCAGGACCTGACCAAGGCGCGCGACACCCCGTCGGGGGACGCGTGGTTCGGCTACGACAACCTCGGCCGCGACCTCTACGCCAGGACCATCATCGGCGCTCGCGCGTCGATCCTGGTGGGTCTGGCGGCGACGCTGCTGACGGTGCTGCTCGGCGGCCTGATCGGCATCATCGCCGGGTACTTCGGCGGCATCGTCGACACGCTGATCTCGCGGTTCTCCGAGATCTTCATGGGCCTGCCGTTCGTGCTCGGCGCGATCGTCATCCTGACCACGTTCAACGCCGACATCAAGATCCCCAGCGGCGCCCGGATCATCACCCAGGTCGTGGTGACGATCGCGGTGCTGTCCTGGCCGATCTCGATGCGCATCATGCGCTCGGCGGCGATCGCGGCCAAGCAGCAGGACTACGTCAAGGCGGCCCGCGCGCTGGGCGCGAGCCCGACCAGGATCATCATGCGGCACGTGCTGCCCAACACCCTGGCGCCGGTGATGGTCTACGCGACCATCGCGCTCGGCGGGTTCATCGGTGCCGAGGCGACGCTGTCGTTCCTGGGCATCGGCCTGCGCGAGCCGGTCGTGTCATGGGGCGTGATGATCTCCGACTCGCGCAACTACATCCAGTCGGCGCCGCACCTGCTGTTCTTCCCGGCCGGTTTCCTGGTGCTCACGGTCCTCGCGTTCGTGATGCTCGGTGACGCCGTCCGCGACGCGCTCGACCCGAAGCAGAAGTAGGAGAAACCGCTGTGTCCGCAAACGAACACGAGACCTCGGCGGAACGTCTGCTGGAGGTCGAGGACCTGCACGTCGAGTTCCGCACCCGGGACGGCGTCGCGAAAGTCCTCAACGGTGTGAACTACCACGTCGACGCCGGCGAAACCCTCGCCGTGCTGGGCGAATCCGGTTCCGGCAAGAGCGTCACGGCGCAGACCGTGATGGGCATCCTGGACATCCCGCCGGGGGCGATCACCGGAGGTGCGATCCGCTACCGCGGTGAGGACCTGCTGACCGCCACCGAGGAGCGCAGGCGAGAGCTGCGCGGCGACGCGATGGCGATGATCTTCCAGGACGCGCTGTCGGCGCTGAACCCGGTCTACACGGTCGGGTTCCAGATCGCCGAGCAGCTCCGGACGCGGCGCGGCATGTCCCGCAAGGACGCCACGAACCGGGCCGTGGAGCTGCTGGACCAGGTCAAGATCCCGAACGCCAAGCAGCGCGTGAAGGAGTTCCCGCACCAGTTCTCCGGCGGCATGCGGCAGCGCGCGATGATCGCGATGTCGCTGGCGCTGGACCCGGACCTGCTCATCGCCGACGAACCCACAACGGCGCTGGACGTCACCGTGCAGGCCCAGATCATGGACCTGCTCGACGAGCTGCGCCGGGACCGCGGCATGGGCCTGATCCTCATCACCCACGACCTGGGCGTGGTCGCCGAGGTCGCGGACCGGATCGTGGTGATGTACGCGGGCCGCATCGTCGAGGCCGCTGACGCGTACTCGCTGTACAAGGCCCCGGGCCACCCCTACACCGACGGCCTGATGCGGTCGATCCCGCGCCTGGACCTCAAGGGCCAGGAGCTGGAGACGATCAAGGGCCTGCCGCCGAACCTGATGGCGGTGCCGCCGGGGTGCCCGTTCCACCCGCGCTGCTCGCGGGCCCAGGACAAGTGCCGCACGGAGGTGCCGACCGACCACAACCTCGGGTTGGGCCGCGTCAGCGCCTGCCACTTCGCGGAGGAGATGATGAGCCGTGGCTGAGCCGATCCTCCAGGTGCAGAACCTGGTCAAGCACTTCCCGGTGCGCGCGGGCATCCCGCGCCGCACCGTCGGGCACGTGCGGGCGGTCGACGGCGTGTCCTTCGACCTGCAGCGCGGGGAAACGCTCGGCATCGTCGGTGAATCCGGTTGCGGCAAGTCGACGCTGGCCCAGGTGCTGATGCGGCTGGAGAACCCCACCGGCGGTACCGCGCTGTTCGAGGGGCGCGACATCTTCAAGATGCGCGGCTCGGAACTGCGCAAGCTGCGCCGGGACATGCAGATCGTGCTGCAGGACCCCTACACCTCGCTGAACCCGCGGCGCACCGTGGGCGACATCGTCGGCGAGCCCTTCGAGATCCACCCCGAGGTGGCGCCGAAGGGCGAGCGGCGGCGCAAGGTGCAGGAGCTGCTGGACGTCGTGGGCCTCAACCCCGAGCACATCCACCGCTACCCGCACCAGTTCTCCGGCGGTCAGCGGCAGCGCATCGGCATCGCCCGCGCGCTGGCGCTCAAGCCGAAGGTGATCGTCTGCGACGAGCCGGTGTCCGCGCTGGACGTGTCGATCCAGGCGCAGGTGATGAACCTGCTGGGCGATCTGCAGGACGAGTTCGGGCTGTCGTACGTGTTCATCGCCCACGACCTGGGCGTGGTCCGGCACCTGTCGGACCGGGTCGCGGTGATGTACCTCGGCAAGATCGCCGAGGTCGGCACCGAGGACGACATCTACGAGCACCCGCAGCACCCGTACACCCAGGCCCTGCTGTCGGCCGTTCCGGTCCCGGACCCGACCCTGCGCGGCAAGCGCGAGGTCATCCGCCTCACCGGCGACGTCCCCAGCCCGGCCAACCCGCCGTCGGGCTGCCGCTTCCGCACCCGCTGCTGGAAGGCCCAGGACATCTGCGCCGAGAAGGCCCCGGAGCTGGAAGTCCGCACGGGCACGCACCCCTCGGCCTGCCACTTCGCGGAGGAACTCCCGCACGTCGTGGTCTGACGCCGCACGCGAATCGGGCGCCCTCACCGAACTCGGGTGGGGGCGCCCTCTCGCGTGCTGCGCGGGGTCAGCGCTGTTCGGGCTGCTCGGGGTGGCTGAGGAGGAAGACCTTCGGGGCGACGCGCTGCATGTCGCCGCCGCGGGCCACGACCAGGCCGGCCGCGAAGTCGACGAGCTGAGTCGCTTCGGAACCAGGGACGTCGGTGAGATCCATCAGGACGGCGTTGCCCTGGCGGTAGTAGTCGCCCACGTAGTAGACGTCCTGGTAGTTCTGCGGGTGCAGCGTCTTGACCACGTGCTCAGTGTCGCCCACCGCCGCGCGGTGTCAATCGCAAGCGACCGCCGTGGCGCAACGAAATTTCGAGAACCGCGCGGTTCCGGAGGCAGGGGATTCGAATTTCGCGCGAAATTTGAACGCCGCGTTCCGTCGTCGAATTTCGCGCGAAATTCGAATCCC